>PBBF01000001.1 GCA_002717745.1 Acidobacteriota bacterium
GGATCCCAGGTCGGCCATGCCTCCACCCCCCGGAAGACGTACTTTCGGCGAGTCGTAGGAGCCGATGACCGTGTTGTTCACATTTCCCCACCCATCCATCTGTGCGCCCCGGAAGGCAAAAGTGTTGTACCTCGCGCCCGACGCATACGACCAGAAGTCGTAGGGGCTTGTAGACAGCATCGACGCACCATCCCAAAGGGCGTCCGACAGGGTGGATTCCGGGATACTTGCCGGGCTCGCATCGATAGCTATAGAAGAGGCCGCCCAAACCAGATTCGGAGCGTGTGTGCGTCGGGCCAAGAGGTAGCCACACACCGGGATAAAGGAAACAGCACCGTTGAATGCACGAGTGTCGTTGTCCATTGCCCTACTGAAGGCCACCACCATGAGTTCGTCGATCGTGCATCCATATCCTTCAACCTCAGGTGTCATACCGACGGCCTCCTTATAGCCGCGATCATCTCATCGCCACCATTGGATTGGATGAAGTCCTCCCAGGTCTCGGGTCCCAACACGCGGTCGGCAAAGAACGTTGCGAACTCCTTCGGATCAGATGCAGCGGACGAGTAGGACTGGAAGAACCCGGTGTGGTGGCCGTATTCCGGAAAACAGGAGCACGGGTAGGCGCCTAACTCGGCTAGGGAAACACCGCTTACCATGAAATGCGGGTACGTGGTCCTGTGAGGCTCTGCGGTCACCTCTGTGTGCTCTACATAGCGCTCTACAGACACGAACGTTCTCTCCGCAGCATTGACTATTTCGTTGTCCATCCAAATCAGCTTCGGATCGACGCGAACATTTCCGAGTTCGTCCGCAGAATGGGCATGCACAAGAGCCACGTCTACGGGAAGTCGGGTACAAGCCACGTAATGCTCGCCGGTAACCTCGTCGACTTCGGCACGAATCGTCCCGGTCTCCTCATGCAGGGAGATCAAGTCTGTGCCAAGGCCAGCCTTTGTCGGGATGAATGGAAGATTCCACGCCTGGGCCCTTAGTCGGCATATCAGGAGGTCCTCTGAATACTCTTCGATCTCGACCAATCCAGACTGAACACCCGTCCGGAATGAGGGCGCAAGGCCCAGGCCTTCGAAACTAACCAAGCCAGAGATAACTTTCTTGACGCAACCACCAGCAATCAGCCAATCGACAGACATGCCGGCCACAATCGCCACAATCGTCAAATCTCGCTTTTCTTGACGGACGATTTCTCTCACATAGGCCATCGGGGCACTATTCATAGACAGCCCACCAAGGCCGATCGTTGTGCCATCAGGGATGCCCTCGACTACCTGCTCTAGGCTCGCCCGCTTATCCATTCCTTCGCTTTCCCTGTTTCTAGGCTGCGGTGGACTTGCCTAGTCGTCATCAGTGTCCAGCGGAATACACGATTCTCGACTACCTATTGAGCAACTCCCGCAAAGGCGAACTCCCAACCTAGTCATCAAACCACCGGTTGGTCAATAAACGTGAGGCGAGTGTTACTGTGAGAATGGGCTTGTTGTCGTCGCGCCTCGGGGAATTGGCTGAAGGACGGTACTTTGAATCGTCCCAAGGTATTCGACTTTGAGAGGGACCAATGATCATCAGATTCGGTATGGCTCCGCGTCTTCCGGGATCAAGTTTCGAGGATTTCCAGCACCACTGGATGACATCCCATGCGGACGCGGCAGGAGCTATCCCGGGGTTGTTGGGCTACACGCAGAACCACTCTGTCCTAGTCGGCGGGAAGCCGCTGCTTCCATACCCGGGCTTCGATGCCTGCTCCGAGTTGGTTTTTGAGAATCTCGAATCAATGAACGAGGGGTTCTCCTCCCAGCAGTACCTTGATTCTGTCCGACAGGACGAAGACGCGTTCATCGACAAGTCGCGCTTCTCGCTCGCTCTGGTGCGCCAGCAGCTCACGATTGGGGACCTTCCCATTCTGCCGAGTTCGTCTGTCAAGGTCATCACTGCCTTGCGTTGCCATCCCGCCGCAGAGAAGCAACTACTTATATCGACCATGTGCAGCGAGGTGACGGACGCCGTTGCTGAAGACGGGCCGCTCGCTCAACGTGTCCTAGTCACGGACCATGAGGCACACGTGGGGCAGCCACCAGCGGTTTTCGACGTAGTTCTGATGTCGTGGTTCCCGGACCTAGACCGAGCCCAAGGCCACCTCAGTTCGGTGAATAGGGCCCGGGCAGAATTGGCGCTGGCGGGCATCGCCTTCGGAAGGGTCGACCTCTTGGCTAAAGAGATTCATGTCGTGAAGCTTGATCAAGGAACACGGGACTAGGACTAGCTCACCCAACCGAATCGTTCGCTCAACCAGGTCGCACAAACGAGTACCCGTCACGATGGAATAGCCTGACCAAGCCTGCAACCTCGAGTCGACAGGACTCGTCCTATTGCGCTTCTTCTGCGAATCGTTCTTGGAGCCGGAATTTCTGTATCTTCGTCGCCGACATCGGCCACTCGCTCGCAGCAATGAAACGGACATAGCGGGGGATCTTGAATCTTGCGATCTTCCCCTCGCAATAATCGGTGAGTTCCCTCTCCGTGGTTTCGCAACCTGGTCGAAGCTCGATATATGCGGCTGGAACTTCAACGTATCTAGCGTCTGGCACGGCAATGACCTGGGCAATGCTCACAGAAGGGTGGGTTTGCAGCAATGACTCGATTTCGACCGCAGCGACATTCTCCCCCCCCACCTTGAGCATGTCCTTGACCCTGCCCAAGTAGGAGACTCGACCCTCCGGATCTATTGCGCCAATGTCGCCGGTGCAAAACCAACCGTCGTCGTCGAAAGACTCTGCGTTCTTAGCCGCATCCTTGTAGTAGCCCTCAAACAGGTTGTAGCCCCTGGACCAGATCGACCCCCGCTCACCTGGCCCTACTGGTTGGCCGGTTTCAAGGTCGCGTACCTCTATCTCGATCCCATCGAAGGGACGACCGGAAGTCGTGGCCCACGTCTCGGGCGGATCGTCGGGCCGGGTGAAGCACGCCACACCTCCAATCTCGGTGCACCCGTAGGCGTTGAGGTGGCGGGAATCAGGAAGCCTCTTATGCAGTTCGCGCAGCCCATCAGGCGACGAGACGTTGTTCCATGCCCGAATCCGGGCGAACTCCCTTGAATCCCAGTCCGGATGGTCGAGGATCGCATTAGTGACGGTGGGAAACGTGGAAAATGAAAAGGTGCACGCCTCTTCACGCAACTGTCGGATGGCGGCCTCAGGGTCCATGTGGGTCAGCGTGATGTAAGTCGATCCGGCGTCTAGACAACCAATGAGAGGAAAGACGGCACTCATGTGAAAGAGGGGAAGCGGATCCCAGAACCGATCTTCTGTAGTCAACTCGAAGCAGTTTCTGCAACCCGTTACCGCTGTGCGCACCAAGGCTTCGTGCGTGGTTGGACAGCCCTTGGGGTCAGCAGTCGTCCCCGAGGTGTACATCATCATGGCGATGTCGCGGATAGCGATCCGGGTTCGCAATCGGTGAACATCACCATCGGTGGCTTCTTCAGCTAACGACTCGAAGTGTTCGCGATCAACCGTCCCTGGTGGAGACGAGTTTCCCAGCATCACAACGCTCCTCAACTTCGGGGCCAGGTCCAACCCAAGAGCGGTTGGATCTGATGTTGCTGAAAGCCCGGGCAAGCACGAATCGAGGATTTCGACGTAATCGGTGTGCTGGTCGACGAGGTCGCTTGTTAGAAGGACGGTTAGGTCTGCATTCTCGAACAGGTACCCGAGCTCCCGGTCTTTATAACGGGCGTTGATGGGAACTATCCGGGCTCCTATTAAAGCTCCTCCGAACATCACTTCAACAAAATCCATGCAGTTAGGCATGAGGATGCCGACAGCATCACCCCGACTTACGCCGAGCCCGAGGAGGGAACGCCCTGCCTGAAGCGCAGCCGCTAGGAGGCCTTCGAAAGAACGCCGTTCGTCCTGGACTACGACGGCTTCATTGGCACCGTACTTTTCGGCTGCCCGGACGAGTAGATCGCCAAAAGTAGTCGCCTCACACCAACTCATCCCTAACCCCCCACCTGTCGGGCTATCTCCGCAGTGTCGAACCACTGCGAGAGGCTGACAATCTGACCGTCGTTGATCTCGAAGATGTCAACAGCGGCAAAGGACACCTTTTGGTCGTTGCTCGCGATTCCATTGAAACCGATCTCGACGACCACACAACTGCCGTCGACCAGGACGCGCTGCGGAGTGTCAACGTGATGCGGGAACTTCTTGAACACCTTGTGGAAGAACTGAATTACCTCGTCGTGGCCAATGCGCGCATCTGTGCCAGGCGGACGAAGCACAACATCCGGATGGAACACTTCCTTGAGGGCTTCGTAGTTCTCATCGTTGAGCGCAGCGAAGTAACGCTCGACCACGTTTCCGAAGGTTTCGGTCATGCTGCTCACCGGCATTTAAGTCTCACCAGCACTTCTATGCCAACTGCCACCGACTCGGTCCGTCCTACCGGGTATTTCACCATTTCTTGGTGTTAGCGCCCAAACTCACGGAACCGCATGCCGTCGGGATCTATTACCTCACGGATAAGGCGAACCTGCTCCACGGTCGGCACCGCGGTCTCCGGTACCCCAGTTTCTTCCATCAGCAATTCAAAGCCCGTTGAGTCCTGGATGTCTTCAGCTGTGACCCCTGGATGAATTGTCTTGATGCGCATGTGCTTTGAAACAGGTTCAAAATCAAGAACACAGAGATTTGTGATGACTAGTTCTGGACCACCAACGAGTCCCATGTCTTCTCGCTGCGAGCCGCCTCCTAGCCATCCGGCACACGAAATGAAGTCCACCTTCTCAACTAGAGACCTCGGGTTGTGATTCGGGTTCCAATAGATGAGCTTCTTCCCGATGGATCCCATGTCACCAAGACCGGCTGTCCCCGGCAAGCGAACTTTTGGTGCGTGATAGTCATCACCGATCACCGAGTTGTTTCCGTTTCCGAAACGATCCAGTTGCGCGGCTCCAACACAAAACGTCTTCAGCCACCTTCCGTTGAGTGCGATGTCCCAGAAAGTGCTGAATTGCTCGATATACATGATCGAATCCCCCCAGAGGGGTGCTTCAAGCGTCGAAGCAGGGATTCGCTTCGGTAGCGCCTCAAGGCCCACAGCGCCAGCCAGCCAGACCAGGTCGGGCGCGTGCGTCATCCGAGCTAACTGAAACGCTGCCACGGGGATGAATGAGGCCATTCCATTGCATGCCTGATCCCCGTTCTCGAGGTTGGACGCCAGCGAGGTGATCATCAATTCGTCGACAGTCCAGTCTGTCGAGAGATCTTCGGTCATTCCGTAATTTCCCAGCGCCTCAGTTCCTCAAGCCGACCAGTCCCGCCCACTCGATCGAGATAGTCCTCCTGAGTGGCCGGTTCGTAGACGTACCGTTGCATCCAGGCCCGAGCTCCCTCGTGGTCACGGGAGACAGCGATCCACCCACGATGAAAGGCCGTGTCATAGCCGTAGCGAGGATTGAAAGATGTCGGATGAGCACCGAAGGGAACCTCTACGACAGCGTCAACCATGAATCCGGGAAGAACTGTCCTCTCCGGACTGCTTCGCAGTACCTCTGTGTCGACGATCTCCTCTACCGTTGCAATTACCTTCTTGGCCGCCTTCGGCATAATCCCAATGTCTGGCCAGACCGCTGTGGGTTCCATCTGAAGGTTCCCGAACCGGTCGGCACGATGGCAGTGGACTA
Source organism: Acidobacteriota bacterium (assembly GCA_002717745.1). Taxonomy (GTDB): domain Bacteria; phylum Acidobacteriota; class Vicinamibacteria; order Vicinamibacterales; family UBA823; genus UBA11600. The sequence goes on from PBBF01000001.1 coordinate 5,705, forward strand.
GAGCTACATCCGGGATCAGCGATCTGCAGGCCACGACCTCCCGCCCTCCAAACGGATCCGGCACCATGACGAGGTTCGGGTTGATCGCGATGAGATCTGTTCCAATCAGGCCTCGGGTCGGGAGGAACGGAAGGTTGCGTGCCCCTGCTCCTAGCCGAGCGAGAAGGGCGGTTTCCGAGAGTTCTTGAACGACGATCTGTCCCGACTCCACCGCGCTCCTGTACGCCTGACAGAGGCCGAACTGCTCCATNGATACGGCAGCACCCGTGAATCTGTCCATAGANCCGGCNGCGGCCATGAGGTCGATTGGGATACCGCCGACTAGGGCGACGACTTCCAGTCCAGTACGCCCCTGCCGAATGAGTTCACGGACGGATGCCATCGGTGCCGATTGCGTGGCCATGTTCTGGATTGCCACAGTTGCACCGTCAGGAACCATCCCTATGGCTTCCGCCAACGATGTCAGCTTTTCTTCGGGCATCAGTCAGTCACCTTGATGATCTCCATGCCGCCATGCACCTCAATGATCTGGCCACACACGTAGTCGCTGTCGGGTGAGGCAAGCCACGAACAGACACCGGCGACATCCTCCGGAACCCCGGCACGCCCGATGGGTATCGTCGCCTCGATGGATCGAATCACTTCGACCGGAAGACCAACATCTCCACCATCCTCCTGGGCGGAGGTCATCCGGGTCCCGGAGATGTAGCCAGGAGCTATTGCNTTGACGTTGATCCCGTAGGGCGCCCATTCGCGTGACAGGGCCCGGGTCAGCCCATTGACTCCTGCTTTCGCTGCTGAATAGTTGGCATTCGCTGCAACTCCATAGATCCCGTTTATCGACGACAGATTTATTACCTTCTTATTGGGCCAGTCAAGGCCGTCGTCCGCGCTCCGCAACAGGCTGAATGCCGACCGGCACATATTGAAGGTTCCCGTAAGCGCAACGTCGATAACGAACTTCCAGGCTTCGTCCGTCATGCGGTGGNCCATTGCAGGCCGAGTCACGCCGGCGTTGTTGACCAGTACGTCCAAGCGACCCAATTCCTTTCTTGCCACGTCAACAANGTGATCCGCGCTCTCTGGAACTGCTACCGATCCNACTGCGGGCACTGCCTCAAACCCCATATCAAGAAGTTCCTCTACGGCCTGGCATGCGTTCGCTTCGTCTACATCGTTCACCGCCAATNCCAGGCCGTCCTCGGCCAATCGACGCGCGACGGCCCTACCTATGCCGCGTCCGGCACCCGTAACGAGGGCAACTCTCCTACCAGACATGCAGGGCACAAGCTATGTCCGAAGGCCACCTCACGGCAGAGGCTCAGAAACTTCTCGGCAGCCCGAAGGATTCCGCAATGCTATTTCGTGCCATCTCATTGGTGACGGGCCCAATGCGATACAAGCGGGAATCACGCCAGTACCTCTGTGGCTGNGTCTCAAGCGAATAGCCGAGGCCGCCGAGGGCCTGCATTGCAATATCCGCGCACTTCCCTGCATATTCGGAGGCGGTCACCTTGGCCATATTCGCCTCCCGACCACAGTCATCGCCCTGATCGCTCTTCCAGGCCGCGTAATAGGTGAGGAGTTCTGCCTGGGTCTGCATCATCGCCATATCGGCGACGTACTGATGCCATACCTGGAAGCTTCCGATGGTTTTGCCAAAGGCCGTGCGGTTTTTCAACTGGTCGAGAATTTCCTCGATCATGGCGTCAATAATTCCAGTACAAAGCGCGGCAACCATGATGCGCTCATTGTTGAGGGTCGCAAGCATCTGGTAGAAGCCCATCCCGGGCTCACCCACAACGAACTCATCCGGTACGAAGACATCGTCCAGGAACACGTCGCAAGCACCAACCGATCGCATACCGATCTTTGGAATCTGACGGGCTTCTAGGCCCTCGGCCGGGTTCGGTACCAGGAACAGAGTGACGCCTCTTGCCGACTTGTCTTCTATTTCCTCGGTTCTCGCCATCATGAAGAGGTAGTCCGAGACGTGCGCTGCCGTGCACCAGGTCTTCTGGCCCGTCAGTCGCCAGCCTCCGTCGACCTTCACGGCTTTGGTTCGCATGGCACCCATCAGATCCGTTCCACCAGAAGGCTCAGTCACGGCTATTGCAACTCTCGTCCGACCGGCAGCCATGTCGGGGATCAACTTCTCTCGGACCTCGTCACGAGCAAACTTGTTGATCGACTTAGCGCAGAAGGCGTTGATCCCGTATATCCATGTCAGGCCTGCAAGAGACCTGGCCATCTCGCGGGTCAAGATCATTTGAGTAACGGTGTCGCCGCCCTGGCCTCCGAGTTCCTCTGGTAGGCCGATCGCGTGGAAACCCGCTTGGGACATCTTGTCCCACAACTCGAACGGGTATTCATACTCCTGTGCCTCGTATTCCAGCGATTTGGACTTTGGGCACTCACGTTCGACCCAACTACGAACCGTGTCGCGNAACATTTCTTGCTCGGTGGTAAGAGAGAATTCCATCTTTCCTTCTTTCGAAGAAGAGGGCTGAAAAGGCTTCTAACTTCGTTTAGTACCGCCAGCCATCTCCAAACGTAGATAATCGACGACCTAGGTAATGCTCTACGCACGAGAGGGCTGCCCGTGCCGCGCGATCTGTTCCGATTCCTCGACTCTTGAAGGTCTCACTCGCAAAATAGAGCCCATCGACAGTCGGCGCCCGCCAGTCTGGTCGGAAAGAGCCGACCAACATCGGCTTCTGGACCACGCCAAATGCTGGGTCGAAAACGAGTCCCCGCCGCTTCCAGACACTGTTCTTGAGGCCTGGGTACATCTCATAGATCCCAGCCTCGAAACGATCAAACATTTCTCGCACGTACTCGGTATCCCGGCCCCTTTCTCCGGGTATGACTCCGCCCATGCAGTGGAGGTGGATGCCTTCGGGAAAGGAGTCGGGATCCATGGCTGCCTGGTCGTACATGTAGCCCGGCGTGGGACTGTGAGGGGTCGCAGTCCAAGTAGCCAGTTCGCGGGGATCCCACATCGTGACCGGCTCCTCGGTGGCGATATAGAGGTTGAGCAAGGACACCCTCCAACGATCTTGACTCAGGTACCGGATCTGTTGCGTGTACCAATCTGGTAGAACCGATTCGGGTACCACCTTGAGCACGTCCCATACTGGAAGTGTCGAGATCACACATTCGGTTTCGATGACCTCTCCGTCGTCGTAATCATTGGGCACGTTGGCCTCATGGGGGATAGTGACGCCAAGGATCTTGCCGTCTTCAATCAGGACGCGGCCAGCGGGCGTGCTGAGTCGAACACTTCCTCCCCGCTCAGTGATCGCGTCCCAGAGGTCTCGCCAGAGGCCATCCCAACCCTGACCTGGCCAACACGAATATGCGGCCATGCGTGCCTCTTCGTAGTGCATCTTTCGCACCCAAAGATTGTCGCTCGCCGAATGGTCCCACCAGTTGTCCGTCATGCACTCAAGAACTGAGATGTTCTCGTAGAGATCGATGACGCCCTGATCACTCGTGTGCTGAACTAGCCACTGGCGAAGGGGGCGGTCATCCCATTCTTCAAGTTCGTCCCAGGAGGTCTCGGTCAACACCTTGATGATTTTCTTGACCTCTGACTTGTTCGGTATTCGATCTCGAATGGAACCCCAGGTCCTTGTTTCGTTGTCCCAGACCGGCATCTCTTTCGATACCGCGCCATGGATTAGGCGTTTGCCAACGTGCTCAAAGACCTTTGTTATGCCGGAACCGGGGTCTTCGATCAAGTGGCCGCCCAGATTGAGTGTGAACCCTTCGTCCTCGACTGCCAAAGCCCGTCCCCCCAGGTGCGGGGAGCGCTCCAGGACCTGAACGGACTTACCCTCTGCGGCTAGCAGTGCTCCGGCGGTTAAACCAGCCGCCCCCGCTCCAATCACTACGACATCGCAGTTACTCATCCGTCAACGTCCATCCATATGTGAATCCGATGACCAAGAGTTCTTTCTGGCCAGCAGCCTGTACTGAATTCTTCCTCACGCAAGGGACCAACCAATTGGTGTGGTTCGACTAATCGGCTACGAATCGATTTTCGAGCTCACCAAGTAGTTCAGAGCTCTCGGCGTTCCCCGGGTGAGGAAGCCAGTTCTCGCCAGCCGCTAGGTATCGAGTAGCCAACTCGATAAGCGGTCCATGAGCTTTGTCCGGAGAGATGAAGTTCCACTTCAACCAGGGCTGCGTATTCGGATTCGACGGCTCATCAAGGACCAGCGGAATGCCGGCAGTCCGACAGTCGTCGATCATCTTGTCGAAATTGTCGGAGCAGAACGCTATGTGGTGGACGTATTCACCCTTCTTGGACAGGACCTTGTCCGGCCAGTGCCCGGGCTCGGCCGGAGACCACAGTTGGATGGATACGCCAGTTGGATCAGGGTTCTGGAAGGTAACCCACTTCATAGGTGTGCCGTCGACATCGTCCTGACCTTCTCCGCGCGTGACAGACAACGTGTGCTCTGGAGATAGAACCTCAAGAATGTGCTCCCAGTCCGCGTAAGCCTTATCCAGATCAGACACCAGCAACGCAATATGGTCGATGTGTATTCCCATGGGTCTCTTCCTGTCCTCCTTCGAAGTCGGAATCTTCGACTTGTCTAGACCAACTCGAGGATCGTGGCATTCGAAAGTCCGCCACCCTCGCACATGGTCTGCAGGCCGTACTTAGTTCCCGTCCGCTCCATCTCATGGACGAGAGTGGTCATTAGGCGCGCGCCACTTGCGCCAAGCGGGTGACCCAAAGCAATTGCGCCACCATTGACGTTCACGAGATCTGGATCCACTCCGATCTCCTTCTGCCAGGCCAATACGACAGAAGCGAAAGCCTCGTTGCATTCGAAGAGGCCGATCTCATCGAGTTGAAGGCCGGACTTCACCATGGCCTTTCTGGTGGCAGGAATCGGTCCAGTCAATATCAGGACCGGATCACTTCCGGTAACCACTGCGGTGTGAACTCGAGCCATTGGTTCCAGCCCATACTGTTCGACCGCAGCCCGGGAGGCTAGGAGAATCGCAGCCGAACCATCTGTCAGCTGGCTAGACATCGCTGCCGTCAAGGGGCCGAACTCGCTGAACGGGCTGAGCGACTCCATCTTTTCAATGGTGGTTTCACGTATCCCTTCATCACGCTGAACACCATTGACTTGCAGGAACTGCGAGTCGAAGCGTCCTTCGGACCAGGCGGTGGTAGCCGACTGGTGGCTTTTTAGAGCCAGTTGATTCATCTGTGCAGGACTTATCTCCCATTGTTCTGCGATGAGGTTTCCTCCCCGGAACTGGTGAATGACCTGATCGCTGAATCGTCCCGTCCATCGCTCGGCTTCAAACGGATAGCCCATGCCCAGATCCGGACCCACGTCCGCCTGGCTATTCAGGGTGACGAGGCTCATTACCTCCACACCACCAGCCACGACCAGGTCCATATCCCCTGACCGAATCGCCTGAGAAGCAAAGTGGACTGCTTGTTGAGAGGAACCGCATTGCCGGTCAAGCGTCACCGCTGGAACAGCATCATCAAATCCCGCCGCCAACCAGCANTTCCTGCCAACGTTGAATGCCTGTGCGCCAATNTGGCCGACGCAGCCCCANATGACGTCNTCGATGTTCGCTGGATCNACGNCTACCCGGTCCATCAGGCCGCGNAGGACCTCCGCTCCTAGATCGACGGGATGGAGTTCGCTCAACCCACCTCGGAAGCGGCCCATAGGTGAACGAACAGCATCGACAATGAACGCCTCAGACATCCAAGATTCTCCGGTTCGAGCATCCAACGCCAAACGGCGACGGATCGAAACTCCTACGGAGCATAGGGACAAGAGAATTGTAAATCAAACGGTTGTTTGAATCCCTGTTAGCCCAGTCAGTTGGTCAAGATTAAATCGAATAACCGCCGTCGACGTCGATCACCTGACCAGTGACATACGAAGCNCCGGGGGAAATGAGGAAGGAGACAACTTCCGCGATTTCGACCGCCTTGCCTAACCGCCTCATCGGCAAGGCGGTTTCTGTCTCACGCATTGCCTCCGGTGCCACCGCGCCCGATTCAACCAGCCTTTGGGCCATTCCGTCCGCCAAGAATCCCACTCCGACCGCATTGGCCCGTAGGCCGTATCTCCCCTCCTCGGCAGCAACGCTGCGAATCAGAGCTTCGATTGCCGCTTTCGGGGCGGCCGACAGAACGTCCCTCTGGACGTTTCGACGCACAGCGACCGAGGTGACCGCGACCACGGAACCTGCCGTTTCTCTGAGATGGGGGAGTGCGTGGGAAATAGAGGCAAAGCATCCCACCGCCTCAGACACCAGATGCACTTTGAACTTTTCAGCATCCACGGTGCTGCACCACATCTGATCAACCAGCAGGCCAGCCGCATAGATCAGTGCGTCCAGAGCGCCGAACTTGTCAACGGTGTCTTGAACCGCTCTTTCCAATGACTCCGGCTCGTTCAGGTCAACTTCCACCACCAGGCTTCGATTGCCTAGCCCTTCGACATCCAACGCCACACGCTGTGCCGACTCAGTATTCGATCGCGCGGCAATGGACACGTCCATGCCTCTTGCTGCAATGGCTCTACATATCTCCGCACCGATTGCACCACTACCTCCAACCACCAGAGCAGCGCCATTCATTCCGGTATCAGCCTTCCGTTCACCGATATGGATATGCCGGGNCCCTCCGACCCGACTCTGCGACTAACCATTTCCATANACACGCTTAATCAGTGTCCATGCCAAAACATGACACGGATCAGCACGCTCCCGCTTCTACGTTAGCTCTTCGTGGATAGCCTCAAGAAGAGCCTTCCGCCCACCAGTCGTCGCAAGATACTCCTCCTTCACTAGACCCAGTACTACTTGTTCGGCAAACTGACTTCCGATGCTTTCAGGCCCCCATGATCCTCCATCGTGGTACCAGAATGACATCGAATTCAACATGCCNACAATACCAGCAGTAGCNANTNNTGAATCAAGANTCTNATCTATTTNACCGATCGTTCTGACCCTNGTCNATNATNNTTNGAAGGAANAGGGAATAAGCGTGNCCAGTTCCTTGGATGATCTCTTTTCGNTCATCAGATAGAGATCGGAACTCCTTAAAGAACACNGAATGCTTCACTTGATCATCATGGAACACTTTGACNTGCGTCTTTACNAGGGCATAGGNCTTCGCCAACGGACCCACATCGAGNTGGGACACTCTGGCTATCGCTCTNAGTGCACCNTCATGNGACTCNTCAATAATCCGAAATAATAGATCTTCCTTACTANTAATATAGTAATAAATTGANCCCTTTAGCAGTCCTACTTCATCCGCGATATCTTGGGTCGAGGTCGCGGCATAACCTTTGGCATTGAACATCTGGGCGGCCGCATTAATGATTAGTTCGAGGCGGTTATTTGGTTTTGCGTTAGTATCCGTGATCGTGCGAGCTTTCGGTGACATCGATCCTTCTATTCCTGCTCGTAGAAATACTCTAAATCACTGTACGAGATAGCATGGTAGGGATCTCTCGCAACATCCCCAACCAGTTCGGGTCTCCGTACAGTTTCAGAACTTCCCACAGAGCACCCTTGGTAAGATCCTCACGCAACTTGTACCGGATTAAACACGCGAAGCCTGTCCAGGACCGTAGTCGGAGATGCGTGAACGTACCCACTGCGAGTAGTGGCGAGGCTATGGCCCAGGNGCTTAGCGCTAAATGGCCACTTGGAGGCCTGGTTCTCACACAACAACCTGACCCAAATCGAACGAACCGGTAATGGCCCATAGGGGGCCTCCCCGATCGGCCTGTTCAATAGGTCATTGCTTGGGCGAATACCACGACCCCTAGTGCCCGCGGGGCGCCTGGCACCTGATAACAATCGCTGCGTGGCGCTGCTCTGTCACTTGCCGGGAAGAGAGAACGATGGATATCCAACTAGGAGCNCCGGGCCAGATAATCCCACCCGTGGATCGGGGTATCTCCCTTGGCATCAAGATGGAAGAGCTCGGCTACGACGCTCTGTGGTGGCCGGATCATCTCATGGGCTGGCATCCGGACNCCATGTGGAACGAGGACTTTACTCCGTTAGCCNAACACCAGCCCTCCAGCCACGTGCACGTGGACCCATTCGCAATGATGGCAGCGATCGGAGCTCAGACTGAGCGAATTCGNGTCGGGACATGCGTAACCGACCTGCTTCGGAGNCATCCGGCTTCGATCGCGCAAACAATGCTCACTCTTGACCATATGACCAAGGGGCGAGCGATNNTAGGACTTGGCTCAGGTGAGCAACTCAACATTCAGCCCTATGGCATCGATTGGGCAAAGCCGGTAGNGAANCTNGCCGAAGGCCTAGAGGTCATTCGGCTGTTGATGAACGCTGGAAATGAAAAAGTTGACTTCGAGGGTAAACATTTCCGACTTCAGGACGCAGTGATGGGTCTTGATCCCTACGGCGCTCATCCTCCTGANATCTGGCTAGCNGCCCANGGGCCTCGGATGCTCTCACTNACCGGCCNATANGCNGATGGNTGGCTCCCAACGAAGATGNCTGTTGAGGCATACCGCGATTCTCTCGTACGGATTCACGCTGGGGCTAAGGAGGCGCGGCGGAACCTGGACCATTTCGTCCCTGGGATGCTCGGGTACTTGTTGGTGGGCCCCGATGAAGAGTCGGTTGGCAGGTTGCTTGCCTCGGAAATGATCCGAATGCTCTGCATCCTCATGCCCAACTGGGTGTTCGAAAGTCTTGGCGTCCCTCCACCGCTCGGTGGAGATGGAGGATTTCATGACTTCATCCCGAGCCGCATTCCCCGCCAGGAGGTTGAACGGATCGTTGAAGCGATCCCACCAAGGGTCTCTGCCCACTATGCGTTCGCGGGAACAGTTGAACAACTTGTTGAGGAGATCGCCGATTACCACGCCGCCGGCTTGCGNCACTTAGTGATGTGGAATATCACCGGTCTCGGTGATCCGGATCTTGCCCGCTTCAGCTTTGAGGCAATGAACNAACTGCAAGCCGANCTGAAGGCACTCTGAGGACCTACAGGCACCTACAGGAGTTCCAGCGGGATCGGTGTATATCAACCCGTTCAACTATTCCCGTAGTGTTTGCTCAACAAGGAGAGGACACGGGCAGATGCGTTCGGTTAAGGACATGTCNCTTTTGATTACCGGTGGCGGTTCTGGAATCGGGCTTGGAGCGGCTGAGTACTTTGGCAACCGCGGGGCCTTCGTGACCATTGCGGGAAGGCGGGAGGAGCCTCTCCTCGATGCTGCCGAGCGCATCGGAATCCGATGTCGTGCCGTGGCGGGAGATGTCACAGTAGCGGGGGACCGCCAACGCATGGTCGAGGCTGCAGTTGAACACGGTGGAGGGCTGGATGCATTAATGAGCCTTGCCGGCAATATGTATGTAGGGGCGATTGGTGATATTGCAGAGGAACGCCTCCTAAACCTTTTCCACTCCAACGTTGTTGCAGGAATGATGTTGGCCCAGGTCGCCAAGAGCCATCTGGCAGAGAGGAAAGGATGCATCGTGTTTGCAGGGTCGGTGCATACAAGGAGGGCGTTCCCTGGGGCCTCGGCCTACGCCGCAACGAAGGGTGCCATCGAGGCGCTGACCGGCGTGTTGGCTGCCGAGCTAGGACGGGACGGTATCCGAGTGAATTGCGTGCGCCCCGGGGGAGTACACACGGAACTGTTGGTCCGTAGCGGAATGGCCAAGGACGCGGAGGAAGCTCGTGCACGAGTGGAAGGGCTTGCGTCTGCCCATGTGCTCGGGCGTATCGGTACGGCAGAAGAGATCGCAGAAGCTCTCGAATATCTCGTGTGTGCCGAATGGACCACCGGAGAAGTACTTACGGTCGATGGGGGCCTGAGCCTTGGGGTCACCAAAGGCTAGGTGACCGAGTCCTTGCCGTAATATGGAGGTTGCTCGTGAGTAGTGGCCAGGGTCCTGAAGATGGAGCGGCCGCCTGGACAGTCGACGAATTGATGATCGCGACGCTGGCCGCAACGTTGGACAATGACGATCAGGCCTGCAACGGAATGGCTTCGTTCATTCCGGTCATTGCTTTCCAGTTGGCCCGGCTGACACATGCCCCGGACCTGGTATGGCTGGCTAGTTCGATTGGCCTTGACGCACGGCCCGACCGGGTACCGGCATCGACTCTCGAGGCGCCTCTCTGGCGAGACTCGACTATGTATCTAGAGCAGTACTCAACGTTTTGGGACATCGTGCTTAACGGGCGCTGGCTGCAAAAGTTCTGTGTGGGGGCTGCGCAACTCGACCGGTACGGAAATGGCAACAACTCGGTGATCGGTGACGTATACAACCGGCCGAAGGTGCGCCTCCCTGGTACGGCGGGTCTAGGCGACATGGGGTCGATTGGCAAACGCCTCTTTTACTGGAATCCGAACCACAGTCCGCGATCGATCGTTGAGAAAGTCGACTTTGTGTCCTGTGCCGGCTGGCTCGGAGGTGGCGACGAGCGCGAACGGCTCGGACTCACTGGAGGACCGGAGATTGTTATCACCAACCTCTGCGTGATGGATTTTCATCCGGAAACAAAGCACATGCGGCTCAAATCGGTCCACCCCGGCGTTTCTGTTGATGAAGTCCAGGAGGCGACCGGATTCGATCTACTGGTGCCTTCCGGTGACATTCCGACCACCGTTGCGCCCACGAACGAGCAGGTCCGGCTTATCCGTGACGTAATCGATCCCGACGGCATGCGACTCCGCGAGTTCGGCCGATAGGCCAGAAAGAAATCGACAGTCGGTGAGTCCGGCCCATCGATGAAGGAACTACAGCCTGGCGGGGAACCAGAGAATTGTCAGTAGCACAGTCGACCTTTCACTCCACCGGCAGCCCAAACTCGCAGGGCTCATTGACCCGGAGCTCTCCCACTTGCCAAGGTGAGGGTCGGTGGTTCAAGTCCCTCACGGCCCACCTCGGTGACCAGCGAGCGCGTTCGCCTCTGGACCGGTGCGCTTCGCTCGTTTTGAGCGCTGTTGAGGGCCAACAGACATGACAAGTGGCGCCGGAACCTCANCCCCCTNTACCAACTGAAAGCGGCGAAATGNGAGAGTGAGACTGTGGGNGTATGGGAGTTGGTCGCAGGCTTCGCNNTATGGGTCNTTGCNGCCACCTTGAGTGGAGCACTNGGTTTNGGTGGGGGGATCGTCGCTGTTCCGTTCCTCGNCATGATCAATCCAGAATTTGTTCCTGTTCCACTGCTTGTGCAAGGAGTCTTCTTTACTNGTGCAGTTATGTGGAGAGAACGAAGCGCGATAGATATTCCAGCGTTNAAATGGGCAGCGATTGGTTTGCTCCCTGGAGTAGGGCTTGGAGCCTTCACGCTAACTTCGGTCAACAAAGACGTTCTCGGTGTCCTAGTCAGTCTTTTTCTTTTGGCCGCCGTCAGCCTTCAAGTAACTGGTGTTCGGGTGCAACAGAATCGGTGGACGTTGGCCCTTGGAGGAGCTATCGGTGGTTTCACGGGTACCACTGCCGCAATACCTCTCGTTCCTGTGGCGCTCGTNATGAGCCGGTANCAAGGCCCGAAGTTTCGATCNACCTTGAATNGCTGGGGGTTGACGATGGCAATCGTTTCTGTCATCACTCTCGCCTCCGTTAATGAGATTGGTGGCTCGCATCTAGTCGCAGCGGCCGTGCTGGCGTCTGCGGGGAGTGCTGGGATTATTCTTAGCGGGCCCCTTCGCCAAGTCGTGGATCGCCGAGGCGTGGCTCGGGCCGTCTACGCAGTTGCTGTGTTGGGCGCAGCCGCCCTTCTCATTCGTTCACTGGCATAAAGGCCAAACTAAATGTCCACCGGATGAGCTCTACGTCTTTGTGTTGAGNTCGAGTTCATCCAATAGCTTGTTCGAGCATCGATAAGACCTCTGAGGGGTTTCGCCGCTCTCGGATCTCGGCATGGCGACGACTGATGTTCTCCACGTGCCGACCGTCGGTAAATACCCAGAAGGTGCCGTCAAGAATCGCGTTGTGCACTAGAGCGGCAACCTCGCTTGGCTTGAGGGCTATGGCGGCAAACGCCTCAAGAAGCGCCGCACGGACTCTTTGTTCTTCATCAGAAGGAATTGCGGCAGCGCGGTCGAAGAGATGCTCCGGTCGGTTGCGGCCAGAATCGACGATTTGGGTATCCACAAACCCAGGACAAAGCGCGGTGACCCCNACNCCTGAGCCTGCGGCTGACAACTCGTTATAAAGCGTTTCGGCGATCGCAACGGCGGCGTGCTTNCTTGCCGTATAGGGGCCAGAGGTGGGGTAGCAGGTGTGGCTGCACACTGAGGCAGTTACAACGAAATGTCCNTCATNTTTNGCCANTAGTCGTTCGAGAAAGGCATCNATNCCGTGGATGATGCCCCAGAGNTTTACGCCCAGCACCCACTGCCAGTCGGTCAGCCTGAGCTCGGCCATCGTCCCAGCCGCACTTACTCCGGCATTCAGGCAGACCACGTGGGCAGCGCCGTAGACGTCGTAGACCTCAGTGGCCAACTCTCGCANCGATTCGGCATCTGACACGTCGCATCTGACCCCAATCACCTCGGCACCAGCCTCAGCTAAATCAACCAGTGCCGAATCAAGGGCCGGGGTTTCGATGTCNGCTATCGCCAGACNCATTCCTGCAGCGGCGAAGCGGTGGGCAAACGCCAAGCCCATGCCAGAGGCACCCCCAGTGATCACAGCCACCTTCCCGTGTAAGTCATCCACCGTTGAACACCTTNCTNATCTGTCCCGAGAACTTAGTTTGGGGGCCTCTGTGATCCCTCCAGCGCTCAATTCGGCTGCTATCTGGTCACGGAGCACNTGCTTCTTGATCTTGGTTCCCGACATCGGCCAATCGTCAACGAAACGGAAATATCTCGGGACCTTGAAAGTGGCGATGGCACCTAGGCAGTAGTCCCTGAGTTCATCTCCAGTAGCCGACTCTCCCGNCGCCAACTGGATGAANGCAGCTGGGACCTCNGTGTANNTCGCATCCGGCGCGGCNACTACCTGTNCCAATAGCACTGCAGGATGACCGATCAGATGNCCTTCAACCTCAGCAGCNGCTACGTTCTCGCCGCCTACCTTNAGCATGTCTTTCAACCGNGAGACGTAGGTGAGCCTGCCTTCTGGATCCAATGTCCCGAGATCGCCGGANTGGAACCAGCCTTCGGAATCGAAAGCTTTGGAGGTGGCTTCCGGATCCTTGTAGTAGCCGGTAAAGACCGACCAGCCGCGATAGATGATCTCGCCGAGTTCTCCGCTGGGTAGATCCTGAGTCGAGCCGGGCGCAACGACTCGCGCTTGAATTCCCGGAATGGGGTGACCACCGGTAGTCGTTCGGATTTCAAGTGATTCGTTCACTTTGCCCAGGCTTAGAAAGCCCGAAGACTCCGTGGCTCCGTAACTCGAGACCTGGATAGCNTGTGGNATAACTGCCTGCATCTGTGCCAGACGTTCTGGTACGCCGAGAAGGTGAATAACGCGAAGTTTCCCCAAGTCGGCTTGGCTGAAGTCTGGGTGATTCAGAACAGCCAGCCAGATTGTCTCGAACGCCGGGATAGCGATCGTGCATCCTTCGCGCTGCAGTTGTTCTATCGCCCTGCCAGGATCAAAATTTGCCGTGTGACAGTACGTAGCGCCCGCTGCCAGGCAAGTGAAGAAGAAGGCNATACCACCTATGTGATGTAGTGGAAGTGCCGACCAAACTCGGTCATCCTNGGTGAGTTCAAAACGGGTCTGAGCGATTGTGAACCCGTGACGGACAAGTGCCTCGTGGGGCAGCATGACCCCCTTCGGATCGGCGGTTGTCCCCGAGGTGTACATGATTATGGCCGTGTCGCGAATGGCGACAGAAGCACGCCGGTAAAGAACCACNNCATCTGGCACGGTTCCGGCGATGTCGAGGAGTGTTGACAAGTCGACGACGTAGTCCCTGGAGGTCTCCCCGCTTATGACAACCCGACGCAGCAGCGGTGCTTCCTCAAGCGCCAACTCGGGCCCTTCGGCTGGGGCTAGTGANGGCAGCGTCTCTTCNAGCACGGCGAGCACGTCCGGCATCTCCAGCAAACTGTCTGAAGCGACCAGGACGGCCATGTCGGAATTGGAGATGACGTACCTCAGCTCTTTGGCCTTGAACCTTGGATTCAGGGGGACTGAGAGAGCACCGATCTTGGCGATGGCAAAGACGAAAGCGAAGTAGTCGACTCCCTGTGATAGGAGAATCCCGACCTTNTCGTTCGCTTCGACCCCGAGGGCAATCAGTCCGCGTGCCAGGTGATCTGCGCGTGATGCCAGGTCCGGGTAGGTCGCTCGCTCTTCCGGAAACGCGAGCGCAGCGTGACCCCATTGCTCGGCGGCTTGGTCAAGACTGTCTGCGAAGGTAGATGCTNGACTTGGACCGAGCAGCAGATACGAATCGTCACACGTGACGCTGCCTCTAGCCATCTGAACTCTCCTTACCGGCGCCTATAGGGAGAAGGTCGACTACGACATCCAAGGACTACCCGAATGCTCTTACCCGNCTCANCCGCACAGATCAACTTCCTCTGACGAGGCACCCGGNTGTNGGGCAAGGCATCAATCAGAGAATCACCGAGGCTTGGCCNGCAAGGACAATATCGCTGTTCTCGATATCGCCGCGCAACAACTGAACATCACAGGTAGCCAATACGTCGTCCTCGANTTCATCGANGNCCGTGATCGAACCGACCACCGTCAACCGGTCACCGGCATACACATTTGCAATAAATCGNATCTTTAAGTTCCTGAANTTCTCAATGCCACCAAACCAACTAACAAGTGCATTTACTACATAGGCCATATTATTCGGACCTTGATTTATTGGTTTGTATCCCAGACCTAGTCGCCCCACAGCTCTCACATCCCAGTGAATGGGGTTAGGGTCCTGGAGTAAGACAGCCATGGTCTTCATGTTTTCTGCGTCTACGATTCCTACGTCATAATGTGGAAATTCTGTACCAACNGTAAAACTATCTAATTTCATTGGTTAACTCCCGCGGNAAGATGAAAGAATTTCTTGAGACTCCCACCAACTCCTCGCCATCATGAAGGGTGAGCTCAAAATCAACAAGGTCGAACATCCCCAACTTCCTACTGTTCTTTCGCTTAACCCCGGTTACCTGTCCGGAAACGGTATATGTCGAACCGAGAGTCAATGCCTTTCTGATCTCAATCTCGGCTTCACCAAACATCACACCATCGTCCGAACTGGAATCAAAGAGAGCGAAGAACTCTTCCAGGGAAAGTCCCATTGCTGCCATAGCGGCGTAGTAACAAAACATCGGGTGTGCAAGTCTATTATCGTCATTGGGTGCCCCGACTACATCATTAGTCANCCAATTCTTATAAGGCTCTAGAAGGTATTCACCACCTGGCAACTGATAGCCAACCCTGCTGTTGAGATCCTCTTCGCTAAGCAATCCANCACCNCTATCCCGTGAGTTCGCCTTCCAACTTCAGNTCCCNACTCCCATGCCAGGCGATTAACAGTCCGCACTCCCTCAACGACCCACTCTTTCATACAGGCCAGTGGAGAGCATTTAGGACCCTAATCGGAGATCCACCAAACGGTTGGTAGCGTGTGCCAATGGGCAGTTCTGGGCTCGGCAAGAACACTCCCATGCCCGCGGATCCGCGGCCTGAGTTGTCGGAGGAGGATGGAATACATCTTCTTCTGGGGGGCCGGTGCCGCGCCTGCGGACTGGCCAGCACTTACCTGCCGCCTATTTGTCCTTGCGGCCAAGCCGGCCAGGTGGAGCCCTGTGGATTTGGACCCGCCGGAACAGTGTTCAGCTCCACCGTTCTGTACATCCCAATACCTGAACGACCGCCCCCTAGTTGCCTGGCTTATATCGACCTGGACGACGGACCGAGGATTCTTGCCCACGTGCACCTAGGCGCCGGACCTCAGCCGATGCCCGGAGACCGGGTGTCCCTTGACGGGAAGAATGCTCTTGGAGACCTGTTAGTCAAACCCGACAGAGCGGCCGGGCTAAATGGTGCAGGTGCGAAGGATGAGTGAGGTCGCGACGATCTGCGGCGTCGGGACGACGAAGTTCGGCAAGCAACCAATGATCCCGGCCAGAGAGTTGGCCTGGGAGGCCGTGAGCGAGGCAATTCTCGATGCCAAGATCAACCCAGAGCAGATTGAGGCCGTCTTCGCCGGGACGGTCTTCGGCGACCCCGGTGTCACAACGCGGTCTCTGCAACAGCTCGGCGTTGTAGGAGTACCGGTAATCACTATTGAGAACGCTTGCGCCAGTTCCACATCGGCGTTTCACGAGGGCTGCGCCTCTATCTCATCGGGTCGTTACGGAACGATCCTGGCTTTCGGAATCGAGACCATGACGGCGTCTTTCTCGGGCGCAATCCCACCCATCCCTTCAGATCCAGAAGGAGCACAGGGGTTCGCAATGCCGGCCCTTTACGGCATGTCTGCCACGCGATACCAACACGAGTTTGGCCTGACCGACGAGCAACTCGCAGCGGTCTCTGTCAAGAACCACAGCCACGGTCGACACAACAGACGGGCCCAGCACCAAGAGATTCCGACTATCGATGAGGTTCTGGAAAGCCCGATCATTTCCTCTCCCCTGACTCTCATGCAGTGCTGCTCCATTGCTGACGCTGCCGCTGCCGCCGTCCTGCGACCCCCTGGGACAGCAGGAGGAGTTCGAGTCCGGTCATCTTCGCTTAAGAGCGGTGGGCTATGGGACCAGCGTTCAGAACTCGTCTGGGGATGGCAGATTGTCGCCGACACTTCACGCGACGCCTACGAACAGGCCGGCGTATCTGCCGAGGACATCGACGTGTTCGAAGTCCACGACGCTTTCACGATCGGAGAGATAATCACCACAGAAGCTCTTGGTCTCGCCGAACTAGGTGCTGGAGGGCGTCTGGTCGAATCTGGCCACACGACTATGGGTGGGAACCAGCCGGTCAACCCTTCGGGAGGGCTCCTAAGCCGTGGCCATCCACTGGGCGCGACCGGATTGGCTCAGATCGCAGAAATCGTCTGGCAGTTGCGAGGCGACGCCGGTCGGAGACAGGTGCCAGGTGCCCGACTAGGAGTTGTCGAGACCATGGGCGGCGGAACCGCAGGAGTTGACGGAAATGCTTGTGTCGTCACCGTTCTCGAGGCTCCGGCATCCCGAAACGGTTTCTCCTCAGTGTGAACACCGCGGTCGATGACGAGGTTCTTCGCTCAGACCGAGTCGAGGACCCGCACCCCTATTTCCGGCTCATGCGCGAGCAAGATCCTGTGCACTGGAACGAGAAGTACCGTGCCTGGTTCATCCACAGGTATGACGATGTGACGGACGCTCTCCGTGACAGCCGGTTCTCATCTGCACGGATCCAACCTGCGCTCGACCGGCTCAGTCCGGAACAGAGGGATGAGCGTCGACCGACGTACGACATCCTGATGGACTGGCTGGTCTTCCGAGATCCGCCGGATCACACGAGGTTGAGGAAACTCGTCAGTAGGGCCTTTACGCCGCGCGCAGTTGAATCCTGGCGATCAAGGGCCAACCAGGTAGTCGACCAGACCCTTCGCGAACTGGCCGACAAAAGCTCCGTGGACCTCATCACGGACTTTGCCTACCCCATACCTGCGGTGGTGATCGCAGAGATCATGGGAGTACCTCCGAATGATCGAGACACTTTCAAGGAATGGTCTGACTCGGTCATGGTGCTTGTATTCGGGGCACGCGGCCTTGAGGATCGGAGGCTGAAGGCACAACACGGCCTGATGGAACTGGCTTCCTATCTAGGTGATCTAGTCGAGTTCCACCGCACCCACTCTGGAGAAAACATCATCGGCGATCTAATCGCCGCCCAAGAGGGAGATGACAGGCTGTCGGATCAGGAGATTGTCGCCAATCTTGTTCTCTTCCTCTTTGGCGGCCACGAGACCACCACCAATTTGATTGGCAACGGCGTTAACGCCCTCCTAAGGAACCCGGAGCAGTTGGAGAAGTACCGGCAGAATCCGGATGGCCTTACCAAACCCATGGTCGAAGAAGTTCTGCGTTACGACGGGCCGTCGAAGATGGAGGTCCGGACTATCTCGGAGGACCTGTCCATGCGCGGTCAGACGCTGCGTAGGGGCGACATGGCCTATTTGGTGCAGCACGCCGCGAATCGCGATCCTGGACAGTTCCACAATCCGGACCTATTCGACATCGAACGGGAGCCCAACCATCACATCGGATTCGGGTTCGGTATTCACTTCTGCCTCGGAGCTGCGCTGGCAAGACTTGAAGGTTCGATCGCGCTCGAGAGGCTTCTCACCTGCTACCCGCAATTGGTCCCTGATCGCAAAGACCCTCATTGGATCCCGACAATGCTCAGCCGGGGGATGGAGAGTTTCCCTGTGTCGCTGGGAGAATCCAAAACGTGAAGACGGATCCCTTTCGCCTAGATGGCCTCTCAGCACTGGTTACCGGAGCAACTGGCGATATTGGCCAGGCCATAGCGCGTGCTCTTGCTCGGCAAGGAGCCTCGATCACCCTGCTCGCCCGGTCCACCGACCGCCTTGAAGCACTTGCTGCGAGCATGGAACAGGACGGAGCGGCTGTTCAGACGGCCGCTTGTGACGTAACTGATGTCGAACAGGTGTCCGCCACCGCTGAACAAATCCAATCCCAAGTGGGCGATCTAGACATCATTGTCAACAATGCCGGTGGTGCTCGTTTCTTGGCGGATCCCCTCGACACCAAAGTGTCCGGGTGGACGAAGACGATCGACCTGAACCTCACCAGCCCGTTCATAGTCGCCATCACGTTCGGCAAATCAATGGTCGAGAGGGGATCGGGGGCAATCGTTAACGTTGGTTCTGTTTCTGGTCTGCGCCACCTGCCAGGAATGACCGCGTACTCCGCTGCTAAAGGCGGNCTCCACTCTTTGACACGGGCTTTGGCCAGAGAGTGGGCTCCTCGCGGTGTCCGCGTTAATGCAGTTGCCCCTGGCTATATCAACACCAGTGGCTGGGACGCATTCGACAAGGCTGAGGTCGAGGAATCGGCGGGTCTCAAGATCCCTCTTGGCCGGTGGGCAAGCCCATCGGAAGTAGCCGAACCGGTNGCCTTCCTGTCCTCGGAGGCTGCGTCCTACATCACGGGTGCGGTCCTGATCGTTGATGGGGGCATGCTCGCCTAGAACAGTCCTCTGCCAGCCGTCTACCAAACGCTTGGTTGACCGGCCCGCGGGTGTGTGCTTTCCTATTTCGCCGGACTAGAAAGGCTGGCTGGGGATACGAGCCGACGGCTTGCATAGGCGCAATAACCTCAACTGNCCACGCCGGNGCTTGGTNNGATACCGAAGCACCGAGACACTGATGATGGAACGCAAATGATGCAGATACTGGCTTCGACATTGTTCGACGTNGGTAGCGAAATCGCAATGTGGTCCGNGGAAGTAATCCAAAACAACCAGTCCGTAANCGATGCTNGTCTTGGGGCTGAACACTGAACAGTGCAGAGAGAGGGNGAGGNGGGAGATGGATGGTGCAACTCCTGCCGTAGAGCTTGAAGGTGTTTCGCTGATCTTTGGCGGCGACCACCCTTCCGACGAACCGGTCTTAGCGGTCCACGACATCAACATTGCCATCCCGGTGGGTCAGTTCGTGGCGGTTGTAGGACCCTCGGGTTGCGGCAAGACGACGATCTTGAACATGTTGGCCGGCCTGATCCCCGCCACGAAGGGATCGGTGCGCCGTCACGGCAAGGAAGTTGCCGGGCCGAGCAAGGACGTTGGCTACATGTTGGCCCGGGCTGCGCTGAGCCCATGGCGCACTGCCCGCAAGAACGTCGAGTTGGGCTTGGAGATCCGAGGTCTTGCGAAGGCCGAGCGCTCTAAGAAATCAGTGGAGTTGCTGCGGCGGTTGCGTCTGGAAGACTTCGCAGATTCGTTTCCCTCACAGTTGAGCCAGGGAATGAACCAGCGTGTGGCCATTGCCCGGACCCTGGCACTGGACCCGGATCTTTGGTTGATGGACGAACCGTTCGGGGCGCTGGATGCACAGACCCGTCTGACGGTGCAGGCCGAGTTCGTGGAGTTGTGGGAGAGCGAAGGCCAGACGGTGATCTTCGTGACTCACGACCTTGAAGAAGCAGTGTTGTTAGCTGATCGGGTGATCGTGATCACAGCGAGGCCTGGCCGGATCAAGTCCGACACCGTCATTGATCTTCCTCGGCCGCGGGTCATCGACGAGTTGCGTTTCGATGAGACCTTCAAGGAAGCTGAGCATCGGATCTGGAGGGAGTTGCGCGATGAAATCGTCTGAGGACCTACCCCGCGAAGCCGACATGGCCGGGGAACGGGGAGCAAGCACCGCCCCTCCGATATCCCGGGACGAAGTCAGAGCGATGATGCCCAGCGAGTCGATTTGGAAGTACCGAATCCGCCAGATCGATTTTCCGGCACAACTCGGCCGAATCGCGCTGGTCCTCCTCGTCTGGTGGCTGTGGTGGTCAGAGGCGATCTGGAACGGGTGGGATGTCATCTCCATCTTGGGCGTTGAACCATTTCCCAACGTGAGTGAGGTCTTCCGAGCCTCGCCAGGTGGAGCGTGGGGTTACCTGCTCGAGGCCCTACCCGAGAAGTTGTTCTGGGTAGACGCCTGGGTCACAGTAAAGGAGGCCATGCTCGGGTTCCTGATCGCATCGGTTTTCGGCGTTGTCGCTGGAATCTCCCTTGGTAGCTTTCGCAAGCTCTCCAAGATTTTCGGGCCCTTCATCATCGCGATCAATGCCATGCCCAAGATCGCGTTTCTGCCGCTAATCCTGGTGGTCTACGGCGTCGGCGAGATGTCCAAGGTCGTTCTGGTTGTCACCATTTCCTTCTTCATTGTCCAAGTACCAACACAGGCAGCGGTGTCTCTCGTTGACCCTGATCTGTTGACGGTCTCCCGAACCATGGGGGCGTCCAATCGTCAACTGTTCCGCATGGTGACGCTCCCAGCAATCAGTCCTGCCATTCTCGGCGCTTTGCGACTGGCNGCGATNATTTCGATTCAGGGNGCAATATTCGGCGAGATNTTTGCCTCTAAGCGCGGGCTCGGACANCGGCTGATCACNTCGGCCAACATGCTCGACTACGACGGCCTGTTCGCCATGGTGTTCGTACTAGCCGCCATCGCGTTGCTCATCAACGGGGTCATCGGCAGGGCCGAGAAATACTTCCTGCGCTGGCAAGTCGGTCAACAATCGACTCAGGTCGTCTCGCTTTAGTGGACAAACTAGAAACCACTGTTCTCCTCGACGGGTTCCTCTTCGGTGAGGGACCTCGTTGGCGTGAAGACCGTCTCTGGTTCTCCGACATGTGGGGAGGCCACGTCATGTCCGTCGACCTGGCCGGCAACGTAGAACGCATCGCACAGTTCGATCACCCCAGCGGACTTGGCTTCATGCCCGACGGGTCACTGTTGGTCTCAGTCATGCATGAACGTCGCATCTACCGGATCCACACAGNCGGAACCGAGATCCATGCCGACCTGACGGACATAGCCCGTGAGATGACAAACGACATGGTCGTCGACGATGAAGGCCGCGCCTACATCGATACTGACCTGCGAAACGTGGTGCTGGTCGAACCGGACGGACGGTCGCGGCTTGTTGCAGAGGGAATGAGCGGACCAAACGGTTTGGCAATCACGCCGGATGGAGAAACCCTCATCGTGAACGAGACAAGGGGCGAAGCAATCCGAGCGTTNTCAATACAACAGNACGGATCTCTCGGAACTCCCCGGCTGTTCGCTGATCTGCCCGGGACTTTCCCCGACGGCCTATGTCTGGATGAAGAAGGTGCCGCCTGGATCGGCAGTCCACCCCTAGACGCCGAACACTATGGAGACGGTCAGTTCCTGCGCGTGCTGGAAGGCGGCGAGATCACAGATCGGATTCCGACTCCGGGCCGCTGGGCCATAGCGCCAATGTTGGGTGGACCGGACCGNAAAACGCTTTTTCTTACGACTAGCTCCGTGGAAAACGTCAAGGTATTAAAAGAAACTGGCAAGGCTGAGGACGGCCGGATCGAAACCGTTCGCGTGGACGTTCCTGGAGCCGGCCTTCCATGACCTGAGCTGATGCTCGCTCCNCCCGTGAAGTGTTCAGGTGNGTGGGTCAAACGTGATGACCGATCGAGCNTGGTCNCCGGTCCGCATCTTGTCGTACCCCTCGTTGACCTGAGCCAGAGTGATTCGTTCAGCTACGAGTTCATCAATCAAGAGGCGTCCCTGCTGGTAGAGCTCGACGAGATAGGGGAAGTCACTCGCCATGTTGCTCGAGCCCATGCGAACCCCACAGAGTGTCTTGTTCGCCAGGACAAACTCGGTGCCNGGGACCTCTAGGGCNANGCCTGGCGGNAGNANCCCGATCAGGTAGGCCGCGCCGCCGTCCGAGATCATCGCTAAGGCCTGTTCGCATGTCGACTTGAGGCCAATGGCTTCAAAGGCNTGATCAACTCCTCGGCCACCAGTAAGACCAAGTACGGCCTCCACGGGATCGCCNTCACCTGCATTGACGATGTCNGTCGCACCGAATCGTCCAGCCAACTCGAGNTTGGAGGCTTGCAGGTCAACAGCGATTATGCGCTCGGCGCCAGCAAGTCGCGCTCCCTGCACGACGTTGAGACCGACACCACCACAACCGATCACGGCACAGGTTTCACCGGGACGGACCCGTGCAGCATTGATTGCGGTGCCTACACCGGTTACGACGGCACAGCCGATAAGGGCGGCCCGATCGAGCGGCATCTCAGGGTNGATCGGCACAGCAGCGGACTGGTGCAAGAGCATTTGTTCGGCAAAGCCGCTCATCCCGCCGATCCCACCGATCGGGGTNTCACCCGATCGGATCTTGGGTTGGGTCTCGGATCGTAGGCCGGGAGAAAGCCTCTGCTCACAGAGCCAAGTCTTTCCNGCTGCGCAACATCTACAACTGTCGCAGTGCGCGGAGATACCAGCCACTACATGGTCTCCGACNTCGATTCCTTGTATTTGGGAACCCACCTCTANGACGACGCCTGCGACCTCGTGTCCGAGGATCACCGGCAGGGGTGCAGGGAAGGACCCATCAATTACGTGTAGATCGCTGTGGCACAGGCCTGAACCCACCACGCCGACTCGGACTTCGTCGGGTGCAGGGTCATCCAGNTCTACGGTTTCNATCTCTAACGGCTCTCCAACCGTGCGACATACAGCTGCTTGGATGTCAGTAGGCATCAGCGATCCTCATTTGTGCCGGGACGATCATCGTCCGTTTCTATCGTTGTCCGTGTCCGACTCCCTCAGCGGTCGAAAAATACTCTCACCGCTACGGTGCGACTGATTTCTCAGATGTTGCTACTCCCAGCGCAGGTGGGTTCGACAATACGCAACTCTGGAGGCGACTAAGGAAGGAAGAGTGAACCGACGAGATCGAGTGTCATGCCTGACGGGGGGCGTACAACTTCTACCATACGGAGACTTCATGTGGAGCGGGTGACTCTCGCTGGTGAGCGGCCGGTCTGAATACGGATTTTCGAGAATGGGGAACACAGACAATGAACACGGAGCACCGCCCTGATAACACCGAGTCGCTCCTCCAAGGCCTAGTAGCAAAGGACGAGATCAGAGAACTTGTCGTCCGATATGGCCTTGGTGTGGACGGCAAAGACCCTGCAGAGTTGAGGTCTATCTTCACTGAGGACATCAATTTTCATGCTGCGAATGGTGAGTTCGAGTTCCAGGGCGTCAATGCCCTAGTTGACTTTTTCCTGAATCAGGTTGCTGAAGTGGACAGGAACTCACTCCACGTCACGCATGGTCACATCATCGACTTGGACCCCAACGACCCAGATAGCGCCTCTGGAGTGCTTTTTGGTCATGCTGAGTTGATACCCCGTGATCCTGAAGAGGGATCAAAGCTTGCTGCTCTTCGCTATGACGACGAGTACCGCCGTGTTGATGGGAGATGGCGTTTCTCGGAACGTTGTCTGTCATTTTTCTACCGACTCGATGCTGCCGACTACCTGCAGGACATCATTTCTGATACGCCGGTGAAAGGCGGTGAAACCCCTCTGCCTGCCGACTTCTTTGACTTGCGGAGGTAGAGGGCGCCGGCCCCTTGAGTGGTCCCCATGTCTGTGTGATGTCCTGTGTAGGTGGTTATAGCGCCGGGATGGACCTCTCCGGGGCGAACCTCTACCAAGCGGTTACTGACGAGGACACGATCTGGCCTTGCGGTTTCGACCCGGAAGCCGCCGGAGTGATCTTCGAGCAGGCGCTTCTGGCAGTCCTACGCGTTGCACATTTCATTGCACAGAATGCACACCACCACACGGACACAGACGTACCCGACAGACACGCAAGCCTGATTCCACGTGCGCTAAGGGTCTAGATGGACTGTCCCGGACAGAGTTCTGTGATCTGTTAATCCGCAGGTCGTGGGTTCGAGCCCCACCCCCGGAGCCAACCTCCTTCTGTCGGTGGTCAGCGTGGAACGATCTCAGCTCCGGCCGCTCCTCCAGGTGAGACGTGAGCCGAGTAAGTGCCCACCGGGCATGACCACGGCGAGGGCAATGAGGAATGCGGCGAGGGGTCCTACCCCAATCCAGTTAACCAGGGCGTTGGTGACAGCTAGGCGGGTGAAGAGCAGCACCCCGAGGACGAGGTGCACCCCCACCAGCCGTCGGACGCGGTCGACGAAAGTGCGGGCCGGACGGCCGGCGAAGGTCCACAGGTCGTGGAGAAGGACTGTGAACAGAATCCCGGCCTCGCCAGCGATGGCTGCCGACCGAGTCAGGTTCCAGCCGCTCAGGTCAAACAGGGCCACGAACACTGCGGCGTCAAGCGCCAGCGCCACTCCGGTGACCGCCAGGTAGCGGACGAGGGCCCGGCTACGCAGTGGGTATACCCGTAATCGGAGGAGGTGTCGGAGGTAGCTGACGTAGTGGCCGACCGCCACCTTGGATCTGCCGGCGGTTCGTTGCAAGAACACATACGGGGATTCAACAAGCCGACGGACATCACAACGGGCTAGGACCTCCAGGAGG
>PBBF01000002.1 GCA_002717745.1 Acidobacteriota bacterium
ATCAAGGCTCGCTTCCTGGAGGCGTTGGAGCGGATCGAGCGGCGGTTCGACCGGGAGTTGGCCGTATTGGCCGATGGCGCGGCGACGTATCCAGACACCGATCCACGGGTCTGGATTCGCGAAGCCTTTGTCGATGCAACGGCCGCTGATAGCCCCTCGCGCGAGATGACGACGCGCTACAATCCTCCGGCAGACTTCATCGACGGGGATCTCAACCCCTTGTTACAGAACAATCAGGGGCGAGTCCTTGGGGATAGTTGGGCCTTAGGGGTAGAGAGTCTATTGGAACTCCAACTCGGCTCCCGTCTGGCGGTGCAGGCGCGTCCCCGGATCTGGGTCGACTCGGGCCGAGGAGGGCAGAACGGTGGGGCGGACGCCACCCTTCTAGAGGCATATGCCCGTACTTTGATAGGTCCCGTCTCCCTGGAACTCGGGCGGAACCACGTTGCGCTCGGCCAGGGGCCACAAGGCGGCCCCATCCTGTCTCACAACGCCCGTGGCCTGAACATGGTTCGGCTCTCATTCGAGAGACCATTACGTCTGCCCGGACCACTCGGTGCGCTCGGCCTTTGGCACTTCAGCTCACTCATCGCCGATATGGGTTCCAACCGGCATGTCTCCCACAGCAAGCTCATTGTGAACCGTCTGGGCTGGCGCCCGAGTGCACACCTGGAGTTTGGTCTCACTACCCTCAGCCACCAAGGTGGAGAGGGTGGTCCCGCGGCAGGTAGATTTTCACAACGGTTCAAGGATGCATACCTCTTCTTTATACCCGGTCAATTCAATTTTTCCGATCGGGTAGTCGGTGCGGATGTTCGGCTCACGATCCCCGCCATTCGATCCGAGCTCTATCTTAACGGATTTACCACAGACGACCGGGGCTATTTCCAACAGCCGGCGGGAGGGCTGTGGGAGGACGCCGTCTGGGTGGCCGGATTCCGGGTTGCGGGGATGGGAGACCAAGGACGGATTGATCTGTGGGGGGAGATCCGGCACGCGGGGGCCACTCCTCACACCCACCACCAGTTCACGAGCGGACTTACGCTAGACCGGCGTGTGATCGGCGACTTCATGGGACCCCTTGCCACCGGGTTCCAGGGTGGGGTGGACTGGAGGGGTCAGCGGGATCGAGTCCTCGGTCTCGCGGCGTGGGAGCGCTACTCTGGAGACCATTGGCGGGGGGGGCGGAACGATGACGACCACACTGACTGGCAGCGTCTCGCCGACAACCCCGATGAGATCCGTTTGCGCGTGATCGTCGAATGGACCTGCTTCCCTGCGGTTACCGGATTCCAGAGAACGCTTCGCTTGGGCTACGAACACGTTTCCCGCTTCGATTTCACTG
Source organism: Acidobacteriota bacterium (assembly GCA_002717745.1). GTDB lineage: Bacteria > Acidobacteriota > Vicinamibacteria > Vicinamibacterales > UBA823 > UBA11600. The sequence continues at coordinate 1,346 of PBBF01000002.1, forward strand.
AGGACGATCGCTCCAACGTCTTGGTTCAGTTAGAGACTGGCTACGTGTGGTAGAGCCCATGCCCGGGTTTCAGCGCAGGGAAGAGGGTGACTACCACCTTCCCTCTCAGGCGAGATCGCCTGATATACCCGGGATCTTCATCGGGGTATTGAGGAGTTCGATGTGTTTGAGGTGATTATCCATGATGGACTGAGTGACAGCGGAAGCTATGTGGTGGTGGATACTCATGCGCATGACTGGCAGTGGGGTAGAGACACCAGGACTTCTTTCGTTGATTTGGCGACGCATATGGTCGACCTTATGTACTATTGCGCCACTGTCGGCGTCGATGAGTTTTGCTTTCTGATTGGCTCCGACGCCCGGATCGACAAATGTGAGGTTCCCCGTCTGAGTTCATTGATTGGCAGATTCGGTCCCTTGATTCGATGCCCGTGGTCTTCAAGGATAGGAAGTGCGCGGTACCCGTAAGTCAGCACCGTTAGGGTCCAAGAAGATAAAGCGGTGTGTAAAGAGAGAGGCGACGTACCCGACCTCATCGCGGTCGGCCAGCTCGGGAGGTACTGAGACATGGATTCGGAGGTGACTCACGTGCACATGGGTCAGGTGCCGGACGATGACGAGATTTCACTTCTCAATCTGGCAAGTGTCCTTCTTCGGCGAGGTGGCCTCATCATCCTCTCGACGTTTGCGGGAGCGCTAATTGCACTTGTGCCTGCGCTCAGGACACCGCTGGAATACACGGCGACCACTACGTTTCTGCCTAACGCAGAAGGGGAAACGGGATTCGGTGGAGCGGCTGGTCTTGCACAGCAATTTGGATTCGCGTTGCCCCGATCGGGCGGTTTTGAGAGATACTCTCTATTCTATCAGAACCTTCTTCAGTCGAGGGAAATCCTGTCTGGGGTGGTCACGCCGGGTATAGAGGTGGTCACGCCCACCGGGGTGACCACTGTGGATCTTGTCGACCGCTTCGAGATCGAAGGCGAAACGTCTGAGGAGCAGCATGAGCTGACACGACGATATCTGACTGAGTCGGTTATCTCGGTGAGCATCGGTCGGGAAACCGGGGTCGTCACGGTGAGCGTCCGAACCGATGATCCCGGACTATCTGCTGCGATCGGCCGTCGGCTCCTTGACCTGATTGCGACGTTCGACGTCGATACTCGTCAGTCGCAGGCTTCTGCGGAGCGGGGCTTCGCGGAGGAGCGTCTCGGGCAACTTCGACTGGAGCTTTCAACTTCTGAGGATTTGCTCAAGGAGTTCCTGGTCGAGAATCGACAGTTCGATAACTCCCCGCAGCTTACCTTTGAGCATGAGCGCCTAGGGCGTCAGGTGGCCATGCGGCAGGAGCTCGTGACTGCGATGGCCCAGGCCTACGAGCAGGCTCGGATCGACGAGGTGCGGAATACGTCGATCATCACCGTGATCGACCAGCCCGAGCCCCCAGCGTTGCCGGATCCTCGCGGGAGGCGTCGGAAGCTCATCCTAGGCATGACTTTTGGTCTCATGGCAGGCTTTGGCCTCGCCTTCATCGCGGAATTCGGTGAGCGGACGAGGACTGAGGAGAGCCAAGCCTATGGTGAGTTGCGGGAGGTCCTGAAGGACGCGAAAAGGGGCCTCTTTGGTCTCCGTCGATCCAAGAGACCGGCCCCGAGTCCGATGGACCCCAACACGTGATTGGCCACAGAGGGCCCTCTCGACATGCCTGCGTCCTATTCGATCATCGTGAATGCCTGAGCCCCGCGCACTTGACCCTCCCACGCTGGTGTGAGCCCCTCATGTGACCGGCCTTGGTCCTGCCCCTTCATGTTATCCCGANNGTGAGGAGATGCGATGAACGCGTCACAGGGAGGAAGGGAAATCTGGATTGTCCGGGGTGGCACGCCNGTGACGGTCTTTTGACAGTCTGCACCCAGCCCAGAGTCTCTTTATCATCGAAAAGCGCAGCCACATATGCCGTGGGCATTGCTAATGCTCAGACTGTGCCTCGTCTAGCTTGTGTNTAATAGGGCGGGCTTCAACCTGCGTTTTGNTGGGAACAGCATATCCGCAAGTTTAACCAGCAAGATGACCCCCAAAAAAGTGGTCAGTGGCCGAACCACATNAACGGGNATGANACGCTCAANTGTGCCATTNTCGATNAGATCATTGANAAGAAAAATCNANAACANNGCAAAGGTTGGNGANATTTTGGCNAGNTNTCCNNATTNTGGATANTACCGCCCCACTGCATAAGCCATCAGAACAACAATCACGGGAGAGAGCCAGAGCCCAAAGTAAAGATAGAGCGTTCCCTGAATGCTCCACATATGGCTGCTATAAGTCACCCCCTCATTGAAATAGATGTGGTGGAAGAGCTGGTTGATGCCCAACATATTTGGGAACAGTTCACCAGGGACCANGTCATTCATGGTGCGCATCANAGANTGCAGCGGGTTGTAGCTTTCCCAAGGAATATTGATGAAATGATCGTTCATGATCAGAAACTGCGCCTGCAAGCTGCTCACCCGATGCAGCAACTCAGTTANACCAAAATATACAGTAGTGACTAATGGATTNTCNGGATTGAAGACATCAAGACTTGCCAATACCGCCCCCCAAACAATCTCTGGGTCNGCGACGNCNGCGCCAGTCCGAAGCAAGGGNCTTATCAGTTGGGCACTCAACCCACTGAAGATGANAATTGGCAGAANTAGTATCAAAACGATTATTCTCTTCAAATCTCGAGTGCCAATACGTTTGCCAGAGTTGAGATAGATCCAATAAAGAAAAGTAAAAATCATAACATTGAAGAGCGCGCCNCGACCTCCGCCTGCAGTGCCTAATACTGCGGAAACAAGTATTGGGACGACTAAGATCGGAGAGGCTTTTCTGACACCGGGCTGGCGAGAAACCAGGAACACGGCCAAACAAGCAAAANAGATGGTCTCCATGTTAAGGAGGCCAAAGGCAAACAAGGGAGAACCCTCTCCGGNTGCCAAGCCTNGCCACNNTTCAGTCGNCGNTNTGTAGGTCAGTACTCCCAGTAATATCAANACCAGCCAAAACCGGAAGTTTGCAGTCGATACGATCTGGTCCATCCACCGAAAAATCCAAGGTGGGGTAACCACCCGGGTTTTCTTTGGTTGTGCTATGAGGAGCCCGAATAACCACGCCANGAGAAGCGACAACAGGCTGAGATACACCACAGCTGCATCTGAAGGATTGAAAAAGGCGTTATTCNCGTTGATATAATNGATCTGCCCACTATTGAGCTTTGGCAGAAAGACATCCACATAGGGTCGTGTGAGATAGACTTTGAACACATAAAAAGCGATCAGAATATTCAAGAGCAAAGCNCGCCCAGACCAGAGCAGCACTGAAATGACGAGGCACGAGCCCATCATGGCNTGAGTCGCGAAGAAATTCGCTTCCATGAANGCAGGNGCCGCAACAGGTATAAGCAACCCGTAGAGCAAGAAGAAAGCNGCTNNAANGGNGCGAATCGTCATCGTAGTCTAGGAAGAGCGTTCATGTGGCCCGTAGTCTGCACCTTCACCCTGTAAGACGCATAGCGAGTCGCCCCGAGTGCTCCGCCTTGAAGAGGCCGATGAACCGGCGTTGTCGCAGGAAACGCCCTGGCAACTCCACAGCGTCCCTTATTCTACCACCACCNCCGCCGCACCTGTACACCCTGTTCTGCGCGTCCTGAGTCGCGGATCTGAGTGGGGGGTGGAGCATGAGGTGGGTACTGCCGGACTTGGTGGAGGATCATCCGATGAAGAGCAGCTACTCGCACTAGCTTTGATAGCGGCCCGGACCGTAGCGATGGATCCTCCTTCATCGCCCTGTGCGCGTGGTATATCGCCCGTGGCTCCAGACAACATATGGCTTCGGGAGGTCCATCCAATGGCGAGGGGCACGACAGAGTATAGAGTACCTGCGAGAGCGAGCCTCAGCCCTGCGACTACAAATATGCCCGCACGATGAGTAGCATCAATTTTANTTTGTATGCGCCCCACGGCAGATCCTTCAGGTGGNGCACAGCATCACCAAGCTTCTCCTCATTGATCAGAAGCCGGGCCTGCAAATACGTGAGTTCGTCCGCGAGNTGTTTGTAACCGGACAGTTGCGCGACAGCGGGCTGCGTCCCTAGTTCTTCCACCATCATTCGGTATTCTGCTACGATCCGCGCCTTGTGCTTCCGACCTTCATTGTCACTATGGATGCGGTACCACGCCAGGGGCTCCTGGCACACAGCCATTTTCCATGTCATGGCTAACCGTATCACGAGTTCCATGTCACCGGACACGTGAAAGCGCGGGTCGCAGCCTCCCGACAAACCGTCAAAAGCCGCGCGACGCACAACGAGCGTCAACAATCCCACCGGATAGTCGGTCAGGATGTCGTTGAGAACCCACCCGGACGGGAGGGTTCTCTTAAACAGCCTGCGCCGCCGCCGTCCTTCTCTGATGATCCAGTAGTTGCTGCAGGCGAAGCCCACGTCGGGATCGGAGAAAAGTGGAATCTGCAATGCGAGTTTGTCGGCACGCCACCAGTCATCGACATCCAGAAACGCGATGAACTTGCCGCTCGCTTTGTCGATGGCGTAGTTGCGCGCCTCATAGAGGAACGAATGAGTGGGTGCATAAAAGTACTTCAGGCGCGGATCATCATAGCTTCGGAATATCTCCGCGCTGTCGTCNGTCGACTGGTTGTCCCAGAATATAATCTCCCAATTCTGATACGTCTGGACACGCACACTGGCGATCGCCTCCCTGAGGTACTTCTCGCCGTTGTAGCAATTCATCACGACGGAGACGAGCGGTTGTTCGCTCACGAGGCGTCCCGGATCCATTGAATGGTCCGTTCCAAGCTGGCCTCGAGCGGCACCCTGGGATCCCAGCCCAATATCGCTTTGGCTTCCGACACGCCGGCGTACAAAACNATGTNCTCGCCCGGCCCGTAGGGGACCTCGCCGAATCGAGCGTCGCCACCGCGAGTCAATCGCTGAATCGCCTCAATCACCTGCCGGATGGATACCGGGCGGTTCAGACGCAATATTTCCTACTTCGCCGTGGGCGGCAGGTGTCGCGATCCCCGCGAACACCGTGTCCTAAACGAAGCGAAAGTCCCGTGAACCAGAGCTAATTGGCAAAGAGTGCGACCGATGAATACCGAGTCGTCAACCACCAGCATACGATTCATCGCCAAGGTGCCTGACCGGATTGCCATAGATTTTCCAGCGCATCCAGGTCCCGTTTCGTATCCATGCACTGCCAGAAGCCTTCGTGGCGAAAGGCCATGAGTTCACCCATCTTCGCTGCCTGCTCCAGCGGTTCGCGCTCGAGAATGGTGGCATCGCCCGCAATTAGATCAAAGAACCCCGGTTCGATCACGAAATAGCCGCCGTTGACCCAGCCCTGCTTGGTTTGAGGCTTTTCCTGAAATGAGTCAACGCGATCCCCCGTGATCTCCAGTTCACCAAAGCGCGCCCCGGGGTGAACGGCCGTCACGGTCACCATTTTGCCGTGGCTGCGGTGAAACGCCAGCAGGCGTTCGAGATCGATATCAGCCACTCCGTCGCCGTAGGTGAGCATGGAGGTCTCATTGCCGATAAATCGTTGCATACGCTTGACTCGCCCGCCGGTCATGGATTCAAGGCCGGTATTTACCAGCGTCACACGCCAGTCGGCAGCATCGGTTTGATGCGGAGTCATCCGTCCCGTCGTAAGATCCACGGAAAAATCCGCGTTCATCGAGCGGTAATGGAGAAAATATTCCTTTATGATCTCGGCCCGATAGCCCAAGGCCAGATAAAAATCCTTGTGCCCGAAGTGCGCGTAGGTGCGCATGATGTGCCAGACGATCGGTCGGCCGCCGACCGCAACCATGGGCTTGGGGATGGCCTCGGTGTACTCGGAGAGCCGGGAACCGAAACCGCCGGCCAGCAGGATCACTTTCATTGCGCCCTCTCCCAAGCGTAGTCGAAGTCCTCTGGCCGCCGGCTCACTGCTTCCGCCAGGTCATGCGGGATATCGGCCACGTTGAGGACCAGGCTGAACGGTTCCGCCAGCCCCTTCTTCATGGTCCGTAGTCAGGCCAAGCGTTGTCTTTATCTGACACCACTTTGATTTCTTCCGGCCATTGGATTGCGAACATAGGATCATTATGGCGGATACCGCATTCGGAATTCGGCGCATAGAATTGAGATACTAAGTAGAACACGTCGGCATCGTCCACCAACGTTACAAATCCGTGCGCGAAATCTTCCGGTACATACAGGGCACGGTAGTTATCCGCGGTAAGTTCCGCGCCCACCCATTGTTGATAGGTCGGTGAGCTGATCCGGAGATCAATGATCACATCATAAATGGCACCTCGCGTGCAACGAACGATCTTGACTTCTTGGAAAGGAGTTTTTTGGTAATGCATGCCGCGCATCGTACCTTTCCTCAGACTGTGCGAGGCATTGGCCTGCGCGACATGTGGATTCAGGCCGTGGGTCTCGAACTCCCGCCGGCAAAAGCTCCGCGCGAAGCTTCCCCGATTGTCCTCCCGCTTTTCCATATCGATCAGAAAAGCGCCTTTCAGTTTTGTTTCCGTAAACTTCACATCAACCCTCCTGCGGTTTCTTGCTTCCAGCGCATGTCGGCATCCAACAACCCCTGATCGCGGAGCTCCGTCAACGCGCGGATGCGCATGAACGTGGAGTGTCGGTAATTAGTGTTCAATCTCATGCCCTCAAGGCCGTGCTTCAATTCCAACACCGCGCTCTTTAGATCCACTGTCGGCTGGTGTGGTGTCGGCGCGAGCGACTTGAAATAATCGAAACTTACCCGGTAGGAACGCTTATCCGGCGGCGCCGACGTGTTGATCGACACTTCGGACCCAGGGAATTCGAGCGACACCGCCTCCGCCAGGTCCTTGACCTGGTAATTCCATTCGTTCGAGCCCGTGTTGCAGACCACGCATACGCCGCCGTTCTTTGCCTCGCGAGTCACGGCCCAATCGATCGCGCGCGCCATGTCCTGAATGTGTATTAGCGGCCTCCAAGGCGTGCCGTCGCTCAAGACCGTAATTGCCTTGCGCAACAGCGCTCCAGCGACGAAATCATTCAGCACGAGATCAAGCCTCACTCTCTCACTCATCCCGCATGCCGTGGCGAATCGCAGGGAGGTGATGATAAAGGATTCGGCCGCCAGCGGCTTCAAGGCCTCTTCCGTCATCACTTTCGACCGTGCGTAAGCCGTCAGAGGGTTGACCTCGGACTGTTCGTTTTTGGCGGCGTCACCGATAGAACCATATACGCTGCAGCTCGACGCGAACACAAAATTTCTGACGCCGGCCTTTTTTGCGAGCTTCGCGAGCCTGACACCCGCCCGGTAGTTCACGTTCAGCGTGATGGTCTCATCGATCTGGCCCATCACGTCGTTCGAGATCGCAGCGAGATGCACCACCGCGTCGACGCCCTTCACGAGCGACGCGGGAATATCGCGTACGTCCATAAAATGCTGCTCATCGATCCTCGTTTCGGGGAGCGTTTTCGCGTTCGTCAGACAGTGCGCGAACAACCCTGAGTCTAGTCCGACAAGCCTAGCTCTCGGGTAAGACTGGCGAAGCTGCCGCACCACGCTCGGCCCGACATATCCCATGTTCCCGGTGATCAGAACGGTTTTCACATGAATCTCCTGTCCGCCGACTCGACGCGGACCAACGGACGGTCCGGGTGACGACCCAAATCTGTAGGGCGGTCAGCTTAGAGAGGCGTGACGGCTGCGCGCGGACACTGTCTAACGGGCGGGACTTGCTTCAGACTGCTCCTTGACCCATCGAATGGTTCTATCCAGTCCTGTCTCGAGAGTCACCGTGGGTTCCCAGCCAATAANAGCCTTGGCTTTTGATATGTTAGCATACAACTCCATGTTTTCGCCGGGCCTGTAGGCGATCTCCCCAAACTGCGGCTCACCTCGTCCGACCAGGCGGGTGACGGTTTCAATCATCTTACGGATGGAGATGGGCTGGCCTGAGCCGATATTGATGACCTCGCCCCTCGCTGCATGGCTGGCAAACGTTGCGAACACCGCATGAACCGTGTCCTGGACGAAGCAAAAATCGCGCATTTGCCCACCCGCTGACGTCGGGAAGGACCGCCCTTCCAGACAGCCCAGGATGATCTGCGGGAAAAATCGTCGCCGGTCTTGGCCCGGACCGTAGGTCAGAAAAAGCCGGAGGATCGTGGCGGGGAAGCTCTCCGTCTGATGGAGCATCTGCAGGAAATGGGTGGCCGCCACCTTGCCCAGCGAGTAAGGAGAAATCGGCATCTCCCGCTGCGTCTCAGCCTGTGGAGCCGGAGCACTGCCATATTCATCGCTGCTGCCGATATTGACAAACGCCCGCAGCACGTCGCGATCCAGGGTTTCAACGAGATTCAGCACACCGTCGTAATGGGCTTCAAGAGCCTTCCGGCCGCCGCGAGAGAACAATGCGTGGTCAATGTAACCGCCGCAGTTGACGACATACTCAAACGCGGCGTTTCCCAGCGCCACTTTCAGCCCGGCGCCGTCGGCGATATCGGCTGACACGCGACGCACACCCGGGGAGTTGCCTGCTCCAGCAGATTGCAATGAGAGGCAGGTCACTTCCCAGCCGAGCCCCACCGCATGATTGACGATGTGCCGTCCGATGAACCCGCTACCGCCAACGACCAGAAGGCGCGTGCCGTGTGGCGTCGGGCCTACGCCTAGCGCACCCACGGCGTCCTCCGATAGGCATAGGGCGCATTGAGAAACTGATAATCCCGACTCGTATCCATCAACATGAACCCTTTCTCGTCGAGGTGCTCGCGCATGCGAGTGCTAAAAAGATCGGTAACCGTAACACGTTCATGATGGGGGACCAAGCCGCCTCAGATATCCGTGCGGCGCGACGGTAATCAGCAGCTTGTTTTCAACTGTCTCATCGACTTCTAGCCGCAGCGGCCTGCCGTCATCGGCCGTTCGGCCTTCGTCCGCGAGGCGGGCCAGATACTCAATTACCGCGGTCTTGGGGCTATCGCCCTGCCCCCACGGCCGGCCTGGGGCCGACGTCTCCGGCAAATCCTCGATGACCGTATCGTAGACGATGCAGTAGCTTCCCGGGGTCACCAAAGGGGCGTAGGCCTCGAGTTCCGCGAGCACGTGGGCATGCGTGTGATTCGAGTCGAGACACACGAGGACCCGGTTCGTTCCCTGTCCGGCAAAGCCCGCGACACGTCGATGAATGTCCGCCACGACGTCTGGTGCGATCGAAGACCCCTCAATGAGCTCCATCTTCCGCCGCAGAGGATGGGCGTCAAGCGCCGCCCGGTTATGCGGACGGATATCGATGTCCACGCCAATGACCTTCCTCGGCGACTCCCACGGATCGCACCCGTCCATTACATCGAGTAGGGTCAGCACCGACGCCGACAGCACCAACGACCCACCGTGTGCGATGCCGGTTTCGACGATCACGTCTGGCCGCACCCGGTACACGATCTCCTGGAATGCGACGATGTCCTGGGGATACTGGATAATCGGCCGTCCGAGCCACTCGAAGTGAAACGAGTATTTTGTCGCGCCGGTCAACCTCATCCAGTCCAGTGACGCTCGTCGGGCATCGGCGGATGCCCCCTGGGCCGTGATCTCGGCACGGCAGTTGTCCCGGAATAGCTGCACTGGCTCCTTCTTCATTTCCGACAGACCTCTGCGCTCATGGTGACCACACACATGCTGGCGCCGCGCGTCTCACGGCACCCGCTCCGATCGATTGTCTTGTGCTGACCCGGCGACTCGCCTCAGGCGATTCCCACCACCGATCAACTTCGCTCCTACACGCCGCGTGACGTGGATCATCGCTGCCCCATAACACCGACACGTGTCCCCGACGCCGGCCCAACGCGCGATGTCTGCACAGAGACCCAACTCTCGGCGTACCATGAAGCCATTCAAGCGGCCCACCGAGACCACAAGATTCTGGAGATTGGAAATCGCCAACCGCTGCAACAAAGTCCGTGCTGGGCCGCTCGCATTCTGTCCGAGGCGAGCCATCTCTGCGGACAAAAACCGTACAAAGTTAAAGAACACCTGATTGTAGCTATTCTTGACAAAAAAGCTGCGATCCAGCGGTTTCCCGTAATGCTCGCTGAGGGCGGCCAGATTCTTGTCCGTACTTTGCCTAAAGTATTGCTGCCCCTGATGGCCATGCACACGATGGTACGAGAGTGGCTCGCTGATGTAGCACGACTGCCACCCCGCAAACGCGATCCGGACCCACAGGTGAATGTCACAAAAACTCGCGAATGCCGGATCGAACCCTCCCAGACTTCGGACAATTGCCGTCCGCGCCATGGCCAGTTGGATCGGGTGGAAATGATCAATCACGTCACGAATGGTATCGGGACCCGACAACAACTTATCCTCGGCATGGTTGATCACAGAGCGCATCGCGCGACCGGCGGCGTCAACGGTCGTGCATGAGGCATAGGCGAACCCCGCCCTCTTATCGTGCTGGAGTTTGTCCAAGAACTCTTTCAGGCAATTTGGCCGAAGTAGGTCGTCATGGGGTAGGAGTACAAAAAACTCGCCCCGTGCGTGCTCAATACACCGATTGAAATTGGCAATCGATCCGATATTCGTCTCGTTTCTGATGTATCGGATTCTGGAATCTCTGACACCTGTGACAATCTCGGCAGTGCCGTCGGTCGAGCAGTTGTCTAGCACCAACAACTCGAACCGGCCGTCGGTTTGAGCGAGGGCACTGCCGATGCACTCCAGAATGAAGTCTTCCCCGTTGTATACGGGAATGCAAACACTAACGTGTGGATGGCTCGGCCTGGCGGTGCCGGCATCGGAGCTCATGCGGTCATCCGCCACTTCTGAGTTGCGCGATTGTCTCTGCGATACCGTCTTGCATCGACCACGTCGGCGTCCAATCAGTCAGGCTTTTCAGTCTGGTAAGATCGAGGTGACAGTGCGGCTGGGGTGGCTCGTGATCTGGTTTCGTGTGGGCGCCGAATCTCAAGAGTTCGGGGTCACTACCCAGGTGTGACCAAAACTGACGGATGAACTCCTTGAGTTGGATAACTTTTCCACCCCCGAGATTCACGATGGCGGATCCGTGTACCCGGCTGATCCGCGCAATCCCCTCCGCAACGTCACCGACGTAGATGTAGTCGCGATAGTGATCGCAGGGCGACAGGTCGAGCACGGTTTTCTCCGCAGAGCTCTTGAACAACTGGTTGATTAAGGAGTTGTGTTGCTGGCCGGCACCGAAGGTGTACGAGAGCCGCACATGCAGAAACGTCCGGTTGAGCCGTGCGGCAGCCTCGAAGCCGTGGGCGGCCAGCGCCAGCTTGCCCATGATGTAGTTGTTTAAGGCGCCTTCGGGTGCGAGGTCCTCCGAGAGCGCACCCACGCGTTCGCCGTATTCGGACGAGGACCCGATCACGACAAAGCGTTGGACACCTCGCTCGAAGCACGTATCCACAAGGTTGATGCCGTTCTGGACATTCGTGGTCAGATGATCCGGAGACTGCGGCTGGTAGACGTGGCCCCATCCCAAGTGGAGAAACACTTCGGGGGGACCTAACCGATCGAGTGTTTCCCGCATCTGGTGCCGGTCTGCGAAATCCAGGTAGACCACACGCCCGTCGGACTGCGATGTATTCGACACGCACGTGAGGGCATAACCAGCGTGACGTAGCCAACGAACCAGATGGGACCCGACAAACCCTCTGGAGCCGGAGACCCAGACCGTTTGATCCATTAGGGCGCGTGGTGANCCGGGGCACCGGCTGAGACCGGCAGGTCCTCNATGAGCTCCAAAATGACTCCGTCGGGGTCGTGGCAATAAAGAATCTTAGCCTTGCCGCCCGGCGCGAGAAGTGGCGCGGACTTACAGGTGTATCCCTGTCGAATCAACTCGTGATATAGGGCCGACAAGTCTTGCACGGTCAGCGCGACATGGGAACACCCGAGCTGATCGGAGGGGGCCGGAGCCGGTGGCATCGGTTCTGCTGGAGCGAGAGGCGCATGGTACTGCAGCAGCTCAATCAACCCGCCCTGTGGAATTATTAGCTTGACCCACTCCAGTTTGACGTGNGCAATACCCGTGAGGCTATCGATAAACTCCCCTTCTTCGACGTGGCGCATGTAGATGGCGAGTCCGAGGGCGCCGCAATAGAATTCCAGGGACTCGTTCAGGTTCCTGACGACGATCCCAACATGCCGGATTGAGGTAATCATACAGGATACTTCGCGTTGCACTGCAGGCAGAGGTTTCGATATCTCGCCGCTTCCTTGGGTGAGTCCATGTCGTGATAAATCTGAGAAATGANGTGAAACGACCTGTAAACTGAGCGCCAATCGGCGTTCAGTTTCGACGAAATACTCTTCAGGACCGCCAGGGCTTCGCTGAGGCGCCCTTCGGACTTGAGAAGCTTCCCGTACTCAAGCGCGATCTTATCGCTCGGGCTGTGGCGCCAATTCTGGACGATTTCGCGGGCGTATTTGGTGCGACAGGAGGCCGGCAGGAGCACATCGATCGGTTCCGGCTTCGGATTGGCCGACGTCAGATAGATGTGCGTATCCCGAGCAATGCTCTCTAGGACCGCCGAAGCCTCTTGCAAGCAGAAGAATCGGTACAGTGGCTCTAGGTAATCTCGCGGCAAGACTTCACGCTCCAGGCCTTTCTCATACTCGTCGATCCACTGCACTTCCTGATTGGCGAGTGGCTGAGCTTCCTGGCCCAACGTGGCGGTGATGCATACACCGCTTAATGGCCGTTTGTCCTGCCACACCGATGCCCGGTAGGTCTCCAGGTCCGCGACCACATCAATGTTCTCGAATCCGAGGATCGCCAGATTCATGATCAACGACTCAGCCGACGGNACATTGACGATCGTGGCGGACTTGGCGGATCCGTCGTGGTACCCGGATTCAAATTTCTGAGCGGTGATACCGCATTGCTTTTGCCTGAATTGATAGACCAAGTCGCGCATTTCGATCTCGTCCATCAACTCTTGGGTGATGTACTTGGACGACACGCAGCGCGACTCGATGAAGACCATCCTCTTGCAGGAGGCTCGAACGTTCCGAAGCGCGACTGGGATGGATTCTACGTGATACAGGACGCCGGCGCAGATCACGATGTCAAAGACTTCCTGTCCTAGCGATTCGATATCGCCGACGCGATAGTCTACCCTATTGTGCAGCTTGAGGGTTTCGCGGACATGGCGGCCCTTGGCAATGTTCTTCTCCCTCGGCTCAATCCCCACCATCTGGGCAAATGGCAGGTCGCTCAACTCATGTAGAACCCAGCCGTCGTTACAGCCGATATCAAGGATAGAGAAGGATTTGAGTTCCTGGAGGGAGAAAGCCTTCAGGATCTCCTGGCGAATCAATTTTGTGAAGTAGGCGCTGCGCCCCCTCAGNCCCTCNNCGTTCCCGACCGCGACGTCTCCCGACTCCCACACAGCCATGCTGTACGGTCCGTGGGCGTTCAATTCCTCTATCTGCTGAGCTGACAATGTCGTGCCGTCGTGTAACCGCATGCGTTTCCTTTCGATCAGGGTAACCTGCGCGACTTCCGAGCTGNCCCTTCTGATTTGCCCACGACCATACGGAGTGTGCAAACAGTAGATCGGGCGTGACCGTGTTGATCAGTTGTCCCGTGCCGCACTCAAGGAAGGAGTGGTCATCCTACCAACGGAGCGTCGGGTCGAGTTGTCCCGACTCCGATAGATGTTTGAGTTGCGCGAGCCGATTGGTCATGCGGCCTCGGAAGTGGGCTTCGTTGAATCCTGTGCGGCGGAAGAACGTGACGAGNTCCGTGCCACCGCTGTCGAGGTTCCAGGCAGGGCGATACCAGTCACNGAGTTCAGTCAGAATTCGCGTGAAACTGACGCGGTAGGTGCGGGAATCCGGACCGTGTTCACCTGTATAGGTGATCGTGCTTCCCGGCACCACCCGGCCGGCGGCTTCGGCGAGATCGCGGACTGAGAAATTCCCGTTGGATATTCCCACGTTGTAGGAGCGCCCCGCCACGATTGAAGCCGGGGCTTCGACGCCGGCGATAAACGCCGCGCAGACATCGCGCACGTGCACGACTGGCCGCCAGGGCGTGCCGTCGCTCTTGATCTCGATGCGCCCGGTCGTGTAGGCACACGCAACCAAGCTGTTGAAGACGATGTCGCACCGGAGCCTCGGGCTGGCACCGAATACTGTCGACGGACGGAAGCAGACGACGACGAACTNGTCCGTCCCGAGTGCTTTCAGGGCGAGTTCAGCATCCCANTTGGTCCTAGCGTAGGNCGTGATGGGGTTCTTTTCGCTGTCGTCCTCGTCGAGTTCTCCATCGGTATTCGAGACGCCGTACATNCTCTGTGACGACGCATACACGAATCGAGANACGCCCGCGTCACGGGCCAACTTCGCGAGNCGAATGGTNGCGGACAGGTTGATCTCTTNGGTCAAGNCGGGCGAAAGCTCGCCGAGNGGGTCGTTCGACAGGGCGGCGAGATGAATGACCGCGTGCACGCCGCGGAGNTCCGCGGCGGTGACGTCGCGNGTGTCCCGCTTCAGCAAAGGGTACTGCGGTCCCGGCTCGCCGAGCAGGCAGTCGGCGTAATAGCCCGTGTCCAGACCGGTCACGGGGTATTCGCGCTCCAGCAGNAGTGTGGTCAACACGGACCCGACATACCCCTTGTCACCCGTGACNAGAATCGTCNNCGGTCGAGTCACTGCTCACCTCCNCCGNNCCCNGNNGCGATGCCATCCACGCAGGCGAGCAACCAAGACTGATGCACGGTCTCGACGATGTTGTAGNNGCGGCTATTCACCCACAGGTTCTGATGCCCGAGCGCACGNAGGGGATTGTTGGNGTCGAACCCNGACAGCGTCAGCACCGTGAGNNNGCGATCCCTGGCACAGTGTGCGGCGTTCACGATATTCGGGGACTGCCCGCTGCTACTGATCAACACCGCGACGTCACCGGCATCCCCATAGGCTTCAATCGCCTTCGCCAACCAGTGCTGGTAGCCGTAGTCGTTTGCGAAGCANGTGATCAGGTCCGATTCGTTGAACGANACCGCACGCACGCCANCCNCCTTCGTGAGATCGACGGACACGTGACTGGCAATCGCCGCGCTGCCGCCATTGCCGGCCACGATCACTTTGCGCTTGCGTGCCTGCGCGCCGACGAGTGTGTGGCAAAAGCTGTCCAACGCCTGGGGAGAAACATCGCGTAGGCGTTCCGTGATGTCGACGCAGAAACTATCGAAAAAATGCACAGGTTTATGCCTCGGCTTGATAGGCATCGGTGACCTCAAGCGTCCCGCCCCCTATCTGGCTGTCGGCCATGACCGCGCGCAGAGCAGCCTCCACCTGNTCGAGCGGATCGTCCGGTAGGCGACAATAGCGCTCCATGAATTGCTTGACAGCGCCCTGCACTGCGGGACTGGTCCACCACGCATCGACATCGTCCCAGATGGCGGCGACGTGGCGCGCGGCAGAACCGGGAGTTTCATGAAAGACGGCGACGTGCTTGAGGTCGTCGAAGTATGGAATGGCGGAGTCACGCAGTTCCCAGTGATGCGGGTTCCAGAAAATGACCGTGGGCACGTCGAGTGCAATTGACTCCANGTACGTCGTGGCGTTGTAGGTCGCAATATACAGNCGGGCCTGACGCATTAGGTCCGCGATAGTGGAACGGCCGTCATCGAGGCGCAAGCCGGGGAAGCACTCGCGCCANCTAGCGGCCTGATCCCAGCCGCGGTCCGGGGCATGCAGGCGGACGGTCAAGGCATCTTGGATCCGCCCGGGGAGAGTCTCGACAAACTCACATTGATCGCTGAAATAGTCGAGCCATTGGCTCGACATCGTCGCACTGAACATGGGCACACTCTGGCGTGGCACGGCGACCGTGACCAACAGTGCACGCGATTGCTCCCCATGTCGAACGCCCAGGGGCCGCTGAGGGTTCAACTGCCCTACGGGTTTGACCGTGGGTTGCCCCTTCTGGTCCCAGCCCCAGGTCAAATAGCAATCGCTGATGGCAATTTCGTGGTCTTCTGGGAACGAGCAGCGCCCCACCCCGTAGTGCCCACCATGCTGGCCAATCACCAACGGCGATCCCTGTTCGACCTTCTCTCCCGCCCAGGCCTTGAAAACGTCGTCTGCGCTGAAGGCCATGCTGGTCCATATCAGTTTCGGTCGCCTGGGCCAGGAAAGGCCTCCGATCTGTTGAAGCAGTCGGCCATAGCCTTCGAGATAGGCGGTAGGTATCTGTTGGGGGATCAGGGCACGGGCGCACGTCTCAAACTCAGATCGGTCTTCGCCGGTGACAACCCACTGCCGCTGGCTGTCATCGACGGCGACCCGAACCGGTGCGACTGAACGCCACATCTGGGGAATTTGCCCCAGGCGTCTATGTAGGGCCATCTCATCTCGAAACCACATGCGAGTGGACAGCAAGAAGGCGTCCCGATCCCTTGACAGGGTACCGGCGACCCGGCCATAGCCTGCCACCAGCGTCCGCTTGATGCGCTGCTTCCAGGTAACGGCCGTGGCCCCTTCGTTCGGTCCCGCGTCCATACCCCGTTGCACCCGAGTGATGCAGGGCACCGCGGTGAATCGCCGCAGGATGGAGGCGTACTGCTGATGGTTCCATGCGTCCTCTAAATAGAGCCGATTGAAGTCCTCCATGTCGTTCGGCACCAGAGGTCCGTTCTGACTGGTCAGGACGATGGTGCCGGATAGATCGAACTGGCTGACCGCCTGCTGGACAGAGGTCCAGCGATCGAACAATACCTGCACAAAATAGCCCAGCCATGGCCCAATCAAGATGCGCCAATAACGCAGACTGTGGTCGACTCCGTGAAGCTGATTGAGCTGGCCTGTTAAATCCTGCAAGAGCCGCTCGTGGAAGAGTCGCAGGTACTTGTAATCGGCAAGGAACTGAGTGCGATCGTCCCAGTGGTAGGGCAATACCACGGCGTCTAGCGCCGACCAGCGATGCTTCCTTGAATACCGCCGGCACCATTCTCCCAGGAACAGCACGGGCGCGTCATCACGCCATGTGGGCTCGAGCGCGGTGGTAATCAGAAACCGTTTCACCAAACCGAGCGCCCGCCGTCCATGACTATATTTTGTCCATTCAGATAGGCTGAGGCATCGGAACACAGAAACTGCACGGCAGCCCGGTATTCGTCTCTGCTGGCCATCCGCCCCAACGGAATCAGGGAGGTGAGGTTCTGGACGAACTCCACACCCTGGCCGTCCGAGACGCCACCCGGCGACAACGCGTTGGCCCGCACTCCGCGGTCGGCCCAGTAAGTGGACAGGTAGCGGGTCAGCCCAATCAACCCAGCCTTGATGACCGAGTACGTTACTGGCTTGACCGGCTGCATTTCGTCGGCCAAGCCCGGCTTCCGATAGATGCGCTGATCGGGCGAGAACACGGAAAGGTCGGATGCAATGTTGAGAATCACGCCGCCTCGGCCATCCTGGGCCATGGCGCTGCCGAAGACCTGGCTGCACAGGAAGGCACCGGTGAGGCCAACGGCCAGTTGCGCGCTCCATTGGTCGAGGGGGAAGTTCTCTAGGCGGGATGTTTCCACGACGCCCTGATCACCCTTCACCTTGGGATCGATGGCGGCATTGTTGACCAGGATGTCCACGCGCCGACCATCGGACGCCAGTTCCTCAGCCACGGCCTGGATGGCCTCAGGCTGACAGACGTCCATTGGACGCGCAAGGATCCGCGCCGGATCCGCGGTGCCCGACAGGGACACACTGGCCGACGCAAGACTTGCCTCGCCAAGGTCGGTGAGCACCACGGTCGCCCCACTCTCCAGCAGGGCAGCCGCGTGTTGCACGCCGAGGAGCCCCGCCGCACCCGTGATTAGCGCGGTCTTCCCCGTGAGGCCGAATTTTTCCAATGCGTTACCCACAGACTGCGGCCTCCTGTTGTTCGTTCACGAACGTAATTGTCCGCCATCGAGCGGCCACACGCCTCCCGTGGCGAACCCGGCTCGCGGCGACGCGAGGTAGGCAACGAGCTCGGCGACCTCACGCGCGGTGCCCAGGCGGGAAAGGGCCACGTCGCGCTGCAGCATCGCCTCGACCAAACCCGCATCCTCAGCCAACTTGCGCGACCAAGTCGAGTCGTCAAACAGGATATTGCCGGGAGCCACCGCGTGGATACGAATCCCCCGTTGGCCCAGGGGGCGGGCGATGCCTCGAACGTAGGCATGGAGGGCGGCTTTGGCCGCGGAGTAGGTAACCGGCGCGCCGGGCACGACCTCGAGCCCGCAGATGGAAGAAACGCAGATAATCACTCCGCGGGGAGCCAGCGCGTCCCAGGCGGCTTCGATCGTGTTCGTCGTGCTCCAGAGGTTCAGCGCGAAGACCCGCTGCCATTCGTCGTACGTCTCGTCGCCAGGCGGGACCGAGCGGCCGCTGCCCACATTACACACAAGTATGTCCAGGCTGCCGAGAGCCTCGACGCCTGCCGCCACGATGCGCTGGGCGTCGTCAGGCCGCGTGACATCCCCGGCCACGGCGACGGCGCCAGGCAGATCGGCCGCCGCCGCCGCGAGGTCCTCCGCCGTGCGTCCATTGAGTGCCACCTTGCAACCTTCGCCGTGCAACACTTCGGCGATCGCCCTGCCGATGCCTCGGGAAGACCCCGTGACCAGTGCTGTGCGGCCAGACAGCTCAAGCTTCATGGCGATCCAGCCATTCCAGGGTCATGTCGCGATAACGGCACAAAACGCCCACATGATCGTCGTCAGCGGCGCGGGCCGTCTGGAGGATGTAGTGGCCGGTGTATCCGACCCGTTGCAGCGCACCGAACACGGCGTCAAAATCGGCTGCGCCCGAGCCAAGCGGGACGGTGCCGCCGCCAAGCGCTCGGTCCTTGACGTGAACACCCAGGATGCGGCGCCCGTAGGCGGCGATCTCCTCCTCGGGATTGAAGCCCAGGGCGGCACTGTTGCCGATGTCGTAGTTGATGCCGAACAGGGCCGGGTCCAGGCGCCCGATGAAACGGGCCAACTCCGAGGGACCGAAATCGGATTCGAACATGACTTGAACACCCTCTCCCTCCAAGAGGCTTGACTCCTGCTGCAGGAAGGTCACGAGGGTGTCCTCCTGTTCGGCACTCTCCAGCTGTCCGTTGTCCACCAGCGGCAGGATCACCATCGTCAGGCCGCCGGCTGCACAGGCTCGGACCACCTCCAGAAAGTCTCGCTGGAGGGCTCCTCGTTCGATCCCTTGCGTCTTCCAGAACGGCGCCTGCATGAAGCAGTCGCCGGTTAGCGAGTGGACCGTGAGCTCATGATGCCGGGACAACGCGCTGATCTCAGCTTGGCCGGCCGAATTGAGCAGTGGATTCTCATGCAACCTGTGCTGGTCGAGGGTCCACTCCATGACGTGAAAGCCATTTTGCTCGCCCATTGGGAACTCCGCCCTCCAGCACGTCCACGGAAAGGCCTGGATTCGGCCGTCGATCAGGGGCGACAGACGCCCCTGCAGGAAGCCGATGCGGTCACTCACTTGGACTTGAACCGGTACGGGGTCGGGGCATGACTGCCAGCGGCCTCCCCGCGCGCGGCGTCCCACGCCCCGATCTGGGCCGCGACATCGACGCCCGTGTTTGTGCCCCACTGATTGAGCAGCCGGGGGAACACCGGCCCGACCTTGCCGGTCCCAATCGGATTNCCATTCAGCGNNGTGACCGGCAGCATGCAAAACGGNGTGCCGGTCATGAACGCCTCATCCGCNGTGTAGACGTCGTACGGTTCNATGTTNNTCTCNANGGCCGGCAGNCCGAGNTCGACACANAANTCCTCGATCACNTAGGCNCGGGACACACCGCGGAGAATGTTCCTGNCNTCCGGNGTGATCACTGCACCGTCCTTGACGATGAAGAAGTTGTCTCCCGTGCCTTCGGCGATGAAGCCATCCGGGTCCAGCAGCAACGCCCAGTTGTTGTCGCCCTCGATCTGCGACGCCTCGATGTTGGCCATCATGTAGTGAACCCGGCTGCGGTTCTTGATTTTCGGGTCCAACAAGCTGGCCGGGATGGCACGTTGCGCGGTGATNACNACGTTGANNCCCNNCTNGAACAACGGACTCATCCCGGCNACCGTCCAGCGCAGTGGGAAGTCGGCGATGATGACATTGGGGCCCCGGTGCATCCCCTCGATCCCCTCGTAGATGCCGAGCAGGCCACGGGACACATCGATCATCAGGCGATGTTCATCGTCGTCGGCAAACAGATGCTCGTTGGCTTCGACCGTCTCATGGCACGCCTGCTCCATCTGCTCAGGCGTCATCGCCAGAGGAATGCGCAGGATCTTGATCCCGGCGTAGAGACGGTCTATGTGCTCGCGCAGTTTGAACTGCCGCTTGCGAAACGACCGTGTCATCTCGAAGACCATGTCACCGAACATCAGCGCAGAGTCATAAATGGAGATGCGCGCTTCGGTTTCCGGAATCAGACGCCCNTTGAAGTAGACGACNCGNNCTTGCGTTTTCATTGTGATATCANCTGATGGGAATACCCTGTCCGCCGGAGTGTCGATGCGAGATCACTGTTCCGGCTCTGCGGACCGCACGACGTCGTCTAGTCTTTTGGAAAACGCCGGATCCCGCAGAAGAGACCAGGCGTATCTATTGTAGTTCTGTGTGGAGTCGTTCAGGCTCTCATAACTTGGCACGTCCATGTGCCTATCCTTTCTGGCTTCAACGATGAGNGAGGTCAGGGGATCCCGGTCGAAGCCCGTGACTTTGAAGGTGATCTCATANTGGCCTGACTTATCATCATAGCGATGCACAAGGTTGTGCTTCTTATAGAACGCTTGATTGAAGTTCTCCCACACCGGCTCGAGCCCTTTGACGTGGAGTGGCTCTTCGTAGTCCGGGTATGATGATTGGCAGAACTCCATCTTCCGGACGTCACCAAAACCGGTGCGTTCGAGGAGGATCTTCATCATCTCGAAATCATAGGAATACAGGTGNGCGTACCCGGCGATGAACTGATTCAGACCTCGGTTCATGAGGGCCGTGTCCTGTCCCGGTGATACGATAAAGTTCATGAACATCCCGCCGAAGCCCAAATCGGTGCGTAGAGATTCGTCTTCATCCTTCGCCTCGCGAAAAAACTCGGTATCGCTGTTCACATAGGCTTCGGCGACCTTCTTGAGATCGGGGAGTAGCACCCGCAGCACGCCATCCGGGTTAAGCACCCNATTGAACTCGAGGAGAATCTCCTCGAGCCGTGTATGCGGAATATGTTCGAACATGTGGCTGCAGAACACGGTTTCGCATGAGAGATCAGGCACGGGAATAGCCGCGGCGTCGCCCCCGAAGCTGTGCTGTGATTGTTCCCTCACTTTGTGGTCCAACGTATGCCAGCCCGCCTTTTCCCATATCGGGCTGGCGCCAACATTGAGTTTGATTAATTCCATGTGTCTCCCTGAGTGGCGCCTTTGCGGCTATGCCCGTCGGTAGTCGTTGTCGTACCAGCGGATGATGTCCGTGATGTGGAAGTTCGGGTTGCGGGGATAAAGGTCTTCGTAGAGTTGTCGAGTAAAATCGTACTGTTCCNGGGTGTTGACGTCCAGTACGAGGTCTGGGCGCCGGAATTCTGCTGGACACTGGACGGTGCTGATGGGACACCAAAGCGCATCCACCGCTGCCTGCGTCGTGTAGTCAAAGAAATTCAAGTGCACGTGCTCACGTTGGCACGGCGCGGTGGGCCGTTCGCGAGCTTCGGCCAACAGCGAGACGTCAAACACCTCGGCGCCGATCCCATCCGGGTATCCCGAGTCGTTGATGACCGACAAGTTCGAGGAAAAACCACGTCGGCCCAACGACAAATGGTGGTCGACGATCCGGTCGATTTCCGATGGCTCCGGTGTGGCGTTGTCCGCTGGCAGTCTGCCCACCACGTCGGCGTGGCTCGCCGNAGCGGCCTGGTAGTAGCGCTCGACCAGATCATTCTCGGAACCGGCGAAGACGGTCACGCCATAGCCGTCACCCAGTTGCCTGAGCACGCGGTCCTGGCGTGTGTCGGGAATGGCCAGGACGATCTCGTCGATGCGCTCGCAGCGTTTGACTCGCTCGAGAATACGGCCGAGCAACGGCGCTCCGGCCAAATCCATCAAAGACTTGCCGGGGAGCCGGGTCGAGCCCATGCGGGCCTGAATGATTAGGACANCTCGCTTGGCCATGGCCATCACTACCGATCGGGCACGTCCGCCCGCAACTTNTNTCGAACCGCCAGTTCGGCTGGAGAGATCGTCCGTTTGCCATCGCCCATGATGGAAGGGATGATCCGCATCGTTTCGACGAACCCTTTGAGGACATGGGCCTCAATCGAAGCCGCCTGGTCGGAGCCATACATGGCCCGATCCAAGGTGATGTGGCGTTCGAGCGAGGTCGCACCTAGCGTCACGGCCGTCACGCAGACCTTGATCAGAGAGCTTTCGTGGCCCGAGTAGCCCACATCACACCCGTAGCGTGCTTTGAGCATGGGGATGCAGCGCAGGTTCGCATCTTCCTCCCGCATCGGATAGGTACTGTTGCAGTGAACCAACTCAAACGGGCAGTCGGCTGCGCGGAAAAGGTTCACCACTTCGTCAATCTCGTCGAGCGTCGCCATGCCGGTTGAAATAAAGGTCTTCTTACCCTCGAAGGCGATTTCGCGCAGCAGCGGCCTGTGGCCGAGCATGGCCGACGCGACCTTGTTGAACGACACGGAAAAATCGCGGATGAACAACTGCGCATCCACATCCCACGCCGAGGCGCTCCAGGAGATCCCGCGTACCTGGCAGTGGCGGTCGATTTCCTGGTACTGCTCGCGAACGAATTCCAGCCCCATCTTCTGGTCGCGCTGCGTCGTCCCCCAGGGGCTTTCGCGCGGGCTGTCGAGCAATTCCTTCGTATAGACCTTCTCGACGGTGCGCTTCTGGAATTTCACCGCATCGAAGCCAGCGTCAGCCGCCGCGTCGATGAGCTGCTTCGCGATATCTAAACTCCCGTTGTGGTTGATACCGATCTCAGCAATCAGATACAAGCTCATCGATTTCCTCCGGAGACAATTCGTTGATTTTGAGCAGCCGTTCGATGAACGCCCGGACGAATCCCTCGCCGCCGGGACGCTCAACGATGAGTTGAGCCACGCTCCTCACCCAAGGGTGGGCGTCGGCTGGCGCGACTGCATAGCCTGCGTGGCCGCATCACGTCAACCACTCGCGACGTTCACGAAGGAACTCTGCCCCTATGCGTGCCTGTAATGGCCTGCTGTTCGGGCGAAGCGGCCAAATCGCGCGAAAGCGATTCTGCAAGATCTCGTCCTCGTCGCCGCCGACCCATTGGCCGGCCACGCGCTGTTCCATTTCTGAGACGACGGCGACAATCTCCTCAGGCGTATTGTTAACCGACTCGATGCCCGATTCGTCGTACTGTGCCTGCAACGTATAGAGGTGGGCACCTCGTTGGAAGATCTCGTCAAACGTGAGCATCCGCTTCTCCGTCTTCGACCAGAAATGTTTCGGTGTGAAGATGACGGATGGACCCAATTCGTCCTCGAAGCCGAACTGCGGCACGTTCGCGTGGACGAGCGGCCGCCGGAAGTTCGTCGTGAGTGCGTCCACGCCCGTGCCGGTACTGACCATGAATCGGCAACGAGCGATCAAGAACAGGTCGAGAAGCTCAGTGCGCATCCCGTTGGCTGCATAGTCAACAATCAAGGGACTCGATGCTGGCAATGCTTCGCTGACCTTCGCCCCCATCCGAACCACCCCGCAGTTCAAACCCGGGAGCCATTCCATGGCCGGCATTAGGACGCGTGGAGACGTGTTGCGGAATTGCCACCGTAAATGGTGGTCCT
>PBBF01000003.1 GCA_002717745.1 Acidobacteriota bacterium
GTTGTTGTCACACCGCAAATCTCGCCGCGGGAATTGATGCCATCGCAGTTAATGGTCCCGAAGAAGTCGTGCTCATCGATTCGACCATCCGCCACCATGCCCAAGCCGGCCTCATACCCGACCCGTGCTCGTTCACCCGGGTTAAGGTAATGTCCTGGGTCGATGCGACGCTTCCACTCAAGCCAGCGCTCTCGCGAGCGGTCGGTATTCAGGTCATCATGAATCGTAAATCCCATGTTTCGCGCAAAGTCCTGGGCGTCCTGACCGACCAGTAGGTGGTGATCCGTGTGCTGCATGACCGCGTGAGCCACTAGCGAAGGGGTCTTTACCCCTTCAATGCCAGCAACACCACCGGCTCGCCTCTTCGGGCCATGCATGCAGCAGGAGTCGAGCTGGACGATCCCGTCTGCATTCGGGGACCCCCCAAAACCAACACCTCCATCTTCGGGGTCCAATTCATTCAGGTTGACACCAGCGATCAACGATTCGAGAACATCTTCGCCCTCGGTCATCATCCGGAACGCTGTTTCGACGCAGGTTTCAGAACCTCCATTTCGGATTCGATGACCATTACCGGAAGCGATGACAACTGGTCTCACTCCTGACGACTGAATCGCCGGCGCACTACCAAATGCGCTTCGCGCCGATGCGGCCGTGAGGCCAGCAACCACGGTGCCCGTCTGAATAAAATCGCGACGGCTAATCCTGTTGCTCATAACATTCCCTCCTGCAAATTATGTTGCCTCGAACCACTTCCCTACCTTCCTTCACGGCATGATTATATCGTTCTAGAATTCAGCGACGCTGGTTCGAGTAGCTATAACCGTCTCAGCATTAGCTAACCATTTGATCGTTGGAGCAACCCTTCCAACGGAGCCAGTTCCGCCCCGTTTTCTGTGCAGACTGCATATCGGCTCCGTTCGCTCTCGTAGAGTGACACGCCCGCATGTTCACCCTTCGCGTCAATAATGTAAAAGTTAATTCCAAAGGAAGGGTTTCCTTCATCGTTTAAGAGGCGAGACTCGACCGTATTTTCCTGAACCCGCTTAAGTCCTGCCATGCCGGCATCCTTGGCACTCATGCCGTTGCGAAGATTCTCAACGATCAGATATGAGGTGAGATTGTAAAGGTTCGCTTCGCCGCGGCCAGTCGACCCAGCTGCACCATAAGTTCCATCGACATAGAGTCCAGCCCCTAGAATTGGCGAATCGCCGACGCGACCCGGAATCTTCCACGACAACCCGCTCGTGGTGGTCACTCCACAAATTTCCCCTCGTCCATTAATGCCATCGCAATTAATCGTCCCCCAATATTCCTCTTCAGGAATAATTCCCTCAGCCACCATATCAAGCCCTGCTTGGATACCCGCCTCAAGTCGTTCTTCAGGATTGAGATAATGACCAGGGTCGGTGCGCCGCTTCCATTCTAAGTATTGCCGCCGCGAATTGTCCGTGTTCAGATCAGCCTCGATCTCGAAGCCCATATTTCTGGCGAACTGCTGGGCACCGTCTCCGACCAGAAGATGATGGTCGGTGTGATCCATGACAGCTTTAGCCACGAGCGAGGGGGCTCGCACACCTTCCAGCGCGCCTACACCACCGGCTTGGCGTTTCGGACCATGCATGCAGCAGGAATCAAGCTGCACTACACCATCTGCGTTTGGACGGCCCCCATATCCGACGCTTGCGTCATTTGGATCGAGCTCAACGATGTTTACGCCGGCAATCAGGGAATCGAGGACGTCATCTCCGGCAGTCATTTTGCGGAAGGCAACCTCAACGCAGGTCTCTCCGTCACTATTCCTGGATCGATGACCGTTTCCAGACGCCACAACCACTGGCTTCACGCCTGCCACCTGCATGGCCGGGGCTCGGCCAAAGACCTTGCGCGATCCCACGGCTAATCCCGCCGTCGCCGCTCCCGCTAGCACAAATTCTCTACGATTAATCTCTTTCCGCATGGTTCCGCCCTCTTAATGGTTAGGATGTCTAAGGCAAGGAGAAAACTGAACGTCTACTGCCGTTATCCTGAAACATCTTGCCGAATTCAAGATTTTGGCCGTGGTCTCCGAAGATGTCAATTCTTTAAGCACGATCCGCCAAATCCTCTAGCAATCTCAAGGCCTGGTATATAATTTTTTTGTCGTGCCGACGCTTGGTAGCTGCCGCTTTCAAGCCAGTCAGCGACAAGGCTCGCTGCTCCCTTGAATTGGTGTCCGCCCGAGTGGGGCCTCCAAGATGATGCAACTCAACGTGCTCACTGCCCTTATCGGAAGCGCCGTGGTGGCAGTCGCGGCTTTTCCAGCGAATCTCACCCTCGAAGTTTCTGAATCAGGCACTTTCGAAATTCAAGACGTGGTCAAGGAATCGCCGCGATACCAATTTAGATTTTCGGACCTTGGAGCCTCTAGCTCCGCTCAGGCTAATCTCCCGCAGCCAGTCATACCATCGCTCGTCCGGTCTGCTGATGATCCCCTGGTTGACGAGAGTAATCTTCCACCATTTTCTTTTACCTGTCCGATGCATCCAGAAATCCACGAGACTCATAACGTTCCGTGCCCAATTTGCAATATGAACCTCGTTGAAACACGACGGGCAGAGGCGTGGACCTGTCCCATCCACTCAGTGATTCTTGAAGGCGAAGACGGTGTTTGCCCAATTGGGGGACGCCCTTTAATGCCAATCCGGCTCGAGTTGACCTGGACCTGCTCAGATCACCCTGAGGTTACCTCTTCCGAGCCTGGAATCTGCCCTATCGATCGCCAGCAAAAGCTCGTGCAGAGACTGAATTCGTTGCCTCACGAAGATCACAGTCCAAAACATGGCGGCACTTTCTTTATGGCTCCAGACAATTGGCACCATTTAGAGGGCACCTATCCTGACCCAGGACGCTTCGTATTGTATCTATACGATAACTACTCCCAGCCGATGAACACCGGGGTTGCTACCGGGCGCGCGGTTCTTCGAGAAACCTACAATGTCAGCTTGGACTCGATGGTCGAAGACATTGCATATCCGCTCACAGTTGGGCCAGAGGGACGTTTTTTTGAGGTCCATATTGGAGAACAGGAACTCCCAACCGCCGTCACAGCTAAAATTCGCTTTGAACCTGGAGCGGTCGAGGAAAGATTTGATTTCATTTTTAATTCAATAACCGATAACCCAGCAGACCCAACATCCTTGACTCCGCGTTCTGTAGGTCTTGGGGGGACCCAGGCCTCTCTACCTCCAGCTGCTGCGACAACCGGGACTTTGCTGGTAAATATTCCTGAGGAACCGAACGAGATTGCGACGGAGCTGGCTATTCGCAATGCGACTGTCCAGAATCTGGTGCGTGATGGCGGCTTTACCGAGATATGGATTCCTGCGCTCGAAGCTAAGGACCTAGCTCTCGCACTTACGCCCCATCTCGATCTCTTAGCCCCAGACCAGCAATTACTCGTCCGGCTAGCAGTAAAGGAGCTGGTGCGCGCAGCCTGGCTTCTAGACTGGCACGGAGACCTTGGTAATCGGCAGCGTGTCGAGGCCGCCTATGCAATATTTGGCCAAGCTGCTGACATTATTACTGCTACCTATGACCGTCAGTAACGTCTGGCTATAACCGTGATCTATCGACACGCACATTTCATCGTAGCCACCATCACGACGGCCATTTTGATCGTGGCGATCACTGATGCTCATAAACCGATTACATCAAAGTACACCTATCATCAGGACGTCTACCCCATCTTCCTAAATCAATGCGGTGGTTGCCATTCTGCTGACGCCGTCGCTCCCATGTCTTTGCTCACCTACGAAGATGCTTATCCATGGGCCCAGTCAATCAAGGAGGAAGTCGTTAATCTCACGATGCCACCATGGCAGGCCGAATACGGTTTTGGGGCTTTTAAACATGAGGGGTCTCTGACTGCTCGCCAGCTTGACATCGTAGTGGAATGGGCTAACGGCGGCACTCCTGAGGGCATCACAACAAACCATGACCCTGGTGAACCTAAGAACACGTGGAGCCTAGGTGAGCCAACCTTTATTCTTGAAATGCCAGAGCCTTTCAGCCTGCCCGCTGATGTTTCTGAAGCAACCAGGCACTTTGTCATGCCCGCCGCTTTCGATGGAGAGACCATGATTCGTGCGGTCGATTTTCGTCCGGGCACAGCGGCAATTGTTCGGTCGGCAATTCTTTACGTCGATCTTTCTGGAGAGGCGGCCGCCCTCGATGCCGCAGACCCGGCTCCGGGTTTTGATGCGGAGAATCCTAATTCTCTCGCCGGGGCCCAGATCCTCACTGCATGGCTTCCTGGGCAGGAAGCCATTGGACTCGACCAGGCAGGGTATGTTGTTCCAGTTGGAGCCGACCTGGTTTTGCGGTTGAACTACAAGAAGACCTGGACTTACGAAGGCCTCGAGGTCGACGATCAGAGTTTGCTGGCACTTTACGCGGCAGACCCTGGAGTGGCCAGGGTTGAATCAATTGTGCTCCAACCACCAACGGAGAACGGTAGTAATGAGGGGCCATTGGTCTCCTTCTCAAGTCACCTGTCACGCGACCTAGACCTTTTGGCAATCCTGCCGAACCTTGAGGCGGATGCACTCGGAGTCCAGATTGAGGCTGTGGCGATAAACGGCGAGCGCACACCGGTGATTCGTCTTGCCAGTCCTCGTCCTGAGTGGCGAACTCGGTATTGGCTAGACGAGCCACTGCGGCTTACTCAAGGCACCACGCTCGAGGTTCAGGCTATTCTTCGGTCGGGTTCGGCTGAGGGTAATGTGCCCGTTAGTTTCACCCTAGACTTGCTTCCCGTTCAGATACCAACCGCTGAACCAAATTAAGCGCTCCTTGCCTGGCGACTCCACCTTAACCTTGCAGCCGGCCGATGTTAGTAATATCACCGTCGATTTCCTGGTCTGGAGGCGCCGGAACACCTTCGGTTAGCCATCGATCCAAGAAAAATAACGCTTGCTGTACTGCGGGCATGTAGGAGCCGAACTTGCCCGCCGCCTGCTGCACTTCCGGGCCAAAGCCCATCCGACCCATGCGATATCGGAAACCCTCGAGAGCGTCATCCTCTCGTGATATATGCCAGGCCGTTTTTACTTGATAAAGGCGGTGATAGTGCGCCGAATCAGGATTAGCCAGCACCTTTCGCTTGTAAGCGAGAATCTCCGGCAAGACAAAATCATCGAAGGTGCCGACCACCTCAAGCGTTGGAACTTGGACCTGCCCTGACGTGTCGTTCGCTTGCACCCGATCAAGGAAGCCCGGTCGCTCTGCATAATCCTCTACACGAAAGTTTTCAAGTTGACTCGCAGAGAGACCTTCGAAGCCGTAAGCCTGTAAGGTGCGCTGGAGGCTTTCCGGTGAGGCCGAGGCTCCGATAAACGGCCAGAGCGGCCTGGCTGCTACAGGAGTTCCGGCGCCCGATACGGAATACGCTCGCACCTCGGGATTGTCATCTGGGAGTCCTGGGTGCGCCCTGGGATCAATCCTTGGCCAGAGCGCTGCACGCCTCGCGAGTCGGTCGATCTGGGTTCCGAGGTCACCTCCTGAGCCTGCGATGATCACGATTCCGTCAAACAGGCCCTCTGGGTCCTCAGCAGCATACCGGGCAATGCCCCCTCCCATTGACAGGCCGACGAGATACAGACGCTCCACGTTACGCCCAAGCGCCTTCTCTACTCGTTCCCGAACAGCTTCTGCAAATTCCTTAACAACTGCTAACCCTTGTGCGGTAGCTCCTACTCCATCCCGGTCCACACTTGCATACGCGTAACCGTGATCAATGGCGTAATAACCAATGAGGTCGTCGAGCGAGGTTTCTGCCGTGCCAATTTCCACCCCATCTGCAGAAAGCGATGGCCCACCAGTGCCACCATGCGCTGCCACTAGGAGGCGACCGTTCCAAGCTTGCTGGGTCGGATGGCGCAGGATGAACTTTTTCTCCTGATCCACCGAGGCTAAGGTGATTAGGCCAGACTGTTGTTGGAGATTTTCCGTTTCAATTGGGCCGCGGTCGGAAGGCTCCCCTGCCGAAGATTCCTGATCGGGAGCATGTTCAGAGCACGCCATAAAAGATATTAAGACGAACGCGAGCGCGAATGGTCGAGGCATTGAATACATAGCGTTTTCCTCACAAAAGGCACTTTTTAGCCCTCGATTACGAACACACCAACCGTCGTGATTGCGTCAAGAGCTCCTGCTTCCAGCCAAGGCCGAGCGAAATCGGAAGCTGCGCTACTCCAATCAAACGTCGCATGATCTCTACCCCGGCAAACTGTTGCAGTAGCTTAGTGGACTTTGGCAAATCCGAGCAGGAAGCGGAATAAGCCTGAAGGGTTCGATCAATAAGTTCTGTAGACTGATTCGACAAGTGTAAATGACCAACCAACACGCCAAAATCGAACTCCGGTGGTCCAAAGAAGCAGAATTCTGGATCAATAATTCGAGGGCCGCTTTCTGAATGAAGCCAACTTCCTGGAAAAAAGTCCCCGTGCAGAAGGGAGTTTCCGGTCTGGAGATATAACTTGCCAAGCTCTGACACAGCATTTACGTAATCGTTGTCTTTGCTTAACTCGACTGCCGATCCTGAAAGACCAGGCGTAATCGAATCCAAATCGAGTCCATTCTCCGGGTCTAATGGAATCTTAAAGATGTGTTGATGGTTCAGCTGCCGCATGGCTTGATTGCTGAATTGGCCATCCTGATTAAAGCCAAGGAACGAAGTATGGAGAGTAATCAGAAAGTTGATGAGCGTCTCCAACTCCTCCGATGTCAACGCCTCACCGGTATACAAGCCTGTGTAATCAGAGCCAGTTCCGACATCCTCAAGCATCAAGAGCCTAGAGTGAGGATCGAAACCCAAGAGCCTAGGCATCCGAACCTGAAGGGATGGAATTTCCTCGATCAACTGGTAGAACCGGCCTTCCACTACCGCACGCTCTGAAGGTGCAGCGATGTCATCGTATTTCTCAACCCATGGACGAGCCTGCTTGAGAATCATTCGTCTCGTAGAAGTTTCGACCCGCAGGGTGTAGTTCATGTTGCCTTCTCCTGGCTTGGAAGCGAACAGGAGGGATTCCTCGC
The DNA here is from genome assembly GCA_002717745.1 of Acidobacteriota bacterium. GTDB lineage: Bacteria > Acidobacteriota > Vicinamibacteria > Vicinamibacterales > UBA823 > UBA11600. The sequence goes on from PBBF01000003.1 coordinate 7,078, forward strand.
CAGTCAGCCATGCCTGATCTTGCAAATAGACCTTAAGGCCATCGAGGTTATGTTCATCTAAGAAAAAGACCCCGGGACAACTGGACTCAAATCTAGCTCGCTTTGTCATCGCCATCGGAATACGATTTTAAAAACATGCGCCCGAAGAGTGCTCTATCGATAATTCGCCGCTTGTTCGAGGCATTATCCTATCTGAAAGTGGCCCCCATCATTGGCTAGGAGGGTACAATACCCAGTGGTATGACCGCCTTGATATAGATATGGGCGGAAGACTAATCCATAGTCGATCGCTTAGAGTGCTATGCCATATCGTGCCCATTTTCGCTGCATCGCCGGCTGCGACGGAGAGCATGCCCTCACAGAGCCCGTTTATCGTTGCCCCACCTGTAACGACCTACTAGAAGTCGTGCACGACTTGGCGGCGCTCGGCAATCTGTCCCCGAAGGCCTGGAAGCAACTCTTCGACGATCGATATAAGCGAACAACCTGGCCTTACGGCTCCTCGGTGTGGGGCAAGAAAGAGTGGGTCTGCCCAGACCTTGAGGACGAAAATATTGTTTCGATGGACGAGGGCGGAACCAATCTTCTATGGGCGGAGAGATTCGGTAACGAGATCGGCCTCGAGGACTTGTGGATCAAGCTTTGTGGCAACTCGCACAGCGGGTCCTTTAAGGACCTTGGGATGACTGTTCTCGTTTCGATAGTGCGGCAGATGATTGCCAAGGGACGGACGATTCAGGCAATCGCCTGCGCCTCCACCGGCGACACGTCGGCCGCTCTCGCGGCCTACTCGGCTGCCGCCGGCATTCCAGCGATTGTAATTCTGCCCCGAGGCAAGGTTTCTGATGCTCAACTCTTGCAACCACTCGCCAACGGCGCCACGGTCTTTGCACTTGACACAGATTTTGATGGGTGCATGGCCATTGTCCAGCGCCTCGCTACAGAGGGGAAGATCTATTTAGCTAATTCAATGAACAGCCTTCGTCTCGAGGGCCAAAAGACTGTTGCAATCGAAATAACCCAACAGTTCGACTGGGAAGTACCCGACGTTCTAATTGTTCCCGGTGGTAACCTCGGAAACGTGAGTGCCCTAGGGGCAGGTCTCGATATGATGGAGGCTCTTGGCCTGACACAGAAACGTCCAAGAATTGTGGTTGCGCAAGCGGCCAAGGCTAATCCCTTATACCGCGCTTATCAAGACCACTGGAATTTTGAGCCAGTGCATGCCGAAACCACCCAGGCTTCAGCGATCCAAATCGGAAATCCTGTTTCTATCAAGAAAGCGGTTGCGACACTTCAGCGATACGAAGGCATCGTTGAACAGGCGACGGAGGTGGAATTGGCCGATGCCGCAGGCCAGGCAGACCTCACGGGTATGTTCAACTGTCCCCATACTGGCGTGGCTCTCGCAGCACTTATTAAGCTAAGAAAGAACGGGAAGATTAGTCCGAAGGAACGAGTTGTCGTGATTTCGACAGCCAACGGCCTCAAATTTACAGACTTTAAGCGCGCTTACCATAATCGAACCCTACCCAACATTGAGCCCACCTACGCCTGCAGCCCGATTGAGCTCCCAGACGATTACGACACTGTTTGCCACGCTGTGGACGCGATCTCTGGGCAGAGTTCTAAATAGATTACCCAACGGTCACGCTTCAATCATTTAGGACAGGAACAATGAGTAAGCCTTGTTGTCAGGTTCCGGATGATGTGGGTAGCCTAGGATCTTCAAAAAAGCTGCAAATTCATCGCGTTCACTCTCCGGCACTTCAAAAGCAACCAACACACGGCCAAAATCAGCACCATGATTTCGATAATGAAAGAGGCTGATGTTCCATCTGCCCCCAAGTCGATCGAGAAATTGCATCAGGGCTCCTGGCCGTTCAGGAAACTCAAACCTACACAGCGTCTCATTCGTCACATCTGGAGCCCGACCTCCAACCATGTGCCGAACATGCAATTTTGCAATCTCATTATTCGAAAGATCGACAGCCTCGTATCCCTTTCGATTCAACTGCTCCGCCAGATCTTGCGCGTCTGTTTTTGATTGAGTCGCTACACCGACAAAAATGTGAGCCTCGGCCCGACTGCTCAGGCGATAATTAAACTCGGTAATTACCCGTCGGCCAATTGAAGCGCAGAAGTCTCGAAAGGCCCCAGCCCGTTCAGGAATCGTTACTGCAAATACAGCTTCGCGAGACTCGCCCAGTTCGGCCCTCTCGGCTACAAATCGCAGACGGTCGAAATTCATGTTTGCGCCACTGAGCACCGCAATCAGATGTTCTCCCCGTGGTTCTTCGCGAGCAACGTATGACTTCAGGCCAGCTACGCTCAAGGCGCCGGCCGGTTCCATGATGCTCCGAGTGTCATCAAAGATGTCCTTTAGGGCCGCGCAGATTTCGTCATTCGACACGCGAATGACTTCATCCACTGTTGCCTGCGCTACAGACATCGTGTACTCGCCCACTTCCCGAACCGCAACTCCATCGGCAAAGATACCTACAGACTCTAGGGAGACTCGCTTCCCAACCGCCATTGACTGGAACATCGCGTCAGCCTCAAAAGGCTCAACTCCGATGACACGAACATCCGGTTGGACGGCTTTGATGTACGCTCCGATTCCGGCAATGAGACCGCCGCCCCCGATTGGAACAAAGACAGCGTGTGGCTTCCCCTTGCTCTGCCGCAGAATCTCGTCACCGATGGTTCCTTGTCCGGCTACAACAAGTGGATCATCGAACGGGTGGACAAAGATGAGGCCCGTTTCGGTTACCAGCGCATCGCACCGTTCCTTAGCCTCCGCAAAGGTGTCCCCCTCAAGAATAACTTCCGCGCCCATCTCAACCACCGCGTCAACCTTGATGGCCGGCGTAGTCTGCGGCATGACAATGACAGCGCGAATCCCTAGACGCTTTGCCGCGAAAGCTACGCCCTGGGCATGATTACCCGCACTCGCGGTGATCACCCCTTTTGCTTGCTCTTCAGAAGACAACTGCGCGATCTTGTTGTATGCACCGCGCACCTTAAAACTAAAAATAGGTTGGAGATCTTCTCGCTTTAGGGAGACGATATTTCCCAATCGACTGGTCAATTTCGCCGCTGAATCAAGCGGTGTCTCTTTGGCCACGTCATAGACACGACTAGATAAGATTTCACGTAGTAGTTGATCCAGCATCGTTAGCTTAACAGGCACGATTCCGTAAGCATCTGGCCCGGGGGGTGTCATCGTTCACGGTCAATGGTTCATTCATTAAGGTGAATTCCTGATGATAGAAGCCATGGGGGTGCTGGTCAACCAAGACAAGTCCAAAGTAACCCCGCTGTGCTAATGTGAGAACAGGTGGAGCGCCTCGAGGCTTTGAAGTCATCATGAAGTCGACCTCAGACGTTGTGATCATCGGTGGCGGGTGTATGGGCGCTAGCACTGCATACCACTTAGCTTGCCTCGGTATTCAGAACGTGGTGCTACTTGAACGCGAGACTCAATTAGCTGTTGGATCCACAGGGCGAAATGCCGGTGGCGTGCGACATCAATTCTCTACTCGTCAAAATATTCAGCTTTCCATGGAATCGATTCGCCTGATGCAGCGGTTCGAGGACGAGGTTGGATATCCCATGGATTTTCATCAGGACGGGTACTTGTTTCTCCTTTCAACGCCTGAGTCAGTTGAAACCTTCCGCAACAACATCACGCTTCAACGCAGCCTTGGGATCGAGGTTGATCTAGTGACCCCAGGTGAAGCGGTTCGACTAGCCCCAGGTTTGAGAGTTGACGGTGTAATTGCTGCGAGTTACTGCGCGCGCGACGGCATTGCAGATCCGAATGGATTAACTATGGGCTTCGCACGTGCTGCTCAGGCAAAAGGGATTCAGATTGAACGCAACACAACCGTAACAGGAATCACAGTCGAAAAGGATCGGATTAGTGGGGTGACAACGGATAAGGGTACCATCTCGACACCATGCGTGGTCAATGCGACCGGTCCCCATGCAGCCCGTGTTGCAGCACTTGCTGGCGTCGAACTTCCAGTGACTCCCCTCAGAAGAAATATCTTTATTGCACAGCCCCCCGATGAAGCCGTAAGCGGAGTTAACTACCCGGATAATCACATTATGGTGATTGACTCCGCCACCTCCTTCTACTTCCACCGTGAAGGACCCAACATTCTCTTTGGAATGGGCGACCCAGACGAAACCCCGGGTTTTGACATGACTGTTCGCTGGGACTTTCTCGACTCGGTTGTCGAGGTGGCTATGTCGCGCCTACCAACGTTGGTCGAAGGAAAAGTCTCGCATGCCTGGGCTGGGCTCTACGCTATGAGTCCAGATGGTAACGCGATCGTCGGCGAGGTTGACTCGGTTGCCGGTTTTTATCTGATTAATGGATTCAGCGGTCATGGCTTTCAACAGTCTCCAGCCGTCGGCCGGTTACTCGCGGCGAAAATCGCTGGGCACGAGACAGACATAGACCTATCACCGTTTGCGCTAAACCGATTTGGGTCAGGGACGAACTCCCCAGAGGCTAACGTGGTCTAGCTCCCCTGGTTTCCGGGAGCGATTAGCACCCCGCTAGGCCAGCAGCGGATGAACGACGTGCGCTGGCTCCTCAACCCCGGTCAGTCTTGCCTCTAGTCCTTGATGTTTGAAGGTCAAACGCTCATGGTCGATCCCGAAGAGGTGCAGGATCGTCGCCTGAAGGTCCCTAATGTGCACTGGGTTCTCAACGATATTGTAGGAAAAATCATCAGTCTCACCGTAGACCACGCCCCCTTTGACGCCACCACCGGCCATCCAGAGGGTAAAGCAGCGTGGATGGTGGTCGCGGCCATAATCGGCAGCGGTCAACTTGCCCTGTGAATAAATCGTCCGGCCGAACTCTCCGCCCCAAATTACCAATGTCTCCTCAAATAGCCCCCGGTCCTTTAAATCCTGGATGAGAGCCCAGGCGGCTCGGTCTACGTCCTTAGCTTGCGCAGGAAGTACTTCCGGTAAGTCCGTATGAAAGTCCCATCCTCGGTGGTAGATTTGGACAAATCGCACGTCCCGCTCGATCAACCGCCTAGCCAGCAGGGTTGCGTTCTGAAACTTCCCTGGCTGCTTCGCTTCCTCGCCCCATCGCTCGAACGTGCTCTCCGGTTCACTAGAAAGGTCGGCCATCTCCGATACCGACATCTGCATCCTGAATGCCATCTCGTATTGCTGGAGCCGAGCCATCGTTTCAGGATCCCCGATCTGTTCATGATGAATACGGTTCATCTCACCAAGGCCGTCAAGCATCCTTCGCCGCACGTCCCTCGATACCCCCTCAGGATTTCGCAAGTACAAAACCGGGTCGGCGCCAGGCCGTAGGCCAACCCCCGCATACTCGGGCGAAAGGAAGCCCGAGCTCCACATCTTCGCCGAAATCGCTTGAATGTTGGACTTGGGATGACTTTGTTCAGCGTTCATCACAACGAAGGTTGGCAAATCACGATTCATGCTGCCGAGTCCGTAGGCAAACCAAGCTCCCACACACGGGCGTCCTGAAATCTGTTGACCAGTCTGAATGAATGTAATCGCTGGTTCATGGTTGATCGCTTCTGTATGCATCGATCGAACAATCGCGATTTCGTCAACCATGCGCGCGGTATACGGAAGCAACTCGGAGACCCAGGTACCGTTTTGGCCGTATTGATGAAANTTAAACACTGATGGNGCAATCGGAAAACGAGCCTGTCCAGAAGTCATNGTGGTTAAACGTTGACCCTGTCGGATCGAATCCGGGAGGTCCNNNTCGAACCAGTCNNTCATTTGAGGCTTGTAGTCNAGCAGGTCGACCTGNGGCGGCCCTCCCATCATATGGAGATAGATGCACCGTTTTGCCTTTGGTGCAAAGTGCGGAAGCGATGGAAGGCCNCCAAGCGAAGCGCTGCCNTGAACAGCTCCAAGGGAATCCTCGGTCATCAGACTCGAGAGAGCGAGACCGCCTATTCCCTTGGCAACCTTTCCAAAAAATTGTCGCCTGGTCTCAGTAAGAATGGCTTCCTTAACAGGGTGCATACTCGGCCCTTTCCCCACAAAGACGTAACTACTTATTCAAAACCTCATCCAGATTCATAAACTGACTCAGGAGCATGGTCCAAGCGGCGGATTCAGCTAGTGGTAACGATAGGTCCGGCTCAGTCTTACCTACTGCTAACAGACGTCTTGCCTGGACAAGATCCGCTTCGTATGCTTCCAATAATCGGGAATAAGATCGCAGCGCCACGACCTCCTCTTCTTCACTTAACGACCGCATTAGGAGTCTTAATGCGATAAAGTCAAGGCGTTGCGTAGAGGACTCGCCCGCCTCTCTCATGGCCCGCTGCGCAAAATATCGGGAGGCCTCGATAAATTGAGGATCGTTCATTGTAACCAACGCCTGAAGAGGCGTGTTGGTCCGCTCACGTCGTACCGTCGAAATCTCTCGCGTGGGAGCATTGAAGATTTCCATCGACGCTGGGGGAGCCGACCGCTTCCAAAATGTGTATAGACTCCGGCGATACAACTCCTCTCCAGCGCCCTGCTGGTAAATCCTGGTGTTACTTTGAGGCATCGCTACCCGTTCCCAGACACCCTCAGGCTGATAGGGCCTAACACTTGGCCCACCAACCGTTCGCGCCAAAAGACCGCTGCTTGCCAGGGCATAATCACGAATCATTTCTGCATCCATCCGAAAACGAGGACCACGAGATAACAGACGATTCTCTGGATCCCGCTCGAGCTGCACCTCGGTTGACTGTGCAGATTGACGGTAGGTCGCAGAGGATACAATCGTTCGAAACAACTGCTTCACATCCCATCCGGTCTCTCGAAAATCCATCGCAAGCCAGTCCAGAAGAGCCGGATGCGAGGGCGGCTCCCCTTGAGCCCCGAAATCCTCACTCGTCCGAACCAAACCTGTCCCGAACACCTCCTGCCAAAAACGATTGACCGCCACTCGGCTGGTTAAAGGATTGGCCTCATCAACAATCCATCGTGCTAAGCCTAGGCGGTTCCTCGGTAACGAACTGTCCATCCGGGGTAAGAAGCCAGGGACATCGGCTGCAACCCGTTCCCGTGGCTGGTCATACATTCCACGGAACAGTACGCGTGCCTCTGGTTCGGTTTCATTTCGCTCGTTCATCACATGGGTGACACCACCTCGGCGCCGGATTTCTCGCCACTCTCGATCAATCGCCTGCCTCCGAGCAATGAGCTTTCGGTATCCCTCATCCTTCACGCTGAGATAGAAGTATTGAAGTGCTTCTCGCTCCTTAGAATTAAGCTCTGCGGGATTCTTATCCCGTGCCTGTTGAAGTGTCGGCCAGACCGACAAGACCTTAGCCTCTTGCACCGTCAGGACACGATTAAATACGCGTAGATCCGCAATCTTGCCGCCTGCGAAATAACGCGGTGGCGGTGCGTCGCCAGACGGGCCAACCGCCGGTGTTCCTTTCCCTAGGACAAAAGGTGCGGTTGTCTGGATGCTGCCCTCGACATCCGCAAAAAACTCACTTCCTTCTGTTTCGACAACCTCACCATCAGGGTAAACATGGAGCCCGCTTCTTTCACCAGAACCGTCATAGGTGAACACAACATGGGTCCATTCACCGGCCGGCAGCCTCTTTAGATTGGTTGGGAATAGATGAAATGCCTTGCGGTCCCTGTCACCCGCACTCGCCATGCCAACCATATGAAAGAAGATTTGCCGCTCCCCAATTTCAATCCTCCACCCCCGTAATCCATCGAGCGGATCAGCCTGCCCTCCCAACCAAAAACTTCCCCCATCCTCCGGCGTATACACCCACATCCCCAATGAGAATGGCGTGTCGGTGTCTAGGGGTAAGGAAGGTAGCTCGGCCCAAGACTCCTCGCCGAATGTCAGCGCAAGTTCGCCCTGCGGGCCAGCGCCAACTTTGGCACCGGAATGGAGGGAGATTTCGTGACGCAGTCCCGCTTGCTCCACGACCGGGAGTTCGGAATCCTTAAGCACGAGTGTCATCAACTGCGCTGAACTCTCGAGCGGGGCTTGAAGCACGCGATATTCCTCGGTCGCGATCCATGCCGTAAGCAGGTTACCCGCAGACATCTCACGCTTGGCAATCTCACCCTCAATCACGTCGGCTTCTATACGCAGTGAATGCCCGAGTTCACGGTCTTCGTCCGCGGGCACGACCAAAATGGGCGGCGTGTCAGACACATTCCCGTCCATTACATACTGTGTCGTGTTTCGGAAGAACGCCGTCATCGCATAAAAATCGCGCTGCGTGATCGGGTCGAATTTATGATCGTGACAAGTAGCGCAACCCACGGTGAGGCCAAGAAACACGGTGCCCGTAGTATCGGCGCGGTCCTTGGCATAGACAGCCTCCCATTCTTCAGGAATGGCACCGCCTTCGTTAGTCGTGATGTTGTTCCGATGAAAACCCGAGGCTATCAGTTGGTCTAGTGTGGGTTCAGGTAGCCGATCGCCAGCGATCTGCTCGACAGTGAACTCATCAAAGGGCTTATTGGTATTGAAGGCCTCAATCACCCAATCACGATAGGGATACATCTCACGGTAGTTATCGATATGGATCCCGTGGGTATCGCCATACCGTGCCACATCGAGCCAATACCTGGCGCGGTGCTCCCCCCAATGTTCGGACTCGAGTAATCGTTCAATCAATGCTTCATAAGCCTTGTCTGAATCGTCGCTCAAGAACCCTTCGACAACCTTAGGCTCAGGCGGTAGCCCGGTCAGGTCAAGAGCGAGTCTTCGCACCAATGTTCGCCTATCCGCTTCAGGACCTTGAGCTAAACCCTCCGATCGGAGTTTCGCAAGAACAAATTGATCGATTGCGTTTCGCGACCACCCATCATCCGGAAGTGCTGGAGGCTCAGGACGTTTGATCCTCGTAAATGCCCAGTGTTGGTCCCATGAGGCCCCTTGGTCAATCCATCGTCGGAGAACCTCAATGTGCTCATCCGACAACGTCTTATTCGCCTGAGTTGGCGGCATGCGACGTCGTTGATTTTCATGAGTAATTCGCTGATACAGGAGACTCCCTTCAGGATTTCCGGGAACCACCGCATGTCCATCTGTCCGCTCTACGAAAAGACCGCTCTCGGTATCAAGACGAAGCTCCGCCTTACGCGTACTCTCGTCAGGACCGTGGCATTGGAAGCAGTTGTCAGCCAGGATGGGCCGAACGTCTCTTTGAAAATTAAGAGGAATCACCGTTGCTTCTTGCGCTTCAACGCCCAGCGCGGAGACACACGCAACGACGATGGGCGCCGCGAGTCCACAGCAGAGGGTCGCCCGACGACGAGCACCGCGAACCTTCCTCAGGGTGAAGAACATTCTCAAGCCATCCTTTTGTCTATTCGGTCTGAGCGATTCGACATGCCCATGTATCCAAAGAAACACTAGATCTAGCAGTCTGGCTTGGGTATTGTAACTCTTCCCAGCTTCTCGGGTCGCCGGGGTGTTTCAGGTATAAAAATGGATCACCCCGGGATAAAATCACTCTTGCGCTTGTGCCTGCAATCTATACCCTGAAAATTCCGGCCTCGGTAGTTGCCTCGCTGAAGGGGATCAGTCTTTTACTCGGCAGCGCATTTCTGCTATTTACCGCCTGCCGTGCGCCCGACCCCGATCGTCCGAACATCCTGTTTCTCTTCGCTGACGATCAACGTGCCGACACCATTGGAGCTTGGGGTAACCCAGGCATTTCTACCCCAAATATCGATCAACTTGCCCGTGAAGGATTCAGCTTCCTTGCGAACTACAACATGGGGGGAAACAGCGGTGCAGTGTGCATCCCTAGTCGCGCAATGGTTAACAGTGGCAAGGCGTATTTTCGAGTGCAACACGATCTCAGCGACACCGTTCTTTTACCGGAACTGCTTGGAGCGAACGGTTACACCACCTTCGCAACGGGAAAATGGCATAACGGACCATCGTCTTGGCTTAGAGCCTTTCAACGTGGCAAGGCCGTCTTCTTCGGTGGCATGAGCGACCACACTAGAGTGCCACTCCAGGACCTGGCGCTGGATGGCACGCTGACCAACGACCGCGAGGAGGGCTTCTCGAGCGAGGCATTCGCTGACGCGGTCATCGAATTTCTCCACACTTACGATGAGGACGCACCCTTTTATGCCTACGTCGCGTTCACCGCCCCGCACGATCCTCGGCAGCCCCCAATGCCGTATCGTGAAATGTATTATGAGGATCTACCTCCCCTACCGTTGAACTTCTTGCCCTACCATCCATTCGAAATCGGCGACATGCAAGTTCGTGACGAGCAACTCGCATCCTGGCCTAGACCTCCATCAATCCTCCGAGATCAAATCGCAGAGTACTACGGTCTCATCTCACATCTCGATGCCCAAGTGGGTCGAATCCTCAAAGCATTAGAGGAAGCGGGACATGCCGAGAACACCTATGTAATCTACGCTGCGGACCACGGGCTCGCCATTGGTTCGCACGGCCTCCTCGGGAAGCAGTCGGTGTATGAACATAGCCAACGAAGCCCCTTGATTATCACTGGACCCAAGATTCCCCATGGGAACTCCGCCGCCCTCACCTACCTGTTCGACCTCTTTCCGACCGTATCGGCGCTTGCAAACATTCCTTCGCCTATCGATTTAGACGGGTTGAACTTGTCTGGGCTCTGGACTGGGGAGCATGAAAAGGTTCGAGACTCTCTCTTTTTGGCCTACACGGACGTGGCCCGAGCCGTACGGGACGAGCGTTATAAGCTCATTCGCTATCCCCAGGTCAATCGGACGCAACTCTTTGATCTGCAGCGTGATCCAGATGAGATCCAGAATTTAGCGACCGAACCGTCTCACGCCAAGCGCATTCAGGACCTAACCACCCTGCTGATGGAATGGCAAGAGCGGGTTGGCGACACCCAGAACCTCGTTATCGAATCCTTAGATGCCGGAACAGTGAACATTGACAAGCTGGAACGCAGTCCGGATCGCTGGCAGCCACCATGGATTGTTCAGAAATATTTTTGAGGTACTCAGTAGGCCTCTAAACTGATTCTCAACAGGCGAAATTCGAGGCCAAAGCCCGGCGCGTGGTCGGTGCGGCCAGGAGGACACATGCATTCAATACAGCTCAGTCGTCGACACTTTCTATCCGGAATGACCGGCGTTGGAGCCATTCTTCCAGCCACAGCTATTACTGCAGGTTCCACTCAAGCTGCGAGCTCGAGGCGACCCCTGGTTGTTACCTCTAAAACCAACCCACTCGTGCGAGAGGAAATTACGACCGCTGCCTGGGACCTAATGCAAGCAGGTGGTAGCGCTATGGATGCTGCAGAGAAGGCTACCAATATTTCAGAACGGGACCCGAGAGATGCAACGGTCGGCTACGGTGGCGATCCCAACGAGGACGGGTTCTTACAGTTGGATGCTTGCGTCATGAACGGTGCCGACAACAACAATATCGGCGCAGTCGCTGCCATAGAAAACATAAAGACCCCTTCATCAATCGCTAGGTTGGTCATGGAACGGACCGATCACTGGCTCTTGGTTGGCCGTGGCGCTCTTCGATTCGCCAAAATGCACGGCTTTCCAGAAGAGAATCTACTGACGGATGAAGCGAGACAACACTGGCTTGAATGGAAGGAGACACTTAGTAATCGTGACTACTATTTCCCACCCCGCGACCCATCTGAGCCAGAAGGCGGCACGATTAACGTCCTGACGTTAGATCAAAATGGCGATCTCGCTGGTGCAACCAGCACAGTGGGGCACCACTTTAAATTAGTTGGGCGCGTCGGTGATTCACCCATTATCGGAGCCGGTCTTTACGTTGACAACGCAGTCGGAGCCGCCGGTGCCACCGGGCATGGTGAAGAGTGCGTGAAGAATTGCGGCAGTTTCTTTGTTGTTGAACGCATGCGAGAAGGCCTAACTCCACAAGACGCCTGCGAAGCGTTCTGTCAACGTGTGTCGCAGCGGAACAATGAGCGCCCAATGTTTAATCTAAAGCTCGTTGCACTAGACAAGCAAGGTCGCTATGGGTGTTGCTCACTCCGAGGTCGTGAGGCTCGGGATGGCAGCCAGGCAACAGGGTCCTCGGCTGGCCTTGGTTTTGCCGTACATGACGAACAGGGCCATCGAGCAGAGCCGGGAGCGGCTATTCTCCCAGCCCTAACCCAAGCAGAGCTCGACGCTCTCCCGTGGCGCTAGCCAGCTCTAGTTAGACTGTTTAGCAAGCTGCCACTAGAATGGCAAGTCCCATGGCGACAAACCAGGCCACTCCTCCCTACGATGTCTGCGTAGTTGGCTCCGGAGCCGGCGGTGGCATGGTGGCCAAAGTGCTCACAGAGGCTGGAGCCGAGGTCGTAATGTTGGAGGCTGGGGCGCCCTGGGACACGAGGTCCGATTCCCAGATGTTCGCGTGGCCATACGATTCACCTCGACGTGGTGCCGGCACTGAACGACCTTTCGGGGAATTTGACGCCTGCATCGGCGGATGGGAGTTGGACGGCGAGCCATATACCGTATCCGCTGGAGAGCGCTTCGATTGGTTCCGCGCCCGCATGCTGGGTGGTCGAACAAATCATTGGGGTCGAATTTCACTTCGGTATGGTCCAAACGATTTCCGTCGTCGCAGTCTCGACGGACTCGGGGACGATTGGCCGATTGGCTACGAGGAACTCAAGCCCTATTACGATTCACTAGACCGTCTCGTCGGACTTTTTGGTTCAGTCGAAGGGCTCCCCAACGAGCCGGACGGGATTTTTCAGCCTCCGCCACGGCCACGGTGTTATGAGCTTTTGATCAAGCAATCGTGTGATCGTCTTGGTGTCACGTGTATTCCTTCGAGAATGTCGATTCTTACGAAAGCCCATAATGGTCGGTCGGCTTGCCATTACTGTGGCCAGTGTGGACGAGGCTGCCGCACAGCTTCAAACTTTTCATCACCGACCGTGCTTTTACCCCCTGCCCTAGCCACTGGCCGGTTGACGATTATCACCAACGCGATGGGCCGTGAGGTCACGACCGATAGTAGTGGCCTTGCTACCGGCGTCTCATACGTCAACACAGAAGATGGGAAGGATTACCAGGTCCGGGCGCGTATCGTCGTGCTTGCAGCCAGTGCGTGCGAATCCGCACGACTACTCCTGAATTCCAAGTCAACGCTGTTCCCGGATGGCCTGGCGAACTCGAGCGGGACGGTTGGTCGCTATTTAACTGATTCCACCGGCTCAGACGTTGCGGGTTTTATTCCCTCGCTCCTAGACGGTGTGCCACATAACGAGGATGGTGCTGGGGGCATGCACGTCTTTATGCCATGGTGGCTTGAAAACGCTAATCTTGATTTTCCGAGGGGTTATCACATCGAACCCTGGGGTGGCCGTCGAATGCCGAGCTTTGGGATTTTTAGCGGTATTGAGCGGTATCCCTCCGGAGGTGGGTGGGGCCAGAGTCTGAAGGAGGACTACCGCCGCTACTATGGTGCGGTGGTCGGCCTCTCTGGACGCGGGGAAATGATTCCGAACGCTCATAGCTACTGCGAAATCGACCCGGACACTGTTGATCGCTGGGGAATTCCAGTGTTGCGCTTTAGCTTTCAGTGGAACGACCACGAACGCCTCCAGTCTCGCCACATGCAACAAACCTTTCGGGAAATCATTGATGACATGGGTGGGACTTCCCTCACTCCCGAACCTAATAAAGAAAACGAATTTCGTCTGGAGCCAGGCGGCCGAATTATTCATGAAGCCGGGGTAACCCGCATGGGGCATTCCGCTGACTCCTCGGTATTAAACGCTCACTGCCAAGCCCACGACGTTAAGAATCTCTTCGTCGCTGACGGAGGCCCATTCGTGTCGCAAGCAGACAAAAATCTCACCTGGACCATCATGGCTCTCGCCATGCGAACCGGAGAGTACATTGCTGACACGCGAAATCGTGGCGAACTCTAGCGGACATCTTAATGAGTGATATTCCGAGACGTGACGCTCTTAAGCAACTGATATCGGCTCCACTCGCCGCAGGCCTTGCCTGGACTCCTGCTGAAGCCAGAGCCGCGCGCGCGGGGGCAGATGCGGCCAGACAAGTCGCCACAAATTCCCAAACTATCTTTACGCCAAGCTTTCTGACGCAGCATGAATATGCAACTGTTGCCACTTTGACCGAAATGATTCTGCCTGCTGATGACCAGTCTGGTGGCGCATCTAGTGCGGGGGTTCCGGAGTTTATCGATTTTATGATGCTGGACCAACCCGATCGACAGCGCACTATCCAGAATGGACTGAGCTGGCTGGATACTGAGTGTCGGCGTCGATTCGACCAATCATTTGTCGACTGTTCGGACGAAGAACGAGCTGGCCTCCTCGATGACATTGCTTGGCCTGGGCGTGCTTCTGAAACCCTCGAGGAAGGCGTGAGGTTCTTCTCGAATATCCGGGATCTCACCGCAACCGGCTTCTGGACGAGTCGAGAGGGAATCGATGATTTGCAATATCTCGGAAATAGATATCTGTCGAACTGGCAAGGATGCCCGACCGACGCGTTGGCCAAGCTCGGGGTCCGCTACGAAGACTGAAATCTAGCAATCTGGTCTTAGAACTTCCCAAACTAGTTAAACTGCTTCGGGGGCCATTTGGTTCCTGTTAGACGCGACACGACGGAAATTGTAACCAGCCCAGCGAGCATTGCGAAGGTCCGAAAGGGAAAAACCATAACCCCGCTAGTCACGTCCTCCGCTGTATACGGCAAAACTCCTGGAATGCCGAGTAGCGGCTCACCCGCACCCAGTCGGAGTAGAAGAGAAACGCAGAACCCTATTAGCGCTCCGAGGCGATTGGCTCGGGGGTCGTAAAGAACACAGACTAATTGGGGAAAGAGAATGCAATAGACGAAATCGCTGGACAAGAACCATAAGGCGTAAACACTCTGCACATTGAGTGCAATTATCGTTGCCCCGCAACCCACAATAACAATCATCCGTCGTATCACCCGTCGTAGCGCTGCTGGAGTCGCTGTTGAACCCGCCAGTGGTCGGTAGATGTTCCAGGTGGCCATCGACGACGCTGAGAGAATAGATGAGTCCACCGAAGACATTACTGCGGCAGCGAGTCCTCCAAGTCCAAGAATCGCCACCGCCGAAGGCGTTAAGTGATGCAACACCATCGGAAGAATTAGTGCAGAGTCTGGTTCCGAAACACCTAAGGCTCCCCAGTCAGTAGCCCTACCGATTAAACCGATGGCCAGAGCTGGAACGGCCGCCGTTAGGCTTAATGCTCCAGCCCATAATGAGAGTCGTCGGGCAATTCCTGGGCTTTCCGTAGCAAGCACCCGCTGGAAATAGACGTGCCAGGGAATACCACCGCAGACAAGAAGTAGCGCCGAGTCCCACCATGGCAACCACGACGATGGCGGAGAGCTTGTTCCACTTGCAACGTACTCGTGCCAAACGACTGCAACTCCACCGACGTTTCCCATGGCGAAGATGGCCGCTACCGATAAGCTAATAAATACCAATACCATCTGCACGACATCGGTAAGGACCACTGCCCACAGACCGCTTTGGGCCGTGTAAGACACTGCAACGGCGGCCGACAAGACCACCCCAATAACAAAAGGAACGCCAGCGATAACTTCGAAGGTAGCTCCGAGGGCTGAAAGTATCGCGGCTGTCCAGAATAACTCGCCAAGGAGGGCTGGGAGATACAGGCAGGCCGACACATCGGCGCCATAGCGCTGCTCGAAGGGGTCCAGCATTGTTGTAAAACCAAGCCGGCGCATGGTCGGAGCAAAACAAAGGCCGCCAAAGATAAGGCTCAGGGCATAACCCCAAGGAGCCTGTGCTTGCCATAGACCACCACTGTAGGTAGCTTCAGCTGTACCACTGAGGTAACCACCGCCCACCCAGGTGGCCGTCATAGTGATCACCCCAATTCCAAGAGGAAGCCCGCGGCCCGCTAAGATCATGCCGGTGAAACCGGTAGCATTGGCGCGCCGAGAGGCTCGTGAGCCAAGGTAATAAAGAAACAGGTAGAGCGCCGCGATAGCTAAGACCGCGGTCCATCTAGTCTGGGAATATTCCACGATCAGGTGAGGGTTCTAAAGATTACCCGGCCGAAGCGGATTCTACGCCATCTCCAACTGCTGCACTCTTGTCATCCTCCTGCCTGAACAGGCATGCAAAGAGGATGAGCACACCGACGGCGCCAACGGCCGGGACGATCCAAATACTGGCCCAGTCGTGTTGGTTACTCGTCAATCTGTAGTTGTCCACCACTACCCCAGAGAACCAGGAACCAATCAGCATCCCAACGCCAAGGGTGACAAACGCGATCAATCCCTGCGCTGCAGCGCGTAAATGCAAAGGAGCCTTGCGATCAACGTAAATCTGTCCGGTGACGAAAAAGAAGTCATAACAAATGCCGTGGAGGAGGATACCGAGATAGAGCATCCACACCAACGGCCCAGTGTCCCCAAGAGCGAATAGCGCATACCGCACTACCCAGGCGAGCATCCCAAGTAACAACATTCGCTTCACACCCAGTCGTACAAAAAACCAGGGCATGACCAGCATGAAACCGATCTCCGACATTTGCCCGAGAGTCATCTTGCCGGCCGCATTTTCAAAACCAACTTCATTTAGAAACGGATTGGCAAACGCATAATAAAACTGCAAGGGAATGGAAACGAGAAAGGACCCAAGCAAAAAGACTGCAAATGACCGATCCTTGAAAAGCTTCAGGGCGTCGAGCCCTAACACATCTCGCGCTCTTACCCGTGTGGCCACCCGCTTCGGTGGCGTATGCGGCAACATCAAGCAAAACAGGCCTAAACCGATTGAGCCTCCAGCCGCAATCTGCATTGGCACAGCGGTGCTTTCTAACCGTAGAAAACCAACGGTGAGCCCAGCAACAATCCATCCTATCGTTCCGAGGACCCGAACTGCAGGAAACTCCTTGCCGGGATCCCGCATCTGATGAAAGGACAAGGAGTTGGTCAGTGCCAAGGTTGGCATATAGAGCAGCGTATAACCGAGTAGAACGACGTAGAATAATCCGAACGTGTGGATCGTTGACACCGCAAACAGCGCAATCCCGCCGCAAAGATGAAGGACGCTGAGGATTCTTTCTGTAGAGAAGTAGCGGTCAGCGACCATCCCAACGAAAAATGGGGAGATCATCGCCGCCACGCCTGTTGTGCCGTAGGCTAGACCAATCTGCTGCCCCTGAAACTCGAGAGTTTCCGCTAGGTAGGTACCCATCGTGACGTACCACGCCCCCCAGACAAAATATTGGAGGAACATCATCACGAAGAGTTTCGCGCGAATTCCAATTGGCATTACGACTACGGCTTGGAAGAACTGTCGGACCTACTGGGCAGCCGCCGAACTTTTATGTTGCGATAAAACACTGGGTCGCCATGATTCTGAAGAGCAAAATGGCCTTGCCGAGCTCGCCCGAACTCGGGATATACCCCAAACTTACTTTCCTGAACCCGGCGTTCCCATTCTTCGCTCCATAGTTCGTACTCAACAATCAGGACACCGTTCAGCCAATATTCAACATGACTACCTTCGACCAGAATGCGAACAGTGTTCCAATCACCAACGGGATTAACGAGATTCACCGACTCGCCATACATACCCTCGTCAGGGCCATCCGATGTCTTAGTTACCTGCCCGTAATCCAGATGACCGCCGTCCGCCAGAATCCGAATGGCGTTCCATTTTTCAGCACCGTCGATGGTGTCTCTCGACCGCCCGAAAAGACCATAATCGCTTCCAGCGGAGGTCTTAGCTTCTTGTCCATCGGGGTGGGCAGCATCATCGAGCACTTGCATCTCCGGTGCGGTGTGCCATACGGCCTCGGCACCTTCTCGAACACGGAAAAAGATGCCGCTATTTCCTCCGATTTCAATTTTCCATTCAAGGCGTAGGTCAAAATTCTCAAAAACCGCATCGGTAATGATGTCGCCACCTTCGCCAACGCGAGACAGTAACCCGTCAACTGCCCTCCACCCTTCAACCTCACCCTCCTGGCCATAGTTACGCCAGCCGTCAAGGGCCCGACCATCAAAGAGCAACTCCCAGCCATCAGCTTTCTCGGCCGAGGTTAACGCGTTATGTGACACCTGTTCTGCTTGAACTTCTGTTCCCAAGAAGAGCCCACTCACGAGCCCAATGGCCATCATTAGTAGCTGCATGCACAGTCCTCAAAAAATAAGGAATGAATCCTAATCCTCAATCCCTGCCGCCCATCGGATTCCGGCAACCAGATGTCTCCTGAATCGCATATCTCGCCATACATCAGGCTCATGCCCCAGCGCGGTGTAGAAGACGCGGCCGGCTCCATGTTGACGGGTCCAAGCTACAGCAAAGTCCCCATCACTCCGATTGATGCCATCAGCACCCATGTCAACGGAATCCGTTTTTAGGCTAAGAAGCACATTCACGTCTTCGCGGGACCAATTTCGAAACTGATAAATCTCATCAAATAAAACTATCGAGGTGCCTAGATGCTGCGTCGAGGAATGCTGCTGGTCTTCGACTGTTATAGTCACCTCCTGATGCCACGGATGACCGTCAAAATATCCACCCAACATCTCTCCGTACTCCGGCCACTCATAGAAAGTGTCCGAGGCGCTGTGAACACCAATAAACCCTCCGCCATCTCGAATAAATGCTGCAAGCGCCGATTGCTGGACTTCGTTCATCGGGAGTTCTCCCGTTGTAAAAAACATAACTGCGTCAAAGCCCCGCAAGCGCTCAGCGGAGATTTCCTCAGCCGCTCTAAGCACTGTCACATCGAAGGTGTCGGCTTCCCCCTCCAACTCAAGCATGACCTCCTCGGCAACAGGNAGCACCCCNTGTTCGNACGCTGCCGAATGGGCTAANTAGAGAACGCGCGGAGGCGACTGTGCTCTAACCGCNGCNACGCCGACCACGGCCACCAACAGTGGAACAGACATCCATCTNAAGTGATTCATCATCACATCACCACCTACTCCAAATCCGTGTATTCATGGCTAAGCNAATCGGATCCGCTAGGCCCTAGGTTCACCCGCCATCCACGCGTCAACCAGTCACTCGCATGTTCTCCGGATCCCAATGCACCGTCTTTTTATCAAAATAACTAACATTCGAGAGAACCGCTGGGCCCGCCGCCCTAAAGCCAAACACCGCATCCTCAATTACCGGCTGCCGACTTCGCACCGATGCAAAGAAGTTGTGAAAGTGGTCGACGGTGTCACTGTAGCCACTGGGCGCACGAAATTCTTCATCNGCCCGGGGCGTCAACTCGCGCGCGGCATTCGGATACTGCCGTCTGTAGTCTTGTAGAAACTCGTCCTGCATTGCGTCAGGGAAGGTATTGATCGAGTACCCTGGTGACGTTTGTCGCGCCCGACGGGTCACTCCGACGGTGCCTCCGACACTCATCACCGCCTCCGACCCAACAAATCTAAACCCTTCGCCTCCCGCCGCACCATCAGCGAAGTTGACCCGCAGCGCTAATGTAAACTCCGGATGCGAATCCGTCGCTGGATAATCATACAAACCGAGCATCACATCAGGCACATCNCGACCGTCNTTCCAGTACCGCAAACCGCCAGTCGCGTAAATCCGCCGAGGACCAATCGCGCTGACAATAAAGTGCAGGCCAGAAAATAGGTGCACAAAGAGGTCACCCGCTACNCCGGTGCCGTAGTCCTGATAGTTTCGCCACCGAAACATTCGTTTAGCATCAAACGGTCTCTGTGGGGCCGACCCAAGGAATTGCATCCAGTCGACNGAGTCAGGCGAAGCGTCAGGNGGAACGGTGTANTGCCAGGCGCCAATNGCAGAATTGCGGTCCCACCAAGCTTCGATCATATTCAACTCGCCAAGCTGACCACTTTCATAGATTTGTTTAGCGTGTTCGTAGAGAACGGAGCTAACGCGCTGGCTTCCCACTTGNAGTATTTGACCCGTGCGGTTCTGAGCCTCGACCAGGGATGCTCCCTCTTCTACTCTTTGAANCATTGGCTTCTCAACATAGACNTCTTTTCCNGCTTCCATNGCTTCAATGGAAATTTGACGGTGCCAGTGGTCGGGAGTGCCAATAATCACGGCATCGACATCCTCCCTGGCCAAGAGTTCCCTATAATCCCGGGTAGTTTCAACGTGCGAACCGAACCGTTCCTTTACATGGATAAGCCGCCCNTCATAGACATCAGCGGCTGCCACCAACTCGACACCAGGTGTCCTCAATGCTGCCTGAGTGTCGCCCTGTCCCTGCCCACCTGCGCCAATCAATGCAATTTGAATACGGTCGTTCGGGGACNTCTGATTTTTCGATCGTCGGANGCTAGGGGCGCCTGACCGAGCTCCGACGACNGTCCCGCCGTGGCCCACCGTCGCACCAGTAATCGCCGCCATTTTCAAAAAATCGCGTCTCGACGCGCGTGTTGNCTTCATTTNTTGGGNCCTCCAGCAAGAAATCCAATTCAGTACCGTTGGAACGATATATTACAGTGCCGACCGAGAATTTTGCATGTAGATTCAGTTCTGCCATAAAATCCAACTCCGTGGTCAGACGACCAGCCAGATTCAGGAGAACTACATGGCGCCATACGGAATTGATCGCCGCGAAGCCCTCAAAACCTTAACTACTGCTGGGGTCAGTGCGGCCACCCTGCCACTCTGGGTCACCACCTTAAATGAGGTGGCTCAGGCCCATTCTCACGAGGGCTACACACAATCCGCAGCTAGTGGGTCGGTCTTCACGCAGGCGCAGCACAATTCCGTGGCCGTTCTNAGTGAGCTAATAATTCCTGAGACCGACACTGCGGGAGCCGGCCGAGCGCTCGTTGTCAACTATATTGACACGATTCTAATGGATGCACCGNCCCCCGCACGNAACCGGTTCCTCGGTGGGTTGAAGTGGGTCGACGAACGGTGTGAAGACCTATTCGGTGCCACTTTCGCAGCCGCCTCACCTAAACAACAGGTCGCTATTCTCACGGTCCTCAGTTCACCCGAGAACGACACCCCTNCTGATCGCATNGGGGTCGAATTCTTTCAAGCGATGAAATCCCTTACCGTCACCGGCTATTACACGTCGAGAGTCGGCATGCTTCANGAACTCGACGACAACGGCGCTGTAATGTTCACTGATAAACCCGGCTGTGACCATCCCGAGCACAAAGCCTAAGAAANTCTTTATGAGCGCACAAGACCAGCAGTTCGANGTNGTTATCGTTGGATCAGGCGCCACTGGGGGCTGGGCCGCCAAGCAGCTCACCGAGGCGGGACTCTCNGTTGCGGTGCTCGAAGCNGGCCGNAAGCTGGACCCAGAAGTGGATTACACCGAGCATAAGCGGCCATTCGAGATGCCTTTTCGGGGTCGCCGGCTCGGCACTGANGAACGACAGGCCCGGCAGCCNGTGCAGTCNCTTTGNTANCAGTGTGACGAGTATACAAACCACTTATTTATCGACGATACCGAGCATCCCTACACCACGCCAGCTGATCGCCCATTCACTTGGATTCGCGGGCGACACGTGGGCGGTAAATCAATTATGTGGGCACGGCAAACGTATCGTCTCAGCGACTATGACATGAAGGCTGCGTCGCGGGATGGTTTCGGTATCGACTGGCCAATCGACTACGCCACTCTCGCGCCTTATTACGACATTGCTGAACGATTTATCGGAATTTCTGGTCAGGCTGAGGGGCTGCCTCATTTGCCGGACGGCCAATTCTTACCGCCGATGGCTTTGACCTGCGGCGAAGAAATTTTAAAGAAGGCTATCCATGATTCTTTTGGACGAACANTGACAATTGGTCGGTGTGCGATTCTGACCGATGACCTAAATGGGCGGCCAAAGTGTCATTACTGTGGCCCATGCTCTCGTGGATGCCGTACCGGTTCGTATTACAGCAGTGTCTCCTCAAGTCTGCCGGCGGCTGAAGCCACCGGTCGCCTAACACTGATTCCGAACGCAGTTGCGAGCCACGTTGAGGTTGACGATGCTGGGAAATGCCGTAGCGTCTACTACATCGACCGAGTGACGAGAACTCATCGAGAGGTTTACGGCAAGGCCGTGGTGTTATGCGCGTCGACTCTTGAATCGACTCGGATTATGTTGAACTCAACCTCTNCCCGATATCCAACTGGGATTGCGAATTCCAGTGGAGTGCTCGGGCACTATTTAATGGACCATGTCATGGGCGGAGGCGCCTCAGGAATTCTGCCGGTACTCAAAGGCGTCCCTGACACCCGCGGAAACCGGCCTAATGGAGTCTACATCCCTCGGTTTCGAAATCTAGAGGAGCGACACCCTGACTTTCTACGCGGCTACGGCTACCAAGGCAGTGCAAACGTAGTGAAATGGGGCCACGCCATAAACATTCCTGGATTCGGCGCTGAGTTTAAGCAACAGATTCGTGATACCCGACCATGGAGCATCTCAATTGGAGGGTTCGGCGAACATCTACCCCGTTACGAGAANTTCTGCGAACTCGATAAAATCCATGTCGACGCNTGGGGTATCCCCGTGCTCCACATTAGCGCTGCATACGGTGACAACGAAAAGGCCATGATNAATGACATGGCTGACGCCGCCGAGGAAATGCTCCGCGCTGCNGGCGCTGAAGATATCGAGGTGGAGCGAGAGGTTTCAGCTCCNGGTCTCGCCATTCATGAGGTAGGCACTGCCCGTATGGGCGCCGATCCGACGACGTCTGTTTTAAANAGTTACGAACANGCCCATGACGTCAGNAANCTCTTCGTNATGGATGGGTCCGGCTATCCATCCTCNTCCTGTCAAAACCCNACNATTACCTTTATGGCCNTGGCNACNCGTGCCTGCGAATACCTAGTTGAAGAATTTAGAGCAAGTCGGATTTAGTAAAAAGCTAATCACGCACCTTAGTTTTTCTGGCTGCTAGGTCCACCAGGCGTCAACCGGCGGTTCCCTGAGAATCGCCCTGTTCAAAATATCCACAGCACCCATGTAACCCTCGTCAAGCGAGGCAAGTGCATCTTCGTGCTCGATGCTAATGACGTGGTCGTAGCCGGCTAGGCGTAAGGCACTTACGATCTGTTTCCACACCAGAAGATCGTGTCCCCAACCAACTGTGCGAAAGAGCCAGGCTCGACTGGCCATTTCAGTATAGGGCTTTCCATCAATGACTCCATTCAAAGCAACGTTTTGAGGATCCAGCGCTGAGTCTTTCGCGTGAAAATGGTAGATTGCTGAGCCGAGGGCTCGAATGGCCGACGGAACGTCCACGCCTTGCCAGAAGAAATGACTCGGATCGAAATTAACGCCGATGGCATCTCCTGTCTCCGCTCGTAGTTTAAGCGCCGTCTCCGCATTGTAAACAAGGAATCCGGGGTGAGGTTCAAGGGCGATTTTCACACCGTGGTCACCGGCAAAGGTCGCCGCTTCTTTCCAATAAGGGATCGCCTTTTTTTCCCACTGCCACGACAGCACTTCTTGGAAATCCGGAGGCCACGGGCAAGTCACCCAATTCGGATAGCTAGCGGTGTCAGAATCTCCTGGGCAACCGGAAAAATTTACCACCACGGAGACTCCCAATCGTTCTGCTAGGCGAATCGTCTTACGAAATACCTCGTCATCATTTATCGCAATCGACGATTTCGGATGCAACGGATTGCCGTGGCACGATAGAGCGCTAATCGTCAAACCGTGATCCTCGATCATCGCCCGATAGACCCTAGCCTTTTCCGCGTCAGCCAATAGCCCATCAAGGTCAACATGACTGTCACCGGGATAGCAACCGGTGCCAATTTCAACTGCCTCCAGACCCGCGGCCTTTACCTTTTTTAGAACTTCATCGAACGGTAACTGACCAAACAGCACTGTGAATACACCAAGTTTCATATCGATATCCCCGTCCTCACACGCTAATCGCGACCTAGTCAACTAAACCTAGACTGGAGACCACACTCCGCCAGCCGCCGAGCTAGCCAAGATCGCATCAACAATCCGGTTAATACGATAACCGTCCTCAAACGTTGCGAAGGCTGGCGGCCGTGGGTCATTCGGGTCCTTCCCACTCGCGATAAAGGTATAAATATCGCGAAGTACATTGTGAAAAGCGGTTGCCCAGCCCTCTTGATGGCCTCCTGGTAGATGGGTATACGCCTGAACCGAGGGAGCAAGGGCGCCTGGGTCCTTCGCTATCTCAATATTGCCGTCGTCCCGACGACCCACCCACAGTTCATTCTGTCGCTCCTGCTTCCAGCGAACCGACCCGCCTAATCCGTTGATCTCAAACACCAAATCATTTTTATGCCCGGCACACACCTGCCCAGCTGAAAACATGCCTTTGCAACCATTCTCAAACCGGACTAGCACAGAACCAAGGTCTTCGACTTCAACGGTGAAGGGTACGCCTTCATTATCGGTCGTAGCAGTAAATGTTTCACGAGCAGCTGCTGGCTTCCTTCGTGTTGGAATTACAGTCGTGAGGTCTGCTAGCACCGCTTCAATTCGTAAACCACTCACATGCTGAACTAAGTCGCACCAATGTGAACCGATGTCCCCCATCGCGGACGAAGGACCACCCTTTTCTGGCTCAATTCGCCAGGAGAAATCAGTTTCCTTAATCAGCCAGTCCTGTAAGTAATGGCCGTGAATAAAATGCACNGACCCAANNTCGCCGNCAGCAATAAGTGCGCGAGCCTGTTGTACTAACGGATTGCCACGGTAGTTAAAAGTAACAGCATGCACAACGCCGGCNTTATTTACAGCNTCGAGCAACTGCTTAGCCTCCCCNGCGTTCATCGCGAGCGGCTTATCAGAAACNATGTGCTTTCTCNTTTCAATCACCGCCATATTCACCGGTAGGTGAAGATAATTTGGGGTGCAGTTATGAACCACCTGCACGTCGGGATCATCGATGAGCGCTTCGTAGTTTCCATACGCTTTTGGAATACCCATCGCATCAGCCTTCGCCTGCGCTGAGACCTCACTACTTCCGGCCACGGCCACCACGTCCACAAAGCCAAGTCGGCGCACTGCTTCAACGTGCTGTGGACCGACTAGGCCAGCACCGATGAGCCCCATACCAATCCGCTGCATTAGTAACCTCTATTCAGTAGGCGCTCCNTCGAGCAACGGCTCGAGTTGCGCCTCTACTGCACCATTCTCAGTGCAAACCCCGTAAATTGTTTCGCCTGCGGAATACATCGTGACCCCGGCATACTCCCCTTTTGCATTCAACGCAAAGAACCGAATGTTGAATGCGGGATCGCCATTCGCTTTTAGCAACCGAGGCTCGATTGTGTTCTCCTTAATTCGGCGTAAACCTGCGAGGCCAGCGTCCTTTGGATGCATGCCATTTCGCATGTTCTCGACGATCAAAAAAGACGTNAGGTTATACAGATTCGCCTCTCCGCGACCAGTAGAACCACACGCTCCAATTGCACCATCGACATAAAGACCTGCACCTAAGATCGGTGAATCGCCTGTTCTCCCAGGAATCTTCCAAGCCAAACCGCTCGTAGACGTCACACCGCAAATGTCACCATTCGGACCAATCGCGTCACAATTCACCGTGCCCCAGAAGTGACTTTCATCCGCAAGACCTTCAGCGAGCATCTCGAGCGCCGCCTCGTAGCCCAGCCTACTTCGCTGTGTCGGATCTAGATAATGGTTGGGGTCGATACGTCGTTTCCACTCAAGCCAACGTTCGCGCGTGCGTGGAGTATTCAGATCATCTTCTATGAGAAAACCCATATTCCGCGCGAACTCTTGAGCCCCCTGACCAACAAGGAGATGGTGATCCGTGTGGTCCATCACAGCTTTAGCCACCAGAGAAGGATTTCGAACACCTTCGATGGCGGCGACACCACCAGCCTGTTTTCGCGGGCCGTGCATGCAACAGGAATCAAGTTGAACAACACCATCGGCATTGGGGGTGCCGCCATAACCAACCCCTGACTCCTCTGGGTCGTCTTCGACAATATTGATACCACTTAAAATGGAATCAAGAACGTCCTCTCCATTTGTGATCAACTCGAACGCTCTTTCGATACAGGTGTGGCTGCCCCCGTTTCGGTAGGCCACTCCACTACGATCAGAGATCACCACCGGGGTAACCGATTGGTTTATTACCGCCGGGGCCTTACCAAATCCCTTTCGTGGGGTTACTAAGCCAGCGGCCGCTGCGCCACCTAGAACAAACTCTCGACGATTAAGAATTCCTGACATTTTCCACTCTCCCAATCCGCTGACTATTCGTGATCGCTGAGTGCCACCTCATCGTCACTTCCAGCGCTCACAAAGAAGGCGACCTGCGGCCTCGCCTAATCAAGATTCCGCCGAGACCTTACTCGTGCCACCTTGTAACTTGAACCATCTCTTGAAATTGACTTACATCACTCGCGTCAAGCATCCCGCTTTCTATTCGCCTGGTTTTCGCAGCTCCACAGGCTCCGCCCAGACGGAAGGCTTCCTCTAAAGATTCTTTTCTCGACAAGGCAGCCGCGATCCCGGCGACCAAACAGTCGCCAGCCCCGACCGCACTCCGCACCTCAATCTCAGGAACCGCCAATGTCCATGCGCCCAAAGGAGTCACCAATACAGCACCACTCGCTCCCAGCGAAACTACTACTGCACCAACCCTTTGACCAAGAAGCGTTTGTGCGAAACCAATCGCCTGCTTCTTACCGTCAATCTCTTGTCCCGCAAGCTCGCCAGCCTCCTGCGCATTCATTTTAATCAAATCAGGATGAGCCTTAATCGCTTCGCGTAGCAGGTCGCCACTAGAATCAATAATCGTATACGCACCAAGTTCACGTGCCGAAATAATTAATTTCTGGTACGAGAAGGTCGGATAGTCTGGTGGCACGCTACCAGAAAACACCATAATGTCTTCGCTCGTCAAACCGGCTAACGCAGCAGAATCAAGCGCCGAGGACTCCGCGCGCGAGAGGGACGGTCCGGGACCGAGCAGCTCAGTTGTGCGCCCACTCTGTTCATGAATCGCAAGGCAATCTCTGAGATTGCCAGCCACCCTGATACTTTGAAAGATAACGCCAGCGTCATCTAAGCATTTTCGAACGTAGGCTTCTTCTGATTTTGAAATAATTCCGACGAGCCGAACTTCTTCGCCGAGCGTTGCGCAGGCTAAGGCAACGTGCAATCCTTTTCCCCCGGGAGCGCAACCGCCCTCGCGCGTTCGCTGAACCTCTCCAGTGCGCAATGTTTTTAAGTTGAGCCACCGATCAATCGAAGTGTTAAAGCCAGCAACCGTGATCATGGCGCATCCGGAAAATGAGTCAGGCGAAATGAATGCAGTTCCCGTTCGTTCGGCTGTGTGACCGTGCCGCCAAGTCCTCGTGTTGCCAACGCTCCACAACAGACCCCGTCACGCATGCAGTCGACCAGTTTCCTTCCGCGTAACCAGGCGGCCAAAAACCCGGCATTGAACGAATCGCCGGCCCCTGTCGGATCAACGACGTTAACGGTTGGCGCGGGCACAGATTCGACCCCTTCCTTGGCGACGGTCAAGCACCCGAGAGGGCCAAGTTTTGCAATCACATTAACCCTTTCTGCAAGTGCCTCCAGGTCTATCAGATTTTCAACTGCGCTCGATCCTGTCGCAATTCCCTCTAATTCGACTTCATTTGGAAAAAACAGGTCGACTAACGCAATAGCCTCGCGCACTCCATTCTGCCACTGGCCGGCTGGGTCCCCGCCGGGGTCGAGCGAGATGGTCATATCCCGTTCCCGAGCCCGGCGGAATAAATTAGGGATCGCTGGTTGTAGACCACGCTGCAGATAGTAGGACGAGACATGAAGATGTCCGACATCCTTCCAAGCTTCATCTGGAATCTCGTCAACTCTTAACTCAGCGATCGCTCCTGGAAAGGTCACCAGGGCACGATCGTCAGACGATGAGACAGACACCGTGATACCAGTTTGCGCCTCCTGCGCACGGGACACTAATGATGTGTCGACGCCAGCCGCTCTCATCTCTTTCAGACACTGGTCGCCCCACGAATCCTGACCGATTTTTCCGACAAATCGAACTGGTATCCCAAGTCTGGACAATCCGACAGCCGTAATTGCGGATGCACTGCCTAGCGTCATTAGGCACTCATCCACTATCACCTCCCGGCCGAGGGATGGAAAGGCGCTGTAGTCGTGGAGGATTAGATCAAGATTAATTTCTCCTGCGATTAGGACACTCACTGGTGTGGTCGCCGATGGCATGGCTTTTAAGGAGAATAGGTGGGAAACGAAGGCACCACGCGATCAATCACGCCGGTCTCAGAGGGTGCATCGGGCTTCAACCGCTCATGCAAACAGCGAAAGAAACCCAACAGTTGGCCCACCAATACGTCGAGTGCTACAAGGTCATCATCTCCCAGTAATGACGACACCCCGTACTCGACACAGAGTCTGCCATCGCTATCCTTAATTTCATTTGGCAAGTTGGAGCCGCAGTAGACCACACACAGGCCCAACTCCTTTTGCTGCACCTCATTCAACAAATCCAGCTCATAAGCTCGCCTACGATTGTTAGTTGAAATAAATGCCACGAGAAGAGTTCGGTTCGTGAGGCCTGCCATCGGACCATGACGTAGACCAAGGTAGGACTCAGCACAAGTAGTCACCCGCCCTCCGCACATCTCGAGCATTTTTAACTCAGCTTCAAGGGCTGCACCAAACCTGGGTCCAGAGCCAAGAAACGCCGCGCGGTCAAACGATCTACATGCAAGTTCGGCCAACCTTTCCGAATGTTCCAACAGGAACCCTTGGCCCATCTCAGCGAGGGAGGAAGCAATGGCGGGAACTGCAGAATCGCCATCCCGCACTCCCAAGGCCCGACCTGCCAACCACAAACTCGTAAAGCTGCTTGTCATGACCAAACTTTGGTCATTCACGTCGGAACCAAGGACGATAGTCTGTATTTGCGGCGCAGACTCATAAGCTGTTGCTAAACGTCCATTCGGATTACACGTCACAAATATTTGCTGACATTGCGGCCAACGCTTAAAGATCAAATCAGCCACCGCTATGCTCTCTGGGCTGTCCCCCGATCTGCCAAACGAGACAATCGTCGGACATCGTTCAACATTCACGTATGCTTCAGGAGACAGGAGTATTTCGCCGGCACTCACTGCCCGTACTGGTCGTTTCAAATTGACCTGCAGGGTTGGCGCCAATGCGACACCAATAAAATGAGAACTTCCGGATCCAGTCAGGATCAACCCGCCAGAAGACTCGAGGCCTGGCAACACACAATCAGATAATTGGCTAGCAATAGCTTGCCAGGCCTCGGGCTGACGGCAAATCTCCTGCAGAGTATGTCCATACCCCCGACTGACCTGGTCAGCCGAAGAAACCTCTCGTGTCAGGGCTCCAATGGAAGGCGCCCTGGCTGCCAGAGCTTTTACCAGGTCAGGCATCCCGTTTATGCGAACGTGAGTCGGTCCCAATTCTCATCCACTTGTTGATCTTCGTCATCGAGCACGCTATAAGCATAC
>PBBF01000004.1 GCA_002717745.1 Acidobacteriota bacterium
CACTCCACCTCGGCTTTCGGCGTGACCGCCATGAAGGTCTTCCCCGCCACCATAAACCCGGCCCCGCCACCAATAATGGACACGAGCAAAATGAAAATGGCAAAGGCTCCACCAAGAAACGGACTTTGAAATCGCTCAGTGAAGAAGTCGCCGATTGTCGTCAACCGTACCCGACGGAAAAACAGTACTTGAAACCAATAGAACGGGGTGATGAACAAAACAAGAAACTGAATCCACATGCCACCGATCCCTTGGCGGTAGATTTCGCGTGAAACCGCAACAGCCTGGTCCGCGTTAGTCGATGTACCAAAATTGAGGAAAAACTGATAGAAGCCCCCGAGGCGCCGACCGGCTAGAAAGAATTCGCCGCGATCTCGAGTTCGTGCGCCAACCCGATAGCCAATCCAGAGAATCACCCCCACATACCCAAGCAACACCGCTGCATCGATCGGGTGAAGACCAAAAATGCTCACGCGTGGTTCTCCGACGTAGGAAAGTGATCGTAATTGACTAGATCAATTGTTTGCCCCTTGATAGCCCAAGACACTCCGGCTTCACTCGGTAGAACACCACGCTCGTAACACCGCCTCAGGTCACCATCAAGCCCGTCAATCCAGTAGCGATCAGGTTGAACCGAACGGCGCCTGAGGGTAGAAGATACCGTTGGAATCTCGCTTATCGACTCGTGCACGCCGTTCATGCACAGTGTCTGCGCTGCCGCTGCTTCTGGCCCACATTCAATCGGCTCGCTTCCTGTGACTGCGCGGACCGCCTCCGTTAACTTAGCGAAATGGTCGCCCGCATTCGGTGACGGATAAATCCCAACACGCCGACCATCCACCTCAATGCTAATCTCGTCCTTCACATCCCCTACCGGCTTTTTATAGGCAACAATCGCCTCTTCGAACTCCAATTCAAATCGCGGCCCATAACTATCTTGCGTGGCGTGGGAACCATAGAACAGCACCTCAACATCCCCGCTCGCTCGGGCACGACAGGCAACGGTATCGAAACTTTCGATGCTATTCACCCGACAGACTTCTGCAGTTACTTCAATCGGTCTCGCGCTCAGACCCGCAGCCGGTCCGAGTAAAAAAAATAAATTGTGCAAGAAGTGAGCCAGCGCATTGTTTAGTGGGCTATCCAATATCCAACGCCCTGTCGTCACATCACGAAGCCTCCCAGCCCAGTCGTTACGTCGGTAGTAGGCGAGAGTCCGCGGCCAGAGACACACGGACTTCATCCGGATGGGCCCTCCAAACCTTCCTGCTTGAATGTCGCGCTTGAGGGACCTGATTCCTTCGGAATAAGACCACTGATAGCCAATTCGCACAGAATGCCCAGAGGCCTCTCTTGCACGGATCAGCGCGGAGGCCTCCTGAATCGACGCACCAAGCGGTTTATCACACAAAACATCGCAGCCATGGTTCAACGCAAGCATGCTTTGCGATATGTGATGGTGAATTGGAGAAGCGATAACGACCAAATCCGCTTCGCACCCAGCTTGAAATAATGCCTCCAATGACGGAAATACTGGTATTTGGCGCTCAGACAGCCCCGGTTCAGCACATGAACGAGTGGGAAAGGGATCTACTGCTCCGGTTAAACGAATCTTTTCAAGAGGTAGACGGTCCAATGCGGCAACATACTCAGCACCATAACCGCCGATGCCGACCATGACGACACTGACTGGGGCCATCACGCTACTTCCAGTTCGGCGACCAGAGCCTTCAGCCTTGTGAGGTTACGGCCCATCCGCTCTTCGCAAATCTCTGGCCAGAGGGCTCGATCGGTTGGGATACATTTCGCAGATCGTGTAGCACGCATAGCAAGAGCTTCCAGATCGGCCATCTCATCATCCGTGACATCGGGAAACTTCGCCAAAAACTCCGGGGCATTCGTCTGTAGGTGAAACGACCCCCCGTGGTCTTCGACTGATAGGTGAACTTGACGACCACTGGAAGCCAAACGCCTGATCACACTCGCCAGGGCGATGACACCGTCACCCACCGCTGTCGGAAACGTCTCGAGGCCATCAGGCACCACTCTGATGCCCCCATCCTTAATGTGCGTTGCAACCACCCACGGCAAAATGCGGTCAGTGGCCCGCACCGGGTCCTCTAGCATGGTCAGCACATTCATCGTGTCGAAGACGACACCCAACCAATCTCCGGGAATCGCCTCACACATCTCGAACAATCGAAGCAGTTCGTGCGTCGTAAATTCAAAGTGTAATTCGATCGCCAGNANGACCCCGTGATCACGCAGCATGTCACGTTGNGCCATCAGNGCAGANGCCGTATCCCGAAGTAGCGTCTCAGTCGATGGCGCGGCATCANTCCACCGCATNAGNCCACCNGAGCANGATCGNACNACTCCGGAGCCCANNNGTNCTGCCTGCGCCGCTACGANTTGATTCGAAGNNAATAAATCACGATGGGCCCAAGTCGTCATNTNNCGCGGAATATGTTCGGCGCCGCCCCATTCGAGATACAGCNTNTNCGACTCGGCAAACGCTCGGAGGTCCTTGAGATANGGAACTTCCANGCGGCNTTGCCAGTCAGAGTCGAACCCNGAGAACTGCACNCCCTCNGCCCCGTGGTCAACGGCCCATTGCAAAAGTGCCATCGGANTAAGTTGCANCGGGTNTAGNCCATACTGGTCAATNCCAACCNTGATCGTCCGNNGNCNANCNCCCTCCGAAGACTTNGAGCGGCTAGACAACAGTTTGATNCCTCTCAATACAGGTCTGTAAGACCTCATCGGGGTTNCGTTGCCACCAATTCTTCGANGAAAAGATNTCGATTTCGTAGCANCCATCGTAGCCGGCCGCNTCGANCATGCTCCGNATTCGACGNAGNTCAATNATGCCNTCACCTGGCATACCNCGATCTGTGAGNAGGTCCTGGGTTGGAACGAGCCAATCGCACACGTGGCAAGCNAGAATTCTGTTAGATTGACCNGCCCGCNTAATTTGNCNNTCGAGATCAGCATCCCACCACACNTGNTANGTGTCGATCGCGACACCNATACCCTCGCCTAAGNCATCACACACATCCAGTGCGTCNCTAAGGGTGTTGATGCAGCCNCGGTCAGCCGCATACATCGGNTGGAGAGGCTCNATAGCGAGTCGCATCCCTTGGACACGAGCATGCTCAAGCAGTTTCGCAATCCCGTCACCAACAATCCGACGTGCCTCTGGTAAATTNCGNGAACCAGCCANTAGACCACCNACTACAAGNACAAGACACTCNGCCCCAAGNGCTGTTGCTTCNTCTACGGCCCNCCGATTGTCGTCGANATTCAGNTGGTTATCAGCTGTAAAAAANCCACCCCGACAAAGTGACGANACCCGAAGGCCATGGTCGNTGATCATTCTTACCGCTTCCGCGACACCCAGCGCCTGCAATTGGTCACGCCANGGCGCAATCGCNCCNATACCATGCCGAGCACAGCCAGAAATCGCNTCNCCGAGGTCCCATTGTTTCTGGACCGTCGCGGTNTTCANCGACAGGAGTGNCGTGTCACGAGAAAGATCACGCATCATCCATCCATATTGTGCGTCTGGCAGAACGACCGCATCCGGTCCACNGCTAAATCCGGATCACGCAGTAGCCCCCCAGCCGCAGCTAAACGGAANACNTCAGCCAAGTGCAGGANNGACCGTTTACCTTCNTGNCCGNCAAGCATCGAAAAATGGTCNTGGTGTCCGTTCAACCANGCCANAAACACCANACCTGTCTTATAAAAACAGGTTGGNGNGCTGAAGATGTGACGACTGAGCGGTATGCAGGGCGCGAGGATAGCGTCGAACTNNGAACGACGACCGGANGCTAACTCATGAAGNGCNGCTCCAGCCGCAGGCGCNATCGCATCAAATATTCCNAAGAGAGCATCAGAATGCCCNNNCTCGTCACCNCCAATTAGCTCTGCGAAATCNAANTCGTCGCCCGTGTACATCCGCACTCCCGGTGGCAGNCGTNGCCGCATCGCGATTTCCTTCGACTTGTCTAGTACAGAAATCTTAATCCCGTCGACACGNACCGCGTGCGTGCTAAGTAGCGACAGNACCACCTCCATGGCTTGGTCAATATTGTCGTGGCCCCAATACCCTGCCAAGTCGGGATCGAACATCTGACCCAGCCAATGGATAATCACAGGCTGCCGNGCCTGCGTCAGTANGCGGTCATAAACAGCTACGTANTCCTCANCCGAGCGNGCTGCCGTACAGAGNGCGCGNCTTGCCATCAGAATAATCCGACCGTCGTGNNCCTCAACCCANGCCATCTGCTCTTCATAGGCTCGGAGTACCTGCTCAAGCGTCACGGTGGGCGCCGGCTCGAGTTGGTCTGTACCGCACCCGCAAGCGATAAGCGCATCGGACCGTGTCTGNGCCGCGGTAAGAGTTCGTTGAATCAGTTCCCGCGCTTGCATCCACGACAGCCCTGCACCACGCTGCGCCGTATCCATCGCTTCGGCGACGCCAAGGTTGCAACCCCACAAATACTCTCGGAACTGGAGTGTTGCCTCCCAATCAATCGCNTTCCGTTGGCCGGGTTCACTAACAACGTGTGCGGCGGCATAGGCGATTCGGTTTCGTGCGTTACCCGCAGGCTCNACCGGCGCAATCGCAGGAAGNTCNAACGGTTCGCTCGATCCGTTGGCGACTGGNAACGTAATCACGGACATGTCACGACCCNACGTCCTCAATATTNANCCACGCCCGACGGCGCCAACTCTCAAGCGCTACCTCAGCTANCTGAACCCCCTTCAGCCCCTCTCTCAGCGTATAGGGCCANGGCGCATCATCGTACAAATGCCGGATGAACTGTTCCCACTGAGCCCGAAANCCGTTCGNGTATGTNCGATCGGCCTGATACGGGGNCCACTGGTCACGAAACNGTAATCGTTGCGGCTCATCCGGATTCCAGACTGGACGAGGCGTATTGTTCANAGATTGGGTTCGACACCANCTAAGCCCAGCCACTGCAGAACCCTCNGTNCCATCAATTTGGAAGATNGCAAGGTCATCNCTGTTCACACGCGTGCACCAACTGCTGTTCACCTGGGCNACCACCCCACCCTCTAACTGCATCACCACGTATGCCGCGTCCTCAGCATCAGCGGTGTAGACATCACCCCGCTCATCCCACCGCTGATCAACATGTGTAGCACCTAAGCACACAACCGAGTGCACCGGTGCCACNATGTGATCCAGTACATACCGCCAGTGCGCCATCATGTCGAGAATGATGCCACCCCCGGATGACTTCNGATAATTCCAGCTGGGNCGNTTGCTCGGTGACTCNTCNCCNGTAAAGACCCAATACCCAAAATCNATCCGCACGGACAGAATGCGNCCAAAGAACCCCTGGGTTTTCAGNTGCCCAAGCTTGATTAGGCCAGGCAAAAACAACTTNTCCATTACGACCCCAGCCTTCACATCAGCAGCNTCNGCGCGTGCNCACANTTTTCGGGCGCTGGCAAGCGAACAGGCNACCGGTTTTTCACAGTAAAGATGTTTTCCNTTTGAGAGCGCCTGGTCGAGCAATTCTGGTCGCATCACCGTCGTGCCNGCATCAAAGAACAGGGCNTGCTCAGACGACCCNANCGCCGAGTCATAATCGGTCGTGTATGCGTCGATGCCGAGNTCCTCGGCAATTGACATCAACTTCGCATCGTTCCGGCCGAGCAATAACGGTTCNGGCACCACTCGGTCNCCATTNNTGAGCACCACCCCTCCGGATTCACGTATGGGCATCACCGAGCGCTTTAAGTGCTGATTTAAGCCCATTCGCCCTGTGACCCCGTGCATAACAATGCCCAATCTATGCGTCGCCATCCANACAACTATAACAAGGGGGNGCCACTAAGGCCGATCGCGCTATAATTCNGGGCTTNCTAACANCGGAGATGACATGGCGGACTACACCTACGAAGACTTAAAAGCTAAGACAGTGGNGGAAATGCGTGATCTCGCGAAGGAGTTGGANCACGANGCAGTCAAGGGNNACNCACAGCTAAACAAGGAGCATTTNCTNCCAGCCCTCTGCCAAGCNCTGGGTATCGAGGCNCACGAGCAGCATCAAGTNCAGGANGGTTTTGACAAAACNGCNATCAAAGNGAAGATGCGTGAACTCAAGGCNGAACGGGCGNCAGCACTTGAGGCACANGACTCGANNAAACTAAAGNCCATTCGCCGCCATCTGCACTCGNTGAACCATCAGATTCGTTCACANGCCAGCTNANGNCCAAAGNAGANCCAGACTCCANGNCCTGNGGAGCNNACGATCGAACTTTTNNNNCAAACACTTCGCTGAGNACCGCGCTCACGNAATTNACAACNGTGCCGAGGAGGAAACGATGCCTGTCATTACGANGCGCCTGTTGGTGTTTACGCTCNTTGCAACTATTCCACTCNCCNTAANTACGCTCTTGGCAGAACAGACNAACCCNGTCCATGCTCATATTGGCCATGTCATGGACGGCTTTCGGAGCACTCCAGACGGCCAAGGTTTACTGCCCACAGCGATCGCCGAAGCTAAGATCGCTGCTCAGCATGCGGCGCTGGTCGCCGGAAGTGCTGACAACCTAGATGGGATGAAACGACACGCCGGTCACGTTCTGCATGCGGTAGATCCCTCCGAAATAAGCAGTGGTCCTGGCTTAGGGTTCGGGGTCAAACCCGCCGCCGTCGGAGCATCGCGACACATCCGCATGGCAGCTGATAGTGAGGGCGCCTCCGGGAATGTCACAACACACACTCAGCATGTTGAGACATCAGCCAACAATACGGCACAGCGAGCCGACGAACTGATCGCTCTGGCCAAAGCAATACAAGAGGCCACGACGGTCGCCAGTGCTGCCACTGCTGCGAAACGATTGAACACCTTGGCCGCTCAGCTTATTTCTGGTCATGATGCAAACGGAGATGGGCAAATCGGATGGCAGGAGAATGAAGGTGGACTACAGCAAGCTGAGCAACACGCCAATATCATGAAGAAGGGCGAAGGCCTCCCGTAGACTAACGACGACCACGATGTTTGGACACAGTAGGAAGTGAGGGCTCTATGCGCGTACGCTCACTAGCTTTCTTTTTGTTTCTGACGCTGACAGTGTCCAGCCCCGCTGTCGCACAGCCACCAGACACAGTGTGGCTCGACGAGCTCACGTGGACCGAAGTTCGAGACAAGATCAGTAACGGCACGACCACAGTTATTGTGGCGACGGCCGGTACTGAACAAAACGGACCACACATGGTCCTTGGTAAACATAAATTCATCATCGCTGCGACGGCTGAAAAAATCGGACGGCAGCTTGGCAACGCACTTATCGCTCCTATCGTGACCTACGTGCCGGAAGGAAACTTGAACCCCCCTTCCGGCCACATGCGCTTTTCTGGTGCAATCACTCTGCCTAATGAACACTTTATGACGCTCCTGGAGTTCGCAGCACGAAGTCTGGCCGTTCATGGCTTCACAGACATCGTGTTCATTGGCGATAGCGGTGGCAATCAGCGTGGTATGGAGGAAGTGTCGGAACTCTTAAATACGGAATGGGCGACTGAACCAGTGCGTGTCCATTTCATTGGTGACTACTACGCGAATAACGGATTCCGGCAGTGGCTTGAATCGCAGGGAGAAGCCACTGACGACATCGGGAGTCATGCCGGTATCAGTGACACGTCCCAATTACTAGCCGTGGCTCCGCAGCACATTCGGACCGACAAGCTCGCCCCTCGGGGTGGCTTCGATAATAGCGGCGTCTCTGGAGATCCGACCCGCGCCTCAGCAGAGTACGGCCACAAAGGAATCGCCTTAAAGGTTGAGGCTGCTGTCAAGCAGATCAATGCGCTGATTGATGCACGTTAATTGTTGATTACTGCCCTGGCCCGCTCAGGTCAGCACTGGGAGGCTCGTATGCCGACAACAACATGCCGCCTTATCGTAACTTTTTCGCTATTCGGAATTTTTATTTTCGGACTAGCCACCGGCGCTGAAGCACAAAAACCGATTATTGTTCAGACGAACGCTGCCGGTGACAACGTGCACCTCATTGACCCGACCTCCAACACCATCGTAGGTGAGATTTCTGGCATCGAGGTCAATCATGGTGCAGCAGCAGCCCCGGACGGAAGCCGCTTCTACATCACCAACGAAGTCGACCACACGCTTGATGTAGTTGACGCTCGAACGCTAAGAGTTACCCACAAGGTGCCACTCAGTGGCCGCCCGAATAACGTTGCTATCCGTAACGATGGTCAACGGGTCTACGTTGCGATTGTTTCATCGCCTGGAGCCGTCGATGTGATCGATACGAATTCGATGGAGCTAGTGAAAAGCATTCTCACAGCAGGCGGGGTCCACAACACATTCATAAGTCCCGACAGCAAACATGTTATCGCTGGCTCAATCTCAGGACGCAACCTCACTGTGATCGATGCCGAGAGTGAAATCGCGCTCTGGACCTTGTTTTTTGACGCCGGCGTCCGGCCGATGTCATTCGAAACACACCCGGACGGTTCTACTCGCCGCATCTTCGTACAACTTTCCAACTTTCATGGCTTTGCAGTAGTCAATTTCGATGAACGCCGCGAAGAACAGGCGCGGGTCGAACTCCCTACGATTCCCGAGGAAGAACGCCATGCCGAGTTTCTACAAGGCTCCCCTTCACACGGCCAAGGCGTGGCCCCTGACGGAAGAACTTTGTGGCTGTGCAGTAAGGTGAATAGCTATGTCTACGCCTACTCGCTACCCGATTTAGAGTATCTCGGTGGCGTCCACGTCGGCAGTCATCCGGACTGGCTCACGTTTTCACCTGACAGTAAGTATGTCTACGTCGCCAACGCCGGATCGAACTCTACGTCCGTCGTCAGCGTGGAGACACTTGAAGAGGTGACACAAATTCCTGTGGGACAGGTGCCAAAAAGAGTGATTACTGCGGTTATTCCTGCGGCAACTGTCACCGCTTGGAGCACCGCCGACGCTGGATCAAGTGCATCAGTTGGTCGTGAAGCGCTTGACTATAAATTTTACAGAGATCAAGTAGAGCCAATCTTCGTTAATAAACGCGGAGGTCTGGCCCGTTGTGTAGTTTGTCATGCGACCAGAACCCGCTTTAGGCTTCAGGCCCCGCCACCGGAAGGTGCCACCTGGAATGCCGAGCAGTCCCGACGCAACTTCGAAACTGCACGACGGATGGTCGTGCCCGGCAACCCACTGGGCAGTCGGCTCTTGCAACTACCACTCGCGGAGGCTGCTGGCGGCAATTCATTCCACCCGGGAGGCAAACACTGGACCTCGCAGACGGACCCCGAATGGCAGACGATCGCGAGCTGGATCCGCGGGAGCCGCAACTAAGGAAATCGTCGCCGCCTATGGGCGGTCTTTAAAATTCTTGCTACAGTTGCGACCCTCGGTCGGTGACCCCTTAGGCGGTTTCCGTTCGATACCGTAGGGGCTCAACGTTACTGCTTGTTGTAGGAGATGCCAGCTTCCTGGGCCTTCTCGATCGCAATCACCATCGCCGGCACGATGGTCACCCCAGGCAAAAGGTTTGCTCGCAATTCCGCGTCGATATCGGCCGCTACCCCCTTGCCCCGAGACTCCAGTTCGAGCACCCATGAGTTAAGAGCGTTGTTGCACATAATAAACTTTGTGCCCATATCCTGAAGTCTCTCAATCCCTACTAGGGGCATAACAACCCCAAGCGCACCGAAGTTAGGAGACTGCAACCCCTTAGCAAGAAGAACCGAATCGTCCGAGGTCGGGCGATTGAACACGTTCCTCGTGTATGGCCTGCCATCCGAGTCGTCCAAGCCCGCGTACTCACCCACGTTGTACCTAGACCAAATCTCATCGTTAAACCCCATGAAAATACTTGACGCTGGACCCCCGCCGTAAAAGGTCCCCACTGTGCCCACCCGCTCATTGCCCACCCCGTAGGCCGAGGCATAGGTGGCAATGTAATTGCGGATGTGCACCAGTGGAAAGCCCTGCTTGTGGTTCGGAAAGTCAAAAAAGCATTTGTGATTACCCGTTACTTCCCCGAGCCAGTCATCCGGAGCCGACTGGTTGGACGCCTCGGTAACACGCCTATCCCATGGCAAACTGACCGCGACAGTCATCGCCATCAGGCGAGCCAGAAAACCACGGCGGGGAGTGGACTCAAAAGACATCGGCAAAACCCTCCAATGAATACGGATACCAAGCAATTGTCAGCATCTTAGCTTTCCGGGACGCTCACCAAGGGCGGAACACCATTGGCGAGCTAATTATTCCATAACACCCACCACTTCCGCCCAGCTTATGAGAGAATTTTATACTGGCTATTGAAGTATGTCGGCGATGATACAAAGGAGTATACCCATGCGATTGGCTGTTACTGCTCTCATGTTCAGTCTTCTTGGCACGATAGCTGAAGCACACGTTACAGTCGTGCCACGCGAATCGACCCTTGGTCGAAGTCAAGTTTACACAGTGCGGGTACCAGCCGAGGGCGGGGTGACCACGAGCCAGACGGTCCTACACATTCCGGAAGGCGTGACGGTCTCCAGGGTTAGAACCCAACCTGGCATGCAGGTCGACGTCAGGCGTGAGGATGACAGAATCGTCCAGATTACCTGGACCCTGGATGTTCATCCAGGCTCTTACGCCGAATTTCAATTTATCGCCAGAAATCCAGAGGAGGGTTCCGAGATTGTCTGGAAGGCACAGCAAGTCCATCCCGATGGCACTAGCACCGACTGGGTCGATCCCCCTGAGAACCAGAGACCAGCGTCAGTCACCAAACTTGTGTCCCCTGAGGATGCATATAGTTACTTTATTCGCACATATCCGGTTGTCGAGGATCCACTGATAGGCGACATCCGTCGAATCTTCGCCGAAACCCACGACGGTAATCCGGCCAGTGATGCCGACGTCCGGCACATACTCTGGCGATTACTCTTCGAACGAGACCTCTACCCCACCCTCGACGAGGCCACAGCTGACTGGTATGGCGCGGGATGATAGCCGGCTGCAACCCAAAGGCTGAGGCTTGACACGGAGACCATAAGCAACCAGAGTTTGATCTTGAGTAGCCGGTCGATGATGGCCAAGTTGAATACTTAAGGGAGAGACCTATGTCACTGTCACGTCGCGCATTCGTTCAGTCCCTTGGCATTGGTAGCGCGGG
This sequence comes from Acidobacteriota bacterium, assembly GCA_002717745.1. GTDB lineage: Bacteria > Acidobacteriota > Vicinamibacteria > Vicinamibacterales > UBA823 > UBA11600. The sequence goes on from PBBF01000004.1 coordinate 11,176, forward strand.
TGCGCTGTCTACCGCCTGGATCACAGGTCGAGACCGTGAAGCCCTAACCTGGACACCGGATCCATTTGAGGCAGTTCTCCAAGCCTCAACTCAGCAAGGTGTTATCAGGATTAGCTCCAACGAAAACGCCCGTGGCCCAGGAAAGGCCGCGCTCGATGCAATGCGCAAGGTGATCACTGGCGAGGTCGGACGCTACGGTCGTGAAGTGGCGAACACAGAACTGCCAGCAGTAATTGCTAAACGCATAGGTCACGGACTCACATCGGAAAATATTCTCACCTCAACTGGCTCAGCTGGAATCCTTGAAGCTGGGGTACGAGCCTACGTTTCAGAGCGTAAACCACTCGTAAACGCTGCCCCATCTTACGAAAACCCAACGGAGATCGCTGGTCTACTCGGTGCAGAAGTTCGCAGGGTGCCAGTAGATGCTAGCCTGAAGCTCGACCTCGACGGAATGGCAGAGGCCGCTAAGGGCGCTGGACTTGTCTTCCTCTGCAATCCAAATAACCCAACCGCAACCGCTCATTCACAATCTGCTGTGTCAGCATTTATCCAGCGAGTTAAGTCCGACTCGCCTGACACAGCGATTCTTGTAGACGAAGCCTACATAGACTACGCCACCGACACGACCGTCGGGACTGCGGCGGCTGAAACCTTAAAATACGACGATGTCTTCATCGCAAGAACATTCTCGAAAGCTTACGGAATGGCTGGACTCCGAATGGGATATGCAGCGGGTCGACCAACCACTCTTGCCAAGCTCGCCGCTGCTTGGGGCTTGGGCGAACTGAACATCCTAACGGCGACTGGCGCGATCGCGTCGCTGAACGAACCTGACCATATGGTGGCGGAGCGCGAAGAGAATCGTCGGGTCCGGGATTTCACAATCAATGCGTTCAAGGAGATGGGCTACGAGGCATCAGACTCGCAAACCAATTTCCTGTTCGTCAATGTCCGCCAACCAGCAGCCGAGTTTCGCGATGCGGCCCGTGACCAAGGGGTTCTAGTCGGACGAGACTTTCCACCACTTGAACAGACTCATGCGCGTATCTCACTCGGCACAATGGAAGAGATGCAGCAGGCCGTCGAAGTGTTTAAGAGAATCCTCGAAACCTAGGGTTTTCAACCGGTGGTTGGGGTATCCCAGGAGTGCGCTGGTTCAACCAGCGCACTCCTTCCTTTAGCTACCAACCGAGATCTGTAAATATCCACACTGCGGCGATGCATTCGCACTCGCCGCGCCTACGTTTAGTCGGTCTCCACCAACACGGTTAACAGGCGAACCTGCCTCGAAGACTTACGCTTGACACAGAGACGGCCAGCACCCAAACTTTGGGTCTCAAGTAGCCGGTCGATGATGGCCAAGTTGGATAATTGAGGGAGAAACCTATGTCACTGTCACGTCGCGCATTCGTTCGATCCCTTGGCGTTGGTAGCGCGGGTGCGCTGTCTACGACCTGGGTTCTCGGTCGAAGTGGTGAAGCCTTGAACTGGACACCGGATCCATTCGAAGCAGTCTTGCAAGCCTCCACGCAGCAGGAGGTGATTAAAATTAGCGGTAACGAAAACGCCCGTGGTCCTGGCGATGCGGCCGTTGACGCAATGGTGGAGCTGATTAGAGACAACGTTGGGCGTTACCATTTTAATCTGGCACGTGAAGAACTCCCGGAAGCCATCGCCAGAACTTTTGGCTACGGACTCACGACGGAAAATGTTCTAATCTCAACCGGTTCGGGCGCGATTCTGGCTGCAGGGGTGCGTGCCTACGTTTCGGAGCGTAAGCCGCTGGTTAACGGTGCCCCCTCATTCGGNAGTCCAAACCGGACCGCGAGACAGATCGGCGCGAGCATTCGTGAGATTCCGGNCGATGCCAATCTAAAACTCGATCTTGACGGGATGGCCGAGGCCGCTATCGGTGCCGGACTCGTCTTTCTGTGCAATCCTAATAACCCGACGGCAACTGCGCATTCACTAGCTGACGTGACAGCCTTTATTGAACGGGTCAAGGCGAGTTCACCTGACACAGCGATCCTCGTCGATGAGGCCTACATCGAATATGCGACCGACACAAACGTTGAGACAGCTGCCGCCCAAGCGNTGGAACACGACGATGTCTTCGTCGCGAGAACATTCTCGAAGGGNTACGGTATGGCCGGNTTACGCCTCGGCTATGCGGCCGGGCGGCCGGCTACCCTCGCGAAGCTCAATGCGGCCTGGGGCTTAGGAAGCGTGAANATCTTGACTGCCACAGCCGCGATCGCGTCGCTGAATGACCCTGACCGTATGCTCAACGAACGCGAAGAAAATCGTCGCGTGCGGAATTTCACANTCAATGCGTTCAANGAGATGGGCTACGAGACAACCGACTCGCAAACCAATTTCCTGTTCGTGAATGTGCGCCAACCGGCTGCCGAGTTTCGCGAAGCGGCCCTCGNNCAAGGCGTCCAGGTGGGACGAGATTTCCCCCCAATGGAACAGACACATGCGCGGATCTCGCTTGGCACCATGGAGGAAATGGAGCGNGCCGTCGAGATATTCAGAAGGATCCTCGAAACTTAGNAATGTCAATCGGTAGCTGAAGNGTTCCAGGAGTGCGCTGGTTNAGCCAGCGCACTCTTTCATTGATNTAAAGACCNCGCTGACGCCATGGACATTTCTCGACGGAAATTTCTCAGAGTCTCGGCGGCCGGCAGTTTCGCTCTGAGCACCCTGGGATTTGATCTACGTCCCGCCTATGCGGCTGTTCGTCAACTCAAGATTAGGAACGCTAGGGAATATCGTACGGTCTGCCCTTACTGCGCGGTTGGCTGTGGAACCATCGCCTACGTGCACGGTAGTGGTGGCCTCAACACAACNCCAACCGTCATCCACGTAGAGGGAGACCCCGATAACCCGATCAACGGTGGCACGCTGTGNCCGAAGGGCGCCTCGCAAATGCAGCTCGCAATCAGTCCTCGGTTGCGGAAATCACCGATGTTCCGTGACGCACGCTCCTCAGAATGGCGCGANATTTCGTGGGACGAGGCAATGAGCTGGTTCGCGCGAAAATTTAAGGAAACNCGNGANGCTAGTTTCGTTGAGCGTGACGAGCTTGGCCGGACCGTCAACCGATGTGAGGGACTAGCTTGGGTTGGCAGTGCCACCGTAGCCAATGAAGACGCCTACCTCATCACGAAGACGATGCGCGCAATGGGGCTCGTCTACATCGACCATCAGGCCCGCATATGACATAGCCCCACGGTGGCCAGTCTGGCCGCCACGTTCGGTCGGGGTGCGATGACCAATCATTGGAAGGACATCAAGAACGCTGATGTTGTTCTAGTGATGGGGGCCAATCCCGCCGAAAATCATCCTTGCGGGTTCAAGTGGGCCCTCGAAGCTCGAAATACCCGAGGCGCCAAGTTAATAACCGTCGATCCGCGTTTCACCCGAACTTCGGCTGTAGCCGACGACCATCTACAAATTCGGCCCGGGTCAGACATTGCGCTGTTGGGCGGTCTCCTCAGACATATCCTGACGAACGATCTGCATCATGCTGATTATGTACGCTTGCATACCAATGCGTCCTTTATCGTCAGCGAACGCTTTTCATTCGAAGATGGACTGTTCTCGGGATTCGATGAGGCAACCAGCGAATATGACGCTACCGCGTGGGAGTACGACCGAGACCCTGATGGCTACGTGCGTCGCGATGCGACCCTAGAACACCCGCGCTGTGTCTTTCAACTTCTCAAACGTCATTACGACCGATACACGCCAGAACGCGTCGCCCAAATCACTGGCTGCACTGAGGAAGGCTTCCTGCGAATCGCCGATGTCATTTGTTCGACCGGCACAGCTGACCGAGTTGGAACGATTATGTATGCGGTGGGCTGGACGATGCACACGGTAGGAAGTCAGATTATTCGGACAGCAGCGATCGTCCAGCTCCTTCTAGGCAATATTGGCCGGCCGGGCGGCGGGATCAACGCACTGCGCGGTCACGCCAACGTGCAGGGAGCAACTGACCACGCAATCGTCGCCGGCATTCTACCTGGCTATTTGAAGGTTCCTCAGCCGGCACAGACATCGTTAGCAGACCACCTGAAGGATTCAACGCCTCGACCTTTGGTTCGTGACACGGAAAATTACTGGGGCAACTATCCTAAGTTCTTCGTATCCCAACTCAAGGCTTGGTTTGGTGACCGTGCGCAAGTCGATAACGAGTTCGGTTACCACTATCTCGGTAAAACCGACAAGGACGCCACCTGGTTGTCAATCTGGGATCAGGCGCACCAAGGTAAGCTTGAGGGCTTCGTCGCGTTGGGCTTCAATACACTCCTGGCCGGCCCGAACGTCTCGCGCCTACTCGAGTCGATGGCAAAACTGAAATGGAAAGTTGTTATCGACCCGTTTATGCTCGATAGTGCGGAGTTCTGGAAAGCACCCGGGATGAAGCCGTCAGAGATCGACACTGAGGTGCTGTATCTACCGACTACGCATTGGATTGAACGGGACGGCTCATTCACAAACAGTGGCCGCTGGGCGCAGTGGAAAGAAAAGGCAATCGACCCGCCAATTGGGGTCCGCTCGGATACCTGGATCCTCTCGGAACTCTTCTGGCGCGTAAAGGAGCTCTACGCAACCGAGGGCGGCGCCTTCGACGAACCTATCCAGTCGCTGACGTGGAACTACCTGAACCCACGCGAACCGACAATGGCCGAGCTGGCCCAGGAAATCAACGGTTCGGACCTTNCTAGCGGNCGGCGCCTCTCGTCCTTCGGGGAATTNAAGGACGACGGATCGACCGCCTCAGGTAACTGGCTCTACTCGGGNAGCTACCCTGAAGAAGGCAACCAGATGGACCGCCGAGTGACCGATGACCCTACTGGTCTGGGCATGCATCATGACTGGGCATGGAGNTGGCCACTTAATCGTCGCGTGCTTTACAACCGCGCTTCGGCCGACCGAGACGGGGNCCCTTGGGANCGTGGGCGCTCGGGTATCGCTTGGACTGGNCGCNAGTGGATCGGCGATGTGCCAGACTACGGACCTACCACCNNGCCTGANGCGATGGGNGCATTCATCATGACCGAAGAAGGCGTNGCCCGTCTGTTCAGTCCCCTACTNAAAGATGGCCCGATTCCNGAACANTACGAACCGGTTGAAAGTCCAACNGTCAACATTCTGCANGAGAACGTACCAACTAATCCGGTAATACGTTGGTACGATGGGGTNCGGGAAACCCTGGCACAAGAAAGCGAACGCGAAGCCTATCCTTACCCGTGCACCATCTATCGCGTTGTCGAGCGTGAGCACTTCGTCACAAGTAACGTGCCGTANCTGGTNGAGGCGATGCCAGACTTNTTCGTNGAAGTGCCNGANGGGCTAGCGGCCGAAAAAGGAATTGAGAATGGCNNACAAGTAAGAGTCTGGTCGAAACGTGGTGAAGTTCAGGGTACCGCAATCGTGACGAAGCGAATCCAGCCNCTAACGGTAAACGGTCAGACGGTCTGGACGATCGGCGTGCCGGTACACTGGGGTTTCGTAGGAATAACCCAAGGATCCATGGCTAATGAATTGACCCCGTTTATTGGTGATGCCAATACGAATTGTCCAGAATTCAAGGCGTTTCTGGTGAATGTTGAAGCGGTGTGAGACCTTGGTAAATGTCAATGGCAAATCCAATCTGGGAACAATGTTTCCCGCNATCACGNCGAACACTTCTTAAGGTGAGGAAGTTAATANAGCTATGAGTACGTTATCGATNAAACGTGTGTCAGCGAGNTCTTCGCCAGCACCAGGNATTCGTTCTACNCCGGAGTACGCAAAACTCGTTGACATTGGAAGCTGTATCGGCTGCAANGGNTGNGAGGTNGCATGNAAGGAGTGGAACGANNTAAAGGTCGAACCGACCGCCAACTTNGGNAGTTACCAGAGCCANAAAGACCTTTCTTCNAACACCTGGCTATTGATGCGTTTCGANGAAGTCGAGATGAGTGGACGNTTACAGTGGCTCATTAAGAAGGACGCGTGNCTCCACTGCGAAGAGCCAGGCTGCCTTTACGCCTGTCCTGCCCCAGGAGCGATCGTCCAGTATGAGAACGGNATCGTCGACATCAATCAAGATCNATGCATNGGCTGCCAGNTCTGTGTTNCCGGNTGNCCCTTNGATATCCCTCGGTTCGATAAGGAAACAAAGAAGGTCTACAAATGCAACATGTGTGTTGACCGTGTAGANGCCGGNCTNGAGCCAGCTTGCGTGAAGACCTGCCCTACCCACGCCATCTCATGGGGCAGCAAGGANGACATGCTCTCACTCGCCGAGCATAAAGTTGAACTGCTGAGGGGGCGTGGATTCGAAAACCCAGTGACCTACAACCCCGCCGGTGTTGGCGGGACCCACATGATGTANGTNGTNCCCCACGGGGATCATTTGGCAGACTANCGGCTTCCNTCAGACCCGACGGCNAGNCCACTGGCTCTCACCGGNTTGGGAGTTCTNAAACGAATTGGTTCCTACNTNCTNGGNTTTGGNGTTCTGTCGACGCTTGTGCACTATCTGACNATNGGTCCGCAGGACGCCGAGGACACNACCACNCATGCCANCTGAGCTCGGNGTGTTNNTTCATCGCTTCAGCGCCATCCAACGCCTTATTCACTGGGCTGTGGGAATNAGCTTCACANTNCTCTTGCTCACNGGNCTTGCNTTNTCATATCCGTCCCTNTTCTGGCTCACAAATCTNTTGGGCGGCGGACCCATGGCNAGGGNGGCGCACCCNTGGGTAGGCCTTATCTTCAGNGTNTCGATGGCCGCAACNTTCNTNATGTGGGTGCGTGANATGACCCTTACTGCAANCGACTGGCGTTGGCTNAGAGCAATCCNCTCCTACGCCNGACATCAGACNGCGGANNTACCCCCNGCGGNTAAATACAATGGTGGGCAGAAGCTNTTTTTCTGGGCACAGACCNNGCTCGGCGTCATGTTTCTGATCAGTGGNCTCGCATTATGGTTCCCGGAGNCNGTCGCNACAGTGGTTCCAAATGNATCGNTCCTACTTNCTTCGATGCGTCTCGTGCACTACGCCGCCACNCTNGCCGGGGGGCTCCTNCTTACNCTGCACGTNTACCTNGGAATATTTGCNTTTCCNGGCACAGCGCGAGGNATGATCGANGGNAAGGTTACCCNCGCCTGGGCNANCGTGCATCACCCNGCGTGGCAACCCNATANACANCNGACGCACACANCCGAGAATGCCGACCGGCGTTGAACGNGGTNNCNCGNTGTGGCAAGCCCGCCGTANTCGCGCGGTNGCTCTTCAAACCGNACGCCCNCACGCTGCANNCCTACTTNACAGTTATCTNGGAGTNCTCGACTGCCAGGAACCGNTNTACAANACCTCAAGNGACGCNCGTTGGCCCGACCTNNNNAACCCCGAAAGCAACNCACCNCCGAGATTGAGNTTGGAGCGNCTCCCCTANGAGTCACTCGCGNNACCNTTTNGNGAATTCGTTCNCGAGGTCCAGAAAGTCATGCCGGAANCNTTNNCCCNAGCNGCCANGGNACTCGACACAGGCAACCTTANCNTGAACGCCGANNTCTTGCNGNANACCGCNCTGNNGCAACCTNTCAGCNNTAGNATTCAGAGTCTNCAGATCGANGTGACNGCGCTGNAATTCTTTNGNCGTGCNTTNCTCNAGCCGATCGTNGAAGCCNTAGCCCACCNCCAGGANAGGCCTCTGCACCAAGCGGGTGGGACTGTCTGCCCCTTGTGCAACTGGCCGCCACAGTTTGCTACCCTTCAAGACGAAATCGAAATCCAGGGACGCCGCTCGCTGGTTTGCGCCCTGTGCTCAGTCGCGTGGTCATTCCCACGAACGGTCTGTATCAAATGCGGAGAGGCTAACGCAGAGAATCTCCATTATCACGTAGCCGATAGCCTGCCATATATGCGGGTCGAGGCCTGCAACTCATGTCATACCTACATCAAAGTCGCCGACCTACGTGCAGAGGGTCTTCTGGCCCCTGTCGTCGATGAGCTCGCATCAGTTGAACTTGATCTCTGGTGCAAGGAGCAAGGACTCACCAAGCACCAACCCAACCTACTTGGAATGTAGCTCGGTCGTCCACCACCACCGACCTAGGCAGGTAAAACGGCATGGATTGTCTTGAGCACATCAAGGTAAGCGTGTCTGACGCGAACGATTTGGAAGCCAGCGCGCACTACGTTCCCTACAGTATCTCGGCTAATTTCTGGACCGATGAGCCGGGCGACCGGATTCATGAGGTGCAGTAAGCAGTTAAACGGAAAATAGCCACTGCCCGTGTGTTCGAACATCCTCAGCTCGCCACCCGGCTTGAGCACTCTCCGTAGCACCTCAAGGCCTCTCACAGGATTCGGCACGGAGCAGAAGGTGCAGGAAGTGAAAACCTGATCGAAGGTGCCGGGTGCAAAGTCTATGTCGTGCACATCAAGCTGTCTCAACTCTAATCGACCACGATACATCCTAGCTTTCGACGTAGCTCTGGCCAGCATCCGATCGCTGATGTCAATACCAATAATGTCTCTATTCGGGGGAAAACTAGGAATATCAAGACCAGTGCCGACGCCGACAAATAATACCTTCCCTTGCATGGCACGAAAGAATTCCTGCTTCACAGGAGCCCAGCGTCGTTCAGCCCCAAAAGACTGAAAAAGGTTTAAAAAAGACGAAGCGCGATCCCATTTCTTCTTCGTACGTAAATCCATCACGATTGCTCACGCTGCAGGAGCGCATCGGCCATCCAAGTAAGTGCGTAAATCACTAATCCGACCAGCGCACCGAGGAAACCGGCCGTTGCCTCTGCAAGAGGCTCCTGGGAACCAAGCATCACGATTCCCATGCCTGTAAGCATCCCAGTGATCATGGCCGGCATGTGCAACTCCATCATCCCGAAACACAATCCAAAGGCGATGATGCCGAT
>PBBF01000005.1 GCA_002717745.1 Acidobacteriota bacterium
TTGGTCTGAATATCGATGCCGTCCACTCTCACGGCACCGCTGCCTGGGCTAAAAAGGCCGAGAACAATGTCTACCAGCGTGCTCTTGCCCGCGCCACTGTCACCGATGAAACCGACCGCGGCTCCCCTCGGAATCGACAGACTGATCTCGTTGAGCACCTGGTTTTGAGAGAGCGGGTACTGAAAGCTGATTTGTTCCAGGGTCATCGCGTGCCTGAATGGCAGCAACTGGCCGCGCTGTGGGGCTCTCATGGCCTCAGACAGGCGCAGATCGTCTAGGACGGTGTCGAGCGCCGGTGAGGAGTACCGAATGCCCTGCATGGCGTAGAGCACCGGAGTCACAGCGGGCATCAGGCGAAAGGCAGCGGCGGTAAATAAGCCTAGGGCCGGTAATACCGCCGCCACGGGCCTGCCCCGAAGGATCATCAAAATCACCATGCTGGCCAGGCCGGTGACGGCAATTAGTTCCAGCCAGAGTCGAGGGATCGCCTGTACTGCCGCATGGCGTTGTGCTACTCGAGCGCTGCCGACGTTGTGAATTTGATATTGGTTGAGGAAATCGCTTTCACGGCCGAGCAGTTTCACGTCTTTGGCGCCGCCCAGGCCCTGCTGCAGGTGCTGCAGACGCAACCCCTCGTGATGCTGTACCTCCTTGCCCCAACGGGAGGTGAAGCTGCGGGTGAAGCGGCTCGCGCCCCACCCGGCCAAACCGAGCGTGCTCATGACCAGGAGTGCACCGAGTGGTTCAACAGCTGCCAACAGCGCCGAGATGCCGATCAACACCAGGATCTCAGTCGTCAGTTGGAGTCCTTGGGTGAGTAAGCTACAGACCTCGTCCACCTGACCCATGGCATTGCGGATCAACTGTGCAGAGTTGCGTCGCAGATGAAACTCATAGGGCTGGCGCAAGTATCCGGCGAACAACCGTTGTGACAGGTTGGCTTTCACCCGGTGGGCAAAGCGCGATTGCCCAAAGGTAAGCAAGGCCACGAACGACACCCTGAGCGTGGTTACCCCAGCCAGAGCCAGCATGCTAGCGACGACAAGCCACTCCTGGCTGGGGTTGCCGAGGCGGCTCAACCACGGCGCCAGCGCGGGGTAGCGCGTGGCCAGGTCGTCCTGAACTATCACGGCCAGCACGGGGATTATCAAACCGATACCGAGGGTCTCGAGAGCCATGCCGATCAACATCAAGCCCAGCAGGCCAACTGCGGCACGCCGATGGGCCGGAGTGAGTATGTGGACGATCTTCTGGTAGGCGGTCATTTCAAGTCTGGCCGATCAAGCCGGTCGAGTCGGTCACGCTGCGCTCGTGTCGCGTGTCTGCAGTTCTCTTGCAGCATTCTCTTGTGCCCTCGCCTCAACAGGTTTCTTTGGGTACAATCCGCTGCAAAGCCCGGACGAGGTTCCCATTGACGATTGGCAGGGGTGTATTAACAGTAGCATGAATGCTCCGGTTCCATTACTGCCGAGCGAGGAAGCCGATGCCTGTCTGCGCCAGGCCGCCGCATCGGCGCGCCGCCGTTATCCGAAAATCCTGCACAACCCCGGAGACGAATTTAATCGCGTTGTGAACTTCATCATGCGCGACTCCTACATGCAGCCCCATCTCCATCCTGGTCCGGAAAAGATCGAAAAGATCCATGTGATGGAAGGCAAGATGGCCGTGTTGTTCTTTGATGACCTCGGTGTTGTGACCGATTTCACCGTCCTCGAACAAGGTCACACCGAGTTCATCGCGGTGCCGGCGTTCACGTGGCACACCTACGTGATGCTGTCCGAGCATGTGATTTCCTACGAGACGATGATGGGCGAGTATGCGCCCGCGACTTGGAAAGCATTCGCCCAATGGGCGCCCCAAGAGAACACCCCGGAGAGCGCCCCCTACCTTCAATCCCTCAGGGACGCGGCACTGTCGCGAATGTGATGATCCCCCCGACGTCCAACTCGCGAGGGTCCCACGGCGACCCCGCATCGTTAGCCGGGGGGGGCCTTTAGCCAGCGGAGTTCGTCCGAGAGGTATCCATTCTCGTGGAGATACTCGAGTTGCTGAAGTCGGTAGAATCCCCGCCGCTTGAAAACCTCGCTTGTAAGCGACAGCTCCTGAAACCGGGTGGACATGTCCTTCACTCCCCGCTCCACTGTCCATTCGCATGCAAAGCGGGGCATCACCCGCCTGATCTCTTCGAACGACACTTTATACGTCCGGGCGTCCACGTCACCCTCCACTTTCCGATCACGAATCAGGCCGTCTTCGTCTAGTTCCGGATTTTCGGATAGGAATCTCAATTCGCACCCGGGGACGGCGGCCTGCACTATCTTCGCGATGTGGATTACTTCAAGGTTGTTGACTTCGTCGCCGACGTTCAGCACTAAAAGCTCGCCGGCACAGTAATCCAATTCAACCGCCCGCAGCACCGCTTGACACGCATCCAGGATGTGGACGTTCGGGCGCCACGCCTTCCCGTCCGAGTTCAGGACGATCGTCTTCGTCGCGGCGGCCAGCCCCGTCAGCATGTTGACCACGACGTCAAAGCGTATCCGGGGCGACGATCCAAACACGGTAGCGAACCGGAGCGCGATCGGAGAAAACGTCGAGTCGGCAATCCCGCGCAGGTCGTCCTCGATCTGCAGCTTATTGAGGGAATAGGGGGTTTGTGGCTGCGGCGGAGACCCCTCCGTGAGCAACTCTTTACCTCCCAGTCCGTACACCGAGCAGCTGGACGCGAAGATGAACTTGACACCTAGCTGCTTACATCGTTTTGCGATCTCCAGGCTGTAGATACGGGTCGGGTCATAGATCTGCGCCGCGTCTAGCTTGCCCATGGGATCGTTGGAAATCCCGGCGAGGTGTACTACGGCATCGATGCCACCGAGATCCGCCTCCGTGATGTCCCGAGCGTCCCGCGGAACCGTTGCCAGCGACGACGGAGAATACAATAAGCAGGGCCTAAAGAACCCGGGATCGTAGCCGACGCAGTCAATGCCGTGCGTAGCAAGATAGTCTGTCAGGACGCTGCCAATGTACCCAGACGCTCCGGTGACTAGTACTCGCGTCATGTCAATTGTCTNACTGGCATGTGAAAGGTGGNAGTCGNTTCACGNGCGACGAATGAACGCGAGNGCCCGCGCATGGTCGGGCATGAAGCGATCTTCGTTCGCTCCGTAGTCCTCGTTCCGGCATCCGCGCCTGCAGAAGGAAAGCACTTCTACGTCAGCGCCTGACTGGCTGAGTTCAGCGATCAGAATGTCGCCGAACTTGGTGACTGTTTTCGAATCGTCCAAGAGCACCAATTTTCCCGTACGGCGGCACGATTGCAGCACTGCAGTCAGATCTGCGCCGGGAACGAAATTCATATGGAACACGTCGCTGTGCACGCCCGCACCCACTAACGTGTCATTCATGTCGAGCGAGTCGCGTAGAGCGAAATTGAGGCTCACAACCGTCGCGTCATCGCCCGACCGGTATCGAAACAAGCTGTCGTCCTCNGCATGCCATTCCGCTGGAACCTGAAGCGCAGGGGCGCCGAATTGGCGCTGGCTAAGACAAATNATTCGGAATCCAGGGCTCGCGAAGTGCCGATCCACCACCCCAGCGGCGTCGTCCGCGCCGTTAAGGCAATAGANCGGAATGTTGATGAGGGACGCGAAATCGCCAGCCCCGTTCAGACTCGACTGCGGGCCCTGGTACNCCTGGTCGCATACGATCACGAAGATGGTGAANCTGCCCCACGTACTTCGCGGGCGGTACGCNCGAATGAAGTTGAACGTGTCGCATGCCTGNTCCANCCCNAANANGAGAAANTCAAGCTGCTTNCCGAATAGCGCGGCCTGACCGCCNTCGAGGAGNATNCCNAGNCCGACGCCGANATGNGTCANCTCGCAGTTTCCGACATTTNGGATNCGGCCGGCGGGATTCACCGTCAGACCGCGCGCCAGNCCNCNGANGCGCGAGCCGNAATCTATGTTCTCGCCGTAAANAAAGATCGCCCCGCAACGTTCGGTGACTTTNTTGACCTGNTGGACGATGTGNGTNATGTAAGTCNGNTTACNCATCGTGNTCCCNCGCGATNACNTGCGCCNCNAGTCGGTCGAANGCCACCGGACCAATCGCCTNCNGCAGATGGTACAGCGGNTCNTTCGGATGNTCGCCGAGNAGGAGTCCGTCCTCGAGNGCGATGNGCGTCGGATCTTCCGGCCAGCCGGGCGTGGGGCCGGCGTGCTGGTTGAACGTCTGGATGTCCANNTCGACCNCCGNAANNNGACCCTNNGANGCCTCGTCTCGNGCCGNGCCGAGCGCGACTTTCACNTCGGGNAGGAGAGCGCCGGNCACNTGCCGGTATGTCACGNCCAAGNCCGCGCATACGAGCGNAAGGTCGATCGGGNATCGCCGTTGCTNGATCGTCGAGNCCANCGAAAANTNGTTGTTCTCCACCACNACGACCAATCGGAGTTCATGGGTGCGNGCAAAGATNANCGANTCCCAAAACACACCCTCCTCGATCGCGCCATCGCCNATCGNGACGAAAACCACTCCGGGNCTCTCAACCNNCTTCCGNTGCAGCGCGATGCCGGATGCTACCGCGAGNGCGTTGCCGAGAATGCTCGAGGCGTACGCGATGCCGGTATGCTCCATAGCGAGATTCATCGANGCCATGTGCCCGACACCATCGGGACGCGACTCCAGCCGGTAGTGTGCCAACTCNGCCTCAAACGCNTTGGATCGAGCTAGGTTGTACGCGCCATTCCGGTGNGTNAGACACAANNCNTCNTCCGGCTGCATNGTCAGGTCCATTGCCACNGCGGCGGCTTCGTGCCCNAACGCAAGGTGGATNGGGANCTTGAACTGCNTGGCCTTCAACATCTCNTTGAGAAGGTGCTGCCAGTACCTCAAGCGGATAAGGGCNATTGCTTCGCTATCTGAGTAGGCTNTCAAGGCTCCTCCTCACGCTTTGGCCGTGTCCGGTTTCAGCAAGCACCGAATAGACCCTCCTTGCCATTCCTCGTGAGACGTTGTTGCAGACTTCGTATAGAGGCTTCGTCCGTCGTGCAGCAGTCGTTCTCTCGTTCGGTAGAGGACAGCACGGTGTGCATCATTCTTGAATGACAGAAAGTAACCGCGCNCCTCGTGGTTCGTAGGCGACAGCGACGTCCACCATCTCAGAAAGCGCGGCCCGCACGGCGGCTTGNTTCTCNGGNGGNACCACNAGGTACANNAACCCGCCGCCACCNGCACCNGCGATCTTGCCNCCGAGCGCACCNGCNGCNCGGGCNNTCTCNTAACAGACATCTATTTCCGACGAACTGATCTTGCTGGCCAGGCTCCGCTTGGCCTGCCATCCGGCATCGAGAATGGCGCCGAGTCCTCCCGGATCGTTGCNTTGCTGCAGTAAAATGTCGCGGAAATCACCTGCCAGGTCGCGCATCTGGACAAGCGTCTCGCTCGTTTCCGTGATGTTCGCTCGCTGCTCTTCGAGTATCGAACCCGCGTCACGNTGCGTGCCCNTCCAAAAGAGCATACTGTTGCGAAACAGCGAAGCCGCGCCGTCGTCAGGCAACCAGATNTGATCCAGATGAACCCGGCCATCGGGCTGGAACGTAATGAAATTCAAGCCGCCGAACGCCGCCGCATACTGATCTTGCTTGCCTATGGGCCGCTTCAACATGCCGATCTCNACGTGGCATGCCTCTTCAGCCAACTGCCCGGCCGACACACTTTCCCCTCGCATCGTGTGCAGGGCGTAAAGGAGGCCCACGGCAAAGCTGCTCGAGGAACCCAGCCCGGACGACGCCGGCAGATCAGCCGCGGTCGCGATGTAGAGCGGAGGCTCGACGTGAATCAGGCGTAGACATTCACGCGCAACGTCGTTCTCGATCTCGTCGAGCGTGTCCACGTGTTCCGTCTTGGAATAGCTGAGACGGTAGGTCTCGTTGAACAGCGGACTGTGTCGCTTGACCGTCACGTAGAGGTACTTGTTGATCGTCGCGCTAATGACCGCGCCACCGTGATGCCGATAGAAATCAGGAAGGTCCGTCCCTCCTCCCGCGAAGCTCAGTCGCTGCGGGGACATTGTCGTGACAGATCGAGGCAGTGTAACGGATTGAGGCATTCGCTGATCTTCTTGCTTTAGATGGCTGGATAACGAACAAAGATACAGTCTCGCTTAGGCGTCGCCGGTCAGGGGGTCGANTCCCACTCGTCGAATCGCGATACGATCCACGGGACCAACTCAAGGAGTGTTTCAGAGACGCGCGCAGGCCTCGCCGCATCACCGTCCGCGCCGTGCCTTTCGTCACCGACGAGAACGCTCAGGCAGTTCGCATTATGCGCCGCTTGGCTGTCCCGAGGATCATCGCCAATGTAGATGGTCCGATCCAGGCGTAACTGATGCTCCGCCGACGCCTGAAAAAACATGCCGGGGGCAGGTTTTCGACACTCACACCCGGCATCCCAGTGATGGGGACACACGTATACGGAGAGAATGTCAATTCCACGGGTGTGGAGTTCGTCACACATCTGTGTATTCACCTCTTCCACTGCGCAGGCGTCGATCATTCCGCGAGCGATCCCTGCCTGATTCGAGAGCACGAGGAACCGAAAGCCNTGTGCAGCGAGTTGCTGCATGGCATCAACCGTTTCATCAATCCAATGAAACTGTTCCCAGCTCGTGACGTACTCCGCGCGAGGTGGCCGGGCGTTGATGGTCCCGTCACGGTCGATCAGTAGAATGCGCTTGTTCGCGAGGTAACGCTCGGTGAGCTGCAGCCGATCCATGTCCGAGATGCTGTGGTACGGATCTCGGCTGACGAAGCCCGCCAACTGACGTTCGGCAGCGAGCCGCTGCAAGCCGTGCGTCAAGCTTGCGTCCGGATCGTCCATGAATGGCATGAGGCGGTCGCGATCGACCACCATGTAGCCGATCTCGACGAACTCGAGCCCTGGCGCCGTGCGCGTCGGGTCATAGAGTTCCACCATCCCGTCGTCCTGCATCAGGCGGATGTTGGCGCTTGCCTTGGGTTGCACGACCAGGCTCACGACGGTTCCCCGTGTAGCATGGAACGCATGCAGCTTCTCGAAATTGATCGGCGCGTAGTTGTCTGAGTACAGTAGCAAAAAATCCGGGTCCAACTCCGCACGCGCCTCCAAGACACGCCGACCAGTCTTCCATTCCGCGGGTCCATGGGAATAACGGATATCCACACCGGCGGATGCACCGTTGCCAAAAAACGCGTGGATCATCTCGCCGCGGTAGCCGGTTAGCATGAGAACGCGGCGAATCCCCTGTTCCCGTAATTGCTGCAACAAATACGCCAAGAACGGTCGCCCATTCACGAGCGCCATTGGCTTTGGCAAGTTGTCGGTGAGGGGGCGAAGGCGTGTGCCCAAACCGCCGCACAGAATCACTGCTTGCTCCGGACGGCTCATATCTTCCCGTCCAATGCGTGCAGGGTCATCTCAATCCCGTCGGCAATCCCTATCTCAGGACGCCAACCCGTCGCAGAGTTCGTCCGGCTTATGTCAGCCCAGAGGCCGGGCCCCGGGTCCACACACACGAACGGCGGCGATTGGCCGTAGTGCCGCGCCACACGGTTCGCGATCTCACCGACGCTCGTTGGNCGGCCGCTGCCGAGGTTAAAGATGCCGGACGGCGCTTGGCATTGCGCGAGCATGACGAGCCCGCGGGCAACGTCGTCGACGTGCACGAAATCCTGGACGGCGTTCGGCTCCCGCAGGGCCGGCACGGTGCCACGGGCAAACGACGCGTGNAAATGCGGGATGAGCGAGGCGCTGCGCTGACCTGGGCCGTACGCGAAAAAAATACGAGCCCACCGATAGTCAAAGNCCGCCTCGCGAGACACGCCTTCGAGCATGTTGCGAACGGCATTCTTGGTCGCTGCAAAGACGCCACAGTCGATCGGAGAATCTTCCTCTCGGACCGCATCGGCCGCGCGACCGTACTCCCAGCAACTCCCGGCGACGANCATGCGGCCAACGTTGGCCCGGACGAGCGTTTGAAGAAGTGCAACATTAGCGTCTAAATTGGCCCGACAACGCGCGAGAGAGTAGTCGGGAAGACCATCCCAGGCTAAATGGATACACCATTCGGGGGCGAAATCTTCGATTGCCTCCTGCCAGCCTCCGTCGCGGGTGATATCACCGACCACTGTACGGATCCCTGGCTGCTCGTCGTCAACCGCAACCCCACGCACAAGGCTCATGACCTCGTGCTCTGCCANAAGAGGCATGAGGCGTCGGCCGAGAAAGCCGCGGCCGCCAGTCACGAGCACGCGCACGGCTATCAGCTCNGACCGAGGGATCCGGGATCGAAATCAGGATAGCTTGCGTCTTTCTTCGAGATCATCCGGGGCTCGCGTGGCCAGCGAAAGGCGAATGACGGGTCGTTATAGCGGAGTCCACGGTCTGCGTTTGGCCGGTAGGCTTCGCTCATGTAATAGTGAACCGTCGTATTCTGGGCCGTCGTGAGCCAGGCATTCGCGCACCCGGCAGGCACGTGCAGGCTGCGACGGTCCGCGGCCGAAAACTCGACCGATACCCACTCAAGGAACGTGGGAGACCCGGGCCGCAGATCGACGACGATATCGAAGAGTGAGCCTGTGACNCACAGCAACGTCTTCGCTTCCTCGAACGGCGGCACCTGAAAGTGAAACCCCCGCAACGTCCCCTCATGCGGGTTCTCTGAGATGTTACCCTGTACTGCCGTGCTCGCCAATCCGTGCTCGGAAAGCTCCTTCTCACAGAAGGTTCGACGAAACACACCACGCTCGTCGGAGAACAGCTCCGGNTCGATCAGGCACACTCCGCGAAGTGCCAGTTCCGTGAACTTCATTCGAAATCGATGACGGTTGGATCACCGGGAAGTGGCACGATCACCTGTCCCCTCCAGCCGTGCTCGGCGCGAATCTGCGCGAAGATCTCATCTCGGAAGTTCCATGCGAGTAAGAGGATCACGTCAGGCTTGAGAGCGAAAGCGCGGTCGGGCGGCACGATCAGAACATCGGTGCCGGGCGTGTATGTATCGTGTTTGAGCGGGGCACGATCTACTATCACATCGAGGAGCCGGCTGTCGATCCCACAATAGTTGAGCATCGTGGAGCTCCGCGCTGATGCGCCGTAGCCGATGATTCGCTTGCCTTGAGCCTTTTTTCCTTCGACGATCGACAGCAGGGACTTGCGGTGCCGCTTACAACGTCGCGCGAACTCCTGCCACGGTTCCGCCCGCCCGGTACCAAGGGCGTCCTCGGCTTGCACGGCCGCCGTGAAGACGTGCGTCGGTGGTCTCTTGATCTTAGAGAAGTACACGACGAACGAGCCGCCGCTAATGGGGCTCATGGTCACATCGAAGGGTGTGAGGCCGAGCCGGCTGAGTAGCCGGCCAATGCTGTGCAGCGAGTGGAAGTACAGGTGCTCGTGGTAGATCGAATCGTAGTGCAGTTCCTCGAGTATCACGTCGGCNCGGTGAAACTCGATGGCGCCGGTACCGTCGGCCTTGAGACAGTGCGCCATGCCGGCCACAACATCGTTGGCGTTCGCGACGTGCGGAATGACATTCCGCGCAAACACTGCATCGGCCTCACCGCTCCGCTCGACAATGCCTTTGGCGACTTCGAGGCCGAAGAATTCGGGGAGTGTGCGGACTCCATCCCGTTCGGCCATCGCGGCAATATTTTGCGCAGGATCCACGCCGAGTACGCAATCTCCACGCTCAACGAATCGCTTGAGAAAGGTACCGTCATTGCTCGCGATCTCAATCACGAACAGCGGACCGGCCTGGCACCGAGATACAAGTCGCTTGCAAAAAATCCTGCTATAATCGCGCGCACCGTCGGA
Source organism: Acidobacteriota bacterium (assembly GCA_002717745.1). GTDB lineage: Bacteria > Acidobacteriota > Vicinamibacteria > Vicinamibacterales > UBA823 > UBA11600. The sequence goes on from PBBF01000005.1 coordinate 9,850, forward strand.
CGTGCCGGTGACCCAGACGTAGTCCATAAAGAGATTCTCAGGCGCCACTGTCTCGGTCAGCTGAATCGTTCCGCATTCTTCGCAGCGGCAGATGATAAGCGGATANGTGGGAAGCGTATCCGCCCGTTCGCGGCGAAGGTGGTTTGCGAGCGCTTGTCTTCCCAGATCGAGTACCGGTGTGATTTTCTCGCTCTCGCAAATGCGGCACGCAACAATCGTTGACGAAGGGTGTGTAGTCATAACCATTGCCATTGCGCGTCGAAGTGGGCGGAGCCGCTAAGGTGTTTCACTGCGCGAGGCGACTGGGCCGCCAGTAGGGAAGGCCTGACGACTTCGCTTAAATGGATACCCCCAACGCAATATCCTAGACNTGACCTTCGCGAGCACGACCTTCCCCGATCTGTACAAAACAAAAACAACCACTTGCAATGTTAGTAGCGTCCCGACATCAACCGCGAGACGCCTCAAGAACTTAGTCAAGTTCCANGAATCACTTAAAAATGGAAGCAACCTTCCTTTAAGTAGCAGAGTCACANTGTTCGAAAGTGTGAAGACAATGAAACTAGATNCTAACCATCGAGAGACCTGAGCCCGTTGCGGTTCTCCATATAGGTCTATTCCTAAATGCTCTTGAGACTCCTGAATGAGTTCTGCCAATCTCTTTGCCACAGCTTCGCAAGAAAATTGTTTTTTTATTTTTTCCGCCCCACGAGCTGCTATTCTCTTGGCCTCATCTTGATGGCCAAGGAAATACGAAATTTTTTCAAGCAGTTCTGCTTTATTCCTGAAGAAGACAGTGTCGACTCCATCCTCTAGCAATTGCCCCAAGGAGATTGAAAACTCGCTGACGCAAAATCCNCCCGCTGCGATAATCTCTAAAGGCCTCGACTTATATCCCCTAATACGCTCGTACAGCACATGATCAAATTTGTACAAATACATGGTGATGCCAGTAAAACTCAGATTAATAGCAGAGTTACGAAAAACTGAGTACATGTCGTCGCGCGACAAGAATAGTGGATCGTTATCCCCGCTACTTGAGAAATACGANACGGCAATCTCGTTTNNTGCCAAAAAGCGTACAAACTCTGCCCGGCTTGGCTTACCCTCATCGACTCTGCCAACAAACGATACACCATACTTCGGATCAGACTCGATCTGTTCAGGAATTTCAAGCGGAATATGGATGGGAGGCACGAAAAAGTGCGCGTTTACGCCTGCCTGCCGATAGCGATCAACAGAAACATAATCCGTNGTAAGGACNAGATCAGCGATGGTAGCGTAGGACGAACTNATCCACTCNAACTTGAACTCATCGTCAATCGCCAGTAGGACTATGCTTAAACCATATTCTCGCTTCAGATCAAAAATGATAAAGGGATCATATATCGGCGACGAAATGTCGATTAGCAATAGTGATATATCGTTGTCAGCAATCTCTTGTCTTATTTGATCATATAGAGCGTAGGTGCCGTATTTCGAAATCANATCGGGAGCAAATATGACTTTATGATATTCAGCTGCCAGCCCAAAACAATCTGGCCAGAACCGGGTAAGAGAATCCTCGGCTGCCATGATGTATAAGTGGCTCGATGGGTAATTCATGGTGAGGCGNGGTCGATGCAGAAAAGAGGTGGAGGNGTTTGATGAAGTCGGATCAAATGGGGCTGCGCCACAGACAAGAATCGTTTATCAAATTTTCTCAATGTTCTTCTCGACGCTGCGGCTGTGATTTGCGAGCATGCCATCTCAAGTAGCGGTACCCGGCAACAAGGGTGGCACCTCCAATGTGCTCAGCATGATTTAAGATCTCTTCCAGTGCGTCAGGAGAAAAATACTCAAGGGGCCCCGTCCCGATTTCTTTGGTTGCGGCTGACTCTGTGAAAGGTCCCTCGCAGCGGGCGTGAAACAAGGCCACACGTCCCTCAATAAGTCCGGCATCCGGTAGATATAGGCCCAGGCTCTGCAATCTCGTTGGATCACAGACCANTGCCGTTTCCTCTTTCAGCTCGCGCACGGCGGTNTGCTNGGCAGTCTCGCCGAGGTCAATAAANCCAGCNGGCGCCTGCCAAACNTCTTCCTCTAGCTGGTGGCGCCAGCCCCGCATAAGGCCGATCTTGCCGTTCACCTCGGGCAGCACACACACGCCAACGATGCCCTTCGGCGCGGACAGTTTTGGTCGCACGACCAGGAAATCGTCCACAATTTCGCCGCTTGGCGTCTCGACAGTATCGAAGAACACTTCGAACAGTCGATTGGCGCAGGCGAGGCGCCGGCCAAGCCTGCGGTAGCGGTATACGTCAACCATATCTCTAGATAGCCNTTTCCCCGATATTCGCCTGCCACCATACGAGGGTTTTCGCGATGCCGGCGTCAAGCGAGGTTGTGCGCTTCCACCCCAACTCCCGCTTAGCCTTGGCGCAATCAAGAAAGAGGCTGCTCTTGATAGTCGGTTGGCTGAGGTCGTGTTCAATGGCGAGCGTCCGGCCTGATTTCTGCACGATCTTGCTCACCAGATCCCTGATGCTGATCGCCTCGCCATAGCCGCAGTTATACAGGCCAAAGGGCGTGTCCTGACGATGGATGGCCTTGTCCACAAAATCGATTAGGTCCTCCACATAAAGTAGATCGCGCGCTTCTTCGCCGGTGCCCCAAACGGTTATTTTGCCGTCTTGTGCGCTCATGACCTTGGTGACCGTGGCGCCGAACACGTGGCTGCGCTCAAGGTCGTACTTGTCATGCGGCCCATAGATGTTGCTATGGCGGATGGCGGTGTATTTTGTGGAGCCGATGCGCGAATAGAACTCGCACATTTTNTCGATATAAACCTTGGTCCAGCCCACCCCGAAGTAGCGTGGGTGCAACGGCACGTTGGCATCGAAATCCACTTCCGTGAGTGCCTGTTCGCTGGACTGCAACATCACGGTACAGCTGAAAAACACCACCTGGTCGAGCTTCTTCTCAAATGCTGCGCGGAAAAGAAGGGAGTTCATAACCGCATTGTCNGTGGTGTGTATGAATGGCCGGGCAACGATGTCTTTTGAGCCGGAAGTCGTGGCGGCTGCCTGTATGACAATATCGACGCCGCTCAACGCCCGATCTACATCATCTGGGTTGGTAAGGTCGGCCTTNATCCAGGCAAGGCCCGGNCACTCGAACGACCGCCGCTTGTTATGCACCCCGANGACCTTGTATTCGCCTGTGCGGGCGTAATGTTCGGCAATATTGCGGCCGATAAAGCCGGTCGCGCCGCAGATCAGTAATGTTTGCAAGATGCGTGTCCTTNAGGAAAGTGGCTCNACCGCAGAATCCGTGGGTGGCCTGAACTGCGGCACTGTGGTCGAACGGACGCCTTNAGGGAGCGGCAAGCATCAGTGCCCGTTCTCCCAGGCATGCGCTTCTGTTTTCTANAGCGCCCCCNGAGAACCTCAACAAGAAGGCGCCTACTTTTTGCAGGGGGACTGCCAGTGCTTNTGAGACTACGTCTCGTGGGCTTGGGCGGGCAGGTTTGCCGAATCCNAAAATNCATCCATNGATTTTNNTGAANAACCAGCGAGCTAACGTCCGCCGTTGACGGGGAGAATGCTGCCTGTTACGTAGCTTGCNTGTTCGGACAGCAACCACAGTATTGCCTCCGCAACCTCTTCGGCTTGTCCCATGCGTTTGAGCGGGATGCTCTTCACCAGGTGTTCCCTCGGTTCGGGGCTCAGGTCCGCATTCTGGCCGGTATCGATCACGCCGGGGCTGACCGCGTTAATCCGGATGCCTTCTTCGGCCAACTCCCTGGCAACAGCGACAGTCAAGGCATTGATGCCCGCTTTGGCGGATGCGTAGGCCGACATGCGATTGCCGCCAAATCTAGCTGTCTCAGAGGATATATTCACGATCGCCCCACCGGCGCCACCGCGCGTAGCGCTCATGCGCAGTGCGGCCGCACGCACGCAATAGAGCGCTCCTAGAAGATTGACACCTATGACTTGCCCAGCAATGTCTGGAGTCAGATTGAGGATGCCGCACGCTCTGCCCGTCATCCCCGCGCCGTTCACTAGCGCCTGCGGTCGCCCCATGTCTCGGTCGATGTCCGCAAAAAATCGCTCCACACTGGCGGGATCGGCAACATCCAGCGGAAACGCTTTCGCTTCGCCACCTGTTTGATGGATTTCCCTCACCACGGCTTCTGCCTCCGCACCGTTCGCGTGAAATCCGACTGCCACGCGGTAACCGCGCGTGGCGCCCAAGCGAGACGTTGCGGCACCTATACCCCGACTACCACCGGTCACGACCATGAGAGGATTCGACGCGGTCATAAAACGGAACGCTAAGGCATCGCTTTCGGTGCCAGTGCCGAGTCGGTAAAAGCGTTGTAGCGTTGCTCAGAGACGGCGCGGTTGGCCTGGTACCAGGCGAGCGTTTCGGCGATGCCCTTTTCCACATCGACCTTAGGCTTGAAACCGATTGAGCCTGCGCGTGCCATGTCCATCAGCCGCTTGGCGTCTCCTGAGGGCTTGCTCGTATCCCACTCGATTCTCAGACCTGGGACGTTTTCCGCCAAAATCTCCGCGATCCGACGCACCGTCACACCCTCGCCACTGCCGAGGTTGACGGGCAGGGAGTAGCCCTGCCTGACCGCCATCATCATGCCTTGCGCCACGTCACGTGCGTGGATGAAGTCGCGCACTGCGGAGCCGTCTCCCCAGACCACCAGAGGATTCTCTCCCGACAAGACACGATGGATCAGAGAAGGAATCACCATGGCGTTTTTTGGATCGAAGTTGTCGTAAGGTCCGTAGACATTGGCCGGCCGAACGATCGAAATTTTGTCCCAGCCATATTCGATCTTGTAGGCATCGGCCTGTAGTTCACCCATGCGCTTGGCCCACCCTGCAAAACGATCATTTGGCGATGGGAAGGTCTTCCAGACATCGTCCTCATAAAAAACCTCAGCTGGCGCATACACACCTATGGAACTCGTGAAAAGATACCGTTGTACGCCTTGGTGGCGAGCCGCTTCCATCATGTTGGTATTGAAGGTGATGGTAGGCACGAAAAAGCTTGCTGGACGCGTTGCTGTCATGGCCGGCGAGCCCTTGACTCCGGCCAGCTGAAACACAATTTCGCAGCCCTCCGCCACTTCCATACACTGGCCGAATTCTCGTAAATCGACGCGCCTAAACTCGACCCCGTCCGGCGCCCGCGAAGGATCGTCAAGAGCGGCTATGCGCACCTTGGCTCCCGCTGTCTGAAGCATTTCGACAAATGGCCTGCCGATCAAGCCGGTACCGCCGGTAACGAGAACCTGTTTCCCCGTATAGAAAGTCACGCCTACCTCTGAACAGTTATGGTTGGGGCCTTCAAATCAAGGTTGCGAATGCTCTGACAGTAGTGAGCGACAGAGGGTTGTGTGGAACGGCTTTATCGCTGCTCGCTGCCAACGCAGTAGGGTATCTTAGCTGCTGCATCCTTATTTCTGCAGTCGTGATCACACGTTGCCATGGCATGTGTTCTTGAGCATTGCGTAGCCCTTGATCAATTCACTGATGCCGTCATCGAGAGAGAAGGCGGTTTGGAAAGCGGTGGCTTCTATCTTGGCGTTCGACACGATGTAGTTGCGTTGATCTGGATCCTTCCCTATTGGCGCATCAATGAAGGTGAAATCTGGCACCTGTGTCTGAATTTTTTCGCAGAGTTCCTTCTTGGAGACATTGGCGTCAGAAAGGCCGACGTTGTAGATCTGGGACTTCATCTTGTCGTAGTTGGCGATCGCGTGCTGGAACACGCTTGAGACGTCACGTACGTGTACATAATTGCGCTTGAAAGAGCTTTCAAAAAGCACGACGAACCGATCGTGGATGGCACGGTAGGTGAAATCATTCACGAGCAAGTCTATCCGCATGCGTGGTGACATACCAAACACGGTGGCGAGGCGGAAACTGATCGCGTTTTCGCGTTGCATCAACTCCGTTTCAATCCCGACCTTTTCCTTGGCGTAGAGAGAAATGGGGCGCAGGGGAGACTCTTCGGTACAGAAGTTATTCTCGTCACCGGTACCGTAGGCGCTGTTCGTCGTCGGCATGAGTACGATTTGCTGCTTTGACAGCAACTTCAGCATCAGCGTGATGGCATCGTGATTGATTGTGGTCGCACCAACCGGGTCGAGATTGCAAAGGGGGGCCCCAACAAGCGCTGCCAGCGGAATGATGATGTCGGCTTGACTTATCAACGGTGCAACAATGCTCTCTATGCGTATGTCGCCCTTCACCACGCGGAAATTCGGATCGTGACACACATGGTGCAGGCTGGTCTGCTTGTACATGAAGTTGTCCAGCACCGTCACCTTGTGGCCGGCGTTGAGCAAATCGGGAACCATGGTGGAACCGAGGTAGCCAGCACCGCCGGTGACGAGGATATTGCGGCTCATTTTATATTTTCCTTGTTCGTCCAAACACTAGGCACCGAATGTGGCCGATCTCACCCACTTGAAGAGCGTGTGGACCGATACGATCAGCGCTGCCTTGATGGTGCTGGTGGCTAGGCCAAGTCGACGATCCGGTCGTGAAGTATCAGCTTGGTTGTACCGCCAACATGCCGGCAGGAGACCATACCCAGCACTCGTAGGGCGTCTCACTGCTCCAGCGCTTTGAGAGAGAGAATGTTAGGTGTGTGCTCCGAGGTGGTTATGCTGAGAACCATGTCCTCATCAGAGGCCCTGCGAGCAGGCTCCGTAGGAAACACCAGTTCATAGCAATAGTCGCTGCCGATGGCCGTGAGCATTGAGATTTGCAGAGTGAGGGCCTGAGCATGGAGCAGCGCACGATCACGCTCCAGTTTTCTGAAAATGATGCCCGTTGCTTGCTGAGCTGCCGTTCCTCACCATGTAGATACGACCGCCACGTTGGTTGTGTTGACCACCGCCTAAAAAGTGTGAATGGATTCTTCTAGGTTCTGCTTGCGTCGGTCAATCGGCTCCAAGAAAGCGTGTCCCTTTCTATACTGCCAGCAGTGCCGAAGCGCGAACGTAGTCGGCCGGTACGCCAATATCAATGAAGGTACCGGTGAACTCGATGCCGAACAGGCGCTGGCCGGAAGCCATGGCAGCCGGGAAGACGTTGTCTTCCAAGGAGACCGTGTCACCGGAGGAAAATTCTCCGTCGTGTAAAGCACGCGGGTGCACCCAATACACGCCTCCATTGGCGAGGCGTCCTGGATGGCCAGTGCCTGATTGGAGTGAGATGATTTGCCCTTGGGATGATACCTCCATGCCCATGTACCGCCGTTCTTCGTCTGCACGGAACAGGGAGAAGCACCAGTCCGCATCGTTTACCGCCGCGAACTCGGCTAAAATCTTCAAGCCTGCCGCAAAATAAGTGTCACCGTTCAACAGCAAGAACGGAGCGACTGGATCGATTTTTTCTGCGGCTAACAAAAGACCGCCGCCGGTGCCAAGAGGCGTGCTTTCAATGACGTAATCGAGTTCGACACCTTCGTAGCTACTGCCGAAGTAATCGACGATGACCTGGTGCCGGTAGCCGACCGCGAGCACAAATCGTCCCACCCCTTGGGCAATCCAATAATCGAGTTGCCACGCAAGAAACGGGCGCCCCCCAATGGGTGCCATCGGCTTAGGCAGATCGGGGACGGCACTGCGAAGCCGCTTTCCCAAGCCGCCAGCGAGGATGACTGCGGTCGTCACTGCTAGCTCATACCTGGTTCAGAATTGCGCAAAGCTCATCCACTTCGCCATCCCTTAGGTCGGGAAAGTTGCCAATGTAGAAGCCATAAAAGTGGACGTGTTCGGTTTCGGGGAATTCACGGTGATGGCCATCCGGCACAATGCCCTTCAAATAGGGCTGGCGGATCTGATTGCCGCCGCCCGAGCTGCCCCGCCGGAACTCGACTTCGCACTCGCGCATCTTCTGCATGAGGCGTTGGATCAGTTCGTCATCCGGGTACTTCAATACGAGGTTGAAGGCGTAGTTGCTAGAGCCTTCCAGCTTGAAGTCGGTTCGGTACTTATCCGGATCGATTTGTTTAAGGAAGCGCAGCAAGTTTCTTGTGCGGCGTTTTACAATGCGATCGAGACGCTTGAGTTGGCTACGGCCTATGATGGCGCCGATTTCGGTATTACGTGTGTTATAGGCGGCGAAAGCAAAAATGAAATCCGGGTTCAATTCCGGGTTTGCCGACTGATGGGCTGTACGCACTGCAGGATCGGTGGCTTCACGAACCATGCCATGAGAGCGCAGCATACGCACTTGCTGATACACCTCCGCGTCATCTGTGCACACCATGCCGCCTTCGATGGTACTCATGTGGTGGGCATAGTAGAAGGAGAAATTAGATATCCAGCTAAAGCTGCCTAATTTCTTACCGTTGTGTGTTGCTCCGTGCGACTCACAGACATCTTCGATCAGCGGAATCTTACGTCGTTGCAATTCCTCCAGCAGGTCGTCAGTCAGTCCGTCAAACCCTTGTACGTGGGTGAGGAACACTGCCCGCGTCTTGCCATTAATCTTGGCCAAAATCTGTGCGGGATGCATGGCCATGGTACGTGGGTCGATATCCGCAAAAACTGGCTTGAAGCCATTCTGCAAAACCGATGCGACATCGGAAACCCACGCCAGAGGGGG
>PBBF01000006.1 GCA_002717745.1 Acidobacteriota bacterium
TCACCGGTGTGTGTGGCCCAATCGGCTCGCCTTGGCTGGTCGTCGGGCGTAGACTAGGGCTCGGGATGCAGTTCGATTACCTGAGTCGCCTAGCGTTGCTTTCTGGGTATTGGTAACGGCGTTATCCAGTCGCGCTTATTATTGGAGATCTGGCTATGCTTCGCACAATCTCGCTTCTCACTTTAGCCGTCGGATTCTTGTCGCTGCCGGCAACCTCGTACGGAGAGAACCCGTCTGTTCGAGACCAGCAAACGCCGCCCTATGCTTCCTCCCGCCCGTTCGGCACCCTCCGGGAGCAAGCTGCCATCCAGCAGGCCTGGCTAAGGGAACGGCTTGAAACAAATCTTCCAATGGTCATGCGTGAACACGGTGTGGATATGTGGGTTGTTGCGATGCGCGAGTACAACGAGGACCCCGTGTTTCGCGCGCTCGTTTCACCGACGAGCTTCGCCGCTCGCCGTCGGACGATTTATGTCTTCTTTGACCAAGGTGGGGACGAAGGCCTGGAGCGGATCGCCTTGGGCGTAAACTCAATGGGCGGGTTGTATGAGACTTACCGGACTGAGCTTCCGACTGCAACCGGCGACACAGCAGAGCTGTGGGGTGCCGGGCAATGGCTGCTCTTCGCTCAACTGGTTCGTGAACGGAATCCCCGAACCATTGCGGTCAACATATCTGACGAACACAACTTTGCCGATGGCCTTACTGCGGGTGAGTGGGAGCAAATGCGAGCAGCGCTCGGACCAGGTCTCGAGGCGCGAGTGGTGCGGAACCCAAGGCTGGCAATCGACTATCTTGCGACGAGGGTTCCAAGTATGACGCAGGTCTATCGCCGGTTGCAGGGCTTCGTCCACGAAATCATCTCTGCGGCATTCTCGAACCTTGTTATCACTCCTGGCGTAACGACAACTGAGGATGTGGTGTGGTGGATGCGTCAGCGGGTGAACGACCTGGGCCTGCACACCTGGTTCCAGCCATCGGTCAGCGTTCAGCGTCGGGACTCGACAGCAGAGGGCCTGGGTGACGACCCGATCATCCAGCGTGGTGATGTGCTGCATTGTGATTTTGGGATCACAGCGATGGGGCTTAACACCGACACTCAGCACATGGCTTATGTTTTACCAGATGGCGAGACCGACGCGCCCGAAGGATTGAAGCGAGCGTTCGCACGGGCGAATCGCTTACAGGACATCCTCTTGGATAAGACCAAGGTTGGCATGACCGGCAATGAGGTGCTCCAGGCAGTGTTGCGCCAGATGCGGTCTGAGGGTTTGAACGGCACGATGTACTCCCACCCGATCGGGGATCACGGGCACGGTGCGGGTCCGCTGATCGGTCTATGGGATTACCAGGAGGCCGTTCCTGGTCGTGGAGACGTTCCTGTCCTGGCAAACATGTGGTACTCGACCGAACTCCAGGTAACGACACCAGTAGCTGAATGGAATGCCCAGCCAGTACGAATGGCGCTGGAAGAGGAGGCCGAGATTACGCCGGGTGGAGAGATGCGCTGGATGTTGCGGCGCCAGACTGAGTTACATCTCGTGCGATGAGGGTGTGCTAGCCGCAAGGTAGCTTCTTCAGTTCATTAACCTAAGGGAGTAAACGTCTCATTTTTTAGCTTAAACGTGGCGTCGAGCAACGGGTCGGTCGCTTGATCGGTCACACGGTGAGCGACGTAGTCGCCGAGCATAATGCCGTGCTTGTAACCGTGGCCGGATCCGGCACCTAGCAACCAGACATTGTCTAAAGCTGGATGACGATCGACGATAAAGTGTTCATCGAAGCTGTTAGTTCGTGGGCTTACGCGGGTCTCTAGTAGCGGTTGTCCAGCTAGGGAGGGAAATGCGTCGTCGGTCCACTCGTGAATCCGTTGGATTTCGTCGCGGGTAACCGTCCGGTCACCAGTGTCCGGGTCCAGTGGACCAGAATCCCAGTAGGGGCCGAGCTTTAAGCCTTTCCCGTCGACGTTGGGAAAACCGTAGACGCCGCGGGTCACGAAGGTTGGGCAATTGGGAAAGGATAGCCGGTCATCGTTGTCGGGCGTGCCCACGAAGAAGATTGCCCGTCGGTTCAGTCGGAGTCTATTACCCAAAATCTCCGGAAACATCTTTACGTGCCACGGGCCACACGCGAACACGAAGGCTTGGGCTGCAACCGTCTCACCAGTTGAGAGGGTGACAGTTTGCAGTCGCCCGCCGACGCGGCTTTCGGGTGTTGCCCGCGCCAGTGTGAACTGTCCGCCCTGCTCTCTGAACGCATCAGCCACGGCCAGACATCCTGCGCGGCACTTCAGCACACCGGTGCTCGGAACCCAATGACCGACGGTGACACCGTCAAGATTGAACTGCGGATAACGGTACTCAAGTTCGGTGCGTTCGACCCGTTCGTTTTCGACTCCAAGTCGATCCAGCACCCTCTTGGTATCGTGCAGCGTTTGGGTCCACTCGTGACTCAAGGTGATCTGACCGGTTGGATAGAGCAGGCGTCGGCGCCATTCTGCCTCACGTGCCTGCCAGCGGCTGAGTGCTTCGACTGCCCATCGCGAATAGATTTCTCGGTCACCGTAACTGGCTCTGATCTGTCGGGTCTCACCACCTGAACTTGAGCGTGCGTTACCTGGGCCGTAGGCGTCGACCAGCCTGACGGAGTGACCCATCTCACGAAGGTAGAGAGCGGTCCACCCCCCGAAGGCCCCGGCACCGACGACAACAATCTCCGGACTGGGCGAGGTTTGAATGGACGGAGCGTCACCGAACCGTTCGACACCGCCACCGAAGATCGGGGCGCTGATACTCGCCCCCGCTAGTTGTAGGAACGTTCGCCGTTTCATACTCACGACTGTTTCGGCATGTTGTTGCTAGAAATGGAAGTTAGCAACTGACGCAGCGATTGTTATTCGTCGCACCAAGGTTAACAAGAAGGTCGATGGTGTGAGGAAACGGTTGTGTTCGCTGAACCGGTCCGTTCGCTAGGTCGGCGGTAGTGTGACCACGCCGGCTCACGGCGGTGACGTCAGCACCCTTTGAAACGAAATACTCGATGAGTTCGTTGTCACCTCGCGCTGCGGCGTGGTGTACAGGTGTATACCCCTGATGGTCCCGGGCGTTGACGTCGGCGCCCAACTTCTCTACGAGAAATCTCACAGTGGGTAGCCAGCCATCGGGCACGTGCCGATGGGAGTTGGCTGCAAAGCCCGCCCCGTAACCAACACCAGACGCTGCATGGATTGGATAAACGGCTGGTCCACCGAGCGGGATCGGTGGAAGGCCCGAATGGTCAGTGTCGTCGCCTCGCCGCCGGCGCTCAGGGACCTTGAGTGTGGGCAAGGTCGGGTCAGCGCCATGCTGAAGGAGCATCCGCATTGCACGCAAATCAAGTGCGTAAGTCGCTCGCCAAAACGGTGTAGCGCCAGTCCGGCCAACGCCCAACAAGTCCCGGTTGTAGGTCGTGTACCAAAGAGATTTTGTCAAACGAGCGTTCACATCTGCTCCAGCGTCCAGCGTTGCTTCCATTAGCGTTAGATAGGAAGTCTTCTGCTGCATATAGTCGGTCGGCTGCGGGTGCCGTGACTTAGGTGCCCAGTGCATGTTAAGGGCGGCATAGAGTGGCGTGGCACCCGCGTCACTCGCTAAGGTCGGGTCTGCCCCTTGGTCGAGGAGATACATCGCCAAGTCAAAGTGTCCGTTGATCGTTGCCATCAGCATCGGCCTAGTTCGGTCAGCAGAACTCGGTCCATTAATATCGGCACCCCCGGCAAGTAGTGTCCGCGTTGCTTCGGCGTGGCCTTCCCTAGCAGCCAGCAGTAGTGCAGTCAGGCCGCCGTGCGCTCCGACGAGATCGGGATAGCCAAGTGGTTCTGGTTCTTCCTGCAGGTCCACCTCAATTGATAAGAATTCGGTTTGTTCAGAGGGCTGCTCTAAAGCTGTGGTAGGAGTGGGAGATGGTTCCGATACTGGTCCGGGTTGTTCTTCGACCGGCTTTGGGCGTTCGATTCCCATTAGTTGATCGCGGAGGTTGCTGATGCGTTCACGGCGAGCGCGGGCGTCCTTCCGGTCCACTTTATCGCGCTCTGCAATGTTGACGACCTTGCCGGCCATTTGGGTATCGGCACCTGCTTCGAGTAATGCTTCGATCACAGCCACGCGGTTACTTGCCGACGCAAACATCAATGGAGTCTGTCCCCACCCAGCCTCACGCACGTTGATGTTGGCCTGGTAGGCAAGAAGTGCACGTACTGCTTTGATGTCACCCGACGCGGCGGATAAGTGGAGGGGGGTGACCCCGGTTGTCGTCATGGCGTTAGGGTCTGCCCCTGCGGCTAGTAGGGTCTCGACCACAACCCCACTTCCGAATTTACTGGCGACGTGTAGCGGTGTGTGTGAGCCGATTCGGGTGACCGCTGCAAGGTCGGCGCCGGCGTCGAGCAACACTGCCGCCGTCTCAATATCACCGTTTCTTGCCGCCCAGTGAAGAGCCGTCAGGCCATCGCCCTGTGCGGCGTTGACGTTAGCGCCCGTTGCGAGCAGGGCTCGCACAGTCTCCACGTCCCTCACCATGGCAGCGTTGGCAACGGGTGAATCCGGCGCAGCTGCCCAGGTGATCGCCGCGATACTGCCGATGCCGATCACTGTAGCAAGGCGAATCCTTCGCATCCAAGTCTCCATAAGCGGTCAGGCCGAGAGTGAGAACGCGCCAGTACTATCGCCGAAGCGTTCCTTCTCTTCGAGGCCGAGCTTCTGTAGCAGTGCGAGCATGACGTTTGCCATCGGTGTGCCGGCTTCGGCGCGCAGATGGAGATTACCGGGGAGCTGACCGTTTGCTCCTCCGACTACGATTAGCGGACACCGCTTGTGATTATGCACGTTGGGGTCGCCCATCGGTGAACCGTAAATAACCATTGTCTTATCGAGTAACGTCGCCTCACCCTCTTCAATACCCCTGAGTTTTTCGAGGAAGTACGGTAACAGGCTAACGTGATAATGGTTAATGAGAGCGAACTCCTCGATGTTGCTCTCTCGTCCACCGTGATGTGATGATGGATGGAAACCTTTGGCCACACCGCTTTCCGGGTAGACGCGGCTTGAGGCATCCCGCCCGAGCTTAAATGAGAAAACACGTGTCATGTCTGATTCGAGTGCTAACGCCTGCAGGTCAAACATCAGCTTGACATGCTCGTCAAACGAGTCGGGCACTCCTGCTGGTGCGCCTGGCAGTTCGCGCAACTCGCCGCTTGTGTTTCTAACCTCGATCCGTTCAATCCGCCGTTCGATTTCACGGATATCCTGGAGGTATCGGTCCATCCGTCGTCGATCGGTCGGGTCAAGTGTCCGTTGTAGATCGGCGACCTCCTCGGTGATGAAGTCGAGCACGCTACGACGCGCGCGCCGGCGCTCGGCCCGTGCCTCCTGCGTACCGCCAGCCCCGAAGAGTTGGTCGAACGCGTGCCGTGGATCGCGGATCATGGGTAAAGGTTCGTTAGGAGCTGCCCAGCTAATCGTATCGGTGTAGACGCACGAGTATCCATAAGCGCAGCCGCCCGCCTGGTCCACGTTCTCGATGCAAAACTGCATCGACGGAATTGGCGTATCTTGCCCGAAGGCTTGGGCGTAAATCTGGTCCAGCGAAGTCCCGGCGTGGACGTCAGAACTCTCCGTCTGTTTTGGATGAGCCTGGGTCAAGAACGTCGCGCTCGACCGGAAGTGATCACCACCGATCTCCTTTGGAATAACCGCCTCGGCAGCTCTAACGTCCGTGTTACTAATAATCGTTAGGTGCTCCCGAAATGACTCGAGTGGGCTCATTGCGCTCGCGCTCAGGTCGAAATCATTGCCTACTGCCGCAGGGGCCCAAAGATTCTTCGACGCTCCGTACTCCGTGCTACCGGCGGCGCCATGCACAATTTCGATACAGACTAGCCGAGTAGGGTCAGGCATCGCGTGCATTTGACCGCGGGTCCAGCCTTTGCCAGCTGGCACAAACGCGTCGAGAAACGGCAGCGCCACTGTGGTTCCCATGCCGCGAAGGAATGTACGCCGGGGAAGGTGTTTACCAGTGATCAATTTCATCTCACGATCTCCATGACGATACTTACGGCTGCCCCCCTAAGTATTCAACTTGGGAAGTGGGTGACGTGTTCTTCATGCGAAATGCTTGACTGTTCACGACTCCGACTACGAACGACGAGATGCGATAGTTCTGACCGGCCGCGAGACTCCCGATCCTCCTCACTGCCGGCATGTCGTAGTACTCGAGACGCCGCCCGATGGCGTAAACCATTAGGTTTTCAGTGAATGTTCCGACGAGCGGCCTAAGACGACGGACGAGCGCCTCTCGGAGGTCAACCGGATTCGTGAGAGGTGTGCCGTCGTACAACTGTCCGGTGGCGTCGATCGGTGCACCGTTGTCCTTAATCCGCCAGGCACCAGTCACATCGAAGTTCTCAAGAGCTAAGCCGATCGGGTCGATCATGCGATGGCACGAATTGCACGCTGGGTTCGAGCGATGCACTTCCATGCGCTCCCGCACTGAAAGTAGCCGGCCATTCTCGGCGGCAGCGGTCTCCTCAAGTTCCGGCACGTTGGGAGGTGGTGGTGGGGGTGGACTACCCAATAGGACTTCCATGACCCATTTGCCCCGCAGGACTGGCGACGTTCGGATTGCATGGGATGTTAGCGTCAAGATACTGCCGTGTCCGAGAATGCCGTGCCGAGCGCTGTCTACGTGCGATACCCGCCGGAACGAATCACCTCGTACATCTGGTATGCCGTAGTGCTCCGCCAGACGCTCGTTGACGAATGTATAGTCAGCGGTGAAAAGCTCGAGGAGCCCTCGGTCTTCTTGGACGAGGTTGTGGAAGAAAAGTTCGGTCTCCCGACGCATTGCGAGCTTGAGTTGCTCGTCAAAGTCGGGATAAGTGCGAACGTCAGGATGGATCTTTTCCAGATCAGGTAGGCGAAGCCATTGGGCTGCTAGTCGTGTGGACAAAGTCTCCGCACGTGGGTCCGCCAGCATCCGATGCACCTGACGTTCGAGTTCGTCCGATAAGGACAGACGGTTTTCAGTTGCCACGCGCAGAAGCTCCGCGTCTGGCCCGGTGGCCCAAAGGAAGAACGACAGGCGTGACGCAAGGTCGAGATCGTTAAGGATGAAGCTATCTGAAACCGTAGTATCGGTGGTTACTGTCTGCGGCGGTTCTTCGAAGCGAAACACGAAATGAGGACTCGCGAGGATTCCTTCGAGTGCCATTCGTACTCCGGTTTCAAAGTCTCCCTGACTCGCTCCAGCTTCGTAGAGTGTCATGAGTGCGTCGAGGTTATCGGCGGTAAGTGGACGACGGTAGGCTTCGGTGGCTAAGGTCGAGATGATCTCCTGTGCGCAGACGAGTTCCTCACTCGGCAGGCTTGGATGGCAGGTGAAGATTTTGAGACGGCTCGGCGTCTCCGATATGCCTGTTGGGGCATAGGGACCACGAATTGCCATATCCCGGAGATGCGGAAGACTGGTAAATCCATACGCATCAGCAATGCTGGTACTAGCCAATGACCACTCGTGCGGAGAGATTAAATCTTGGAGTGGTCCCTCGAAACGGCGAATGAACGCGGCTGCAACCCGGTGCGGGCCTGCGGTGATGGCAATCGGTTCAGTTAGGAGATTGACGCCGCCTGGGTCTGAGGCGTGCATCCACCGGTCAATTTCGAGCGTTGCGGTTCGCACGCCGTCGACTGAAATTTCAATTTGCTCGGGAGCTTCCAGCGTATGCAGTGCTGCGCGACCGCTTCCGTAAAGCGCACCGGTGGTCTCGTGATGGAATGAGACACGAAAAATATAGTCCCCATCGGCTGGAAAGTTATGGGTAACGACGAGTCCACCACGAGTGCCGTAAGGTGCGCCCTCAACTTGTTCACGCTGGGAGACCCATCGCGTGACCTTGAAAGTCGCTTCAGAGGCCGTCGCGTTTGGGTCGCCGACGGCTAGGCGGCTGAGCTCGCTGGCCGCGTGTAGGTAGCTGTTCATCAGTGTCGGTGAAAGCAATTGGACGTCAGCAATGTTGTCAAAATTCGCGCTCTTAGTATCGGGAGGTAGATACTCAGCAGCGTCCACGTCGAGTCTTAGAAGAGCCTTAATTGACCGTGAATACTCAGCACGATTGAGACGCTGGAAGGTCCTCCAACCAGGATTCGGATTCATCTCTGCGCGCGCATCAATCAAGGCTTCCATGGATGTGGCAATGCCGAGAAGGTCGGCTTCAGCCGGTCGCTGCCCTCCCGGTGGAGGCATCATCCCTGTCCGGAGTTTGCGGATCATCTTCTCTGCGACCGCAGCGTTATCGGCAGCTAAAGACACCTTGAAGTTTTCAAGTGAGAGGTTGCCCCGCATCGCCCGGTTATTGTGGCAACGGACGCAGGTGGTTTCGACAACGCCTTGTGCCGCGGCAGTCGGGGTGGGTCTACTCGAGTGACTACTGGCGAGACGTGGTGTGAGTGACTGTGCGGTGGCTGAAACTACAAGCGTGCTCACACCACAGGACAGCACCAGCGGCCCTAGCAGGGCCAAAGCTCGTTTCGTCGTTCGCGCCTCAGACATGCGGGATGCCACAGCGTAACCGAATTAGGACCTGGCCCGGTATGGACCTCCGGGTAGTGTAACTACAATTAAATCTATAAATCTATAGTCGACACAGAATTAGCTCACCGTTCGGCAATCTTGGCGCCCGTCAGTTGTGCCACGGCTGCTAGGGTAGTTTGTCCTGCGTTCAACCCGAGGCGAAAGTCGTCATCATTAAAGGTCGAAAAGACGTCTGTTGGCTGGTGCCAGTGTGGGTCCCAGCCGCCTCCAACCTGGGCGCCACGCTCGTTTTCACGCAGACTTATGGCTGGCACGAGATTCATGAACGGAGTGGAATCTGTATTGGTCATATGCGGACCGACTGATGCGGGATAGTCGGTCGCGTAGGCGTCGTTGGCTGCTTTGAAGAAGAAGGCTAACTCGCGCGCTTCATCAGCCAGATCGGCTATTGACTGGAATTCAATATTTACGTCAGCTTCACGACGTTGGTCACGGCTGACAGTGCCGTCTGCCCGCGGTGCTCCATGGTCGAACATCATCATGTCGTGCTGAATCATGCCGAGCCAACGAGGTTCGGGAAAACGACCGGAACCAGGCGGGTTTTCTTGGCCTTGCAGGTCTTGCCTTTGCTCGACATAGGCACGAGCACCGTTGAGACCGGTTTCTTCGTTATTCCACAGTGCGAAGCGGATTGATCGTTCCACCTCTACATCCGGGGCGTTGAAGATACGGGCCAACTCCATAACGAGCGCAGTGCCCGAGCCATCGTCATTCGCTGCTTCTCCCCACCCATGGCCATCCATGTGTGCACCGATGATGTACATCTCGTCAGGGTGAGTCGTTCCAATCTTTGTGCAATACACCTCTTGGCGTGGGCCGTTTGTTGCTGGTTCACTATTCAACTCACGAAGCCGTTCGTCGGGTTGAACCATTGGGTCATTTGTCACGCCGGTGCGGCCTCGGTAACCAAAGATAGAACTTCCACCAGGCCCTGAGCCATTCCGTCCAATCCGTCCGCCTGTCGGTGTGCCGTTGGTTTGGTTAAGCTCAGCCACACTGGGGCGCCGTCGCCGTCCTCCTCCTCCCTCTCTGGGTGGCGGGTCGTAGACGTAGTCGATGCGTTCCGTGGTCGTACAGCCGACAGACTGGAGTTGCTGTTCGATCCAGTCAACGGCATCCCGATTCCTCTTGGTGCCCTGACGGCGGTCACCGAACGCCGTGAGACCCTTGAGCGTGGTCTTGAACTGCTCGAGTTCCAATCGGCTGACAAGCGTGCGGACGTCGTCGTTGGCTGCTGGGTCTTCTTGGGCGTGAACCGTGGCGATGCCGAAGCCTGTCGTCAATGTCACGCTGAAAACGAGATTGAGTATTGTGCGCATGGCTCACTTTCTTAGTCTGTACAAATTCTTAGTCTGTACAAACTCCCCACGGGAGGTAGCCTTATTGGCCTTCAGACAACTCCTGGTAGACGGCGGTTAAAAAACGGGTTGGGTCACCCCACTGCTCATTGTATTCAGATGTGGGATTGGCTGCGGCAGTCTCCTTATAGGTTTTACCTTCCACAACCAGCGCCCTCACTCGGTCGGCCACTACCAAGATCATGTCTCGGAATTCCATGACATCTTCACGACTAGACACTTCACCGTGACCGGGGATGATCTTGGTTTCTGGTCCTGCCAGGCCGATCGCCATGCCTAGTGCGGCGATTGTTCCTTTTAGGGTGCCACCATTATTTGTGTCGATTACCGGAAAGGCAACCGTTCGAAACACATCGCCGAGGTGCAGAACGTTGGACCCACGAAAATGAATGAAACTATCGCCGTCGGTATGGGCTGGCGGTACCGGAAAGGCGTGCACCTGCTCGCTGTTGAGGTGGATGGTAGCGGTGTCGCTATAAGTCAGCACGGGGAGAGCGACCTCAGGCAGCCGACTGGCCAGGCGTACCCGGACTCGGTCGTGCGCTAGGATCACCACGCCCATTTTCCCGAGGTTCTCGTTTCCACCAGTATGGTCAGGATGGACGTGAGTGTTAATGAGAAAGCGAATATCACCGTTAGACACTTCACCGATGGCCGAGACAATACGATCCGTCAACGGAGCGAATTGGTCGTCGATCATGACAACCCCGTCCTCACCAATCGAGAGGCCGATGTTCCCTCCACGACCCTGTAGATAATGAACGTTTCCGGCAACGTGGTGGATTGAAATTTCTACGGCGTCCCAATCCACGTTTTGCTGTGCCACGCCTGGCGCGGGATATAGCAGTGCGGTGGCGGCAAAGGTGGTAATGACGGCACTCCGGAACAGAGCTATCTGCATCTCGGATCTCCTTGACGCCAAAGTCGGTGGCAATTCTCTTGGTGTTTCGTGAATAGGAATTATAGTCTGACCCGGGATCGGAGATCCGTCATCCTCATCGAATGTAGCCGAGGCTACGAAGACGCTGTATTTCACGTTGGTTTAGGGGCCTTTTGGCCACGGCCATTTCTTTAGCGAACTCCTCATTTCTTGTGAGCAGCTCTTGAAGTACTGTCTTGGCCTCCTCGAGAATGTGCGCTTCGACCCCATCCGCCAGGTTTACCAAGTCCAATGGGTCAGTCGTGTAGTCGAAGACTTCCGCCTGGCCACTTGCTTGGAAAATGAACTTACGTCCACCGTGGTACAGCGCCTTCCGTCCATCAAGATCGCTGAGTTCTGATAGCACCGTGTGCGGACTGGCCGTGCCCTCAATTAGGCCGATGAGGCTTGTGCCGCCGACTTCCTGGGACGCTGCGAGCCCGAAGTGCTCTTGGAGAGTCGGAAGTATGTCGATGAGCTGGGCGGGAGCTGAGATTCGTTGGCCTGCGTGTTGGCGGTTGGGAAACTTAATAATGAGTGGCACTCGGATCAATTCGCTGTAGAGGAGGTTTTCACCATGTTCAAAATAGTTGTGCTCTAGGAAGGCCTCACCGTGGTCGGCGGTCACGATGATTAATGTGGAATCGTAGAGCCCCGACGCTTTTAAATAGCGCACCACGCTGCCGAGGCGGTCGTCGACACCGAGTAATTCACCGTCATAGAGGCCAATTAGCTCGTGTACATTTTCTTGGCTGAGTCCACCAGTACTTGCACGCCTTCGAATCTCCTCGCCTCCGGCCGCGGATTGCATCAGCCGCGTCATCGGCCGCTCGGAGAGGTCGTCGTTGAAGATGTCGAGATGGTCCTGTGTTGTGTATGGAAAGTGCAGGTCCAGTAGATGTAAATAGGCGAAGAATCGACGATCGCCTAACTGATTGACCCAAGCTTCAAAAAACTGCTCTACCTCTGGGTCGTGGAGTCCTGACTCATACACGTCAAAGCCCTGGGCAAAACCGAGGTGAGCAGGCAAGTGTCCTTGGTTGACGAAGCCGCCAGCGGCGAATCCTCCACGCGACATGTACTCGGCTAAGGTCGTGAACTCCTCAACCATCACGTGGCCGGTGGGCACAGTTCCATCGTCTTCAATCCTCCCACCGAGACGACCATCGGTGATGAGGTGCTGAGATAGGTAGGTGCCGGTGAAGAGTGAGACGATTGATGGCTTAGTCCAATTTGACTGCGAGATAGCCTGTTCGAAAAGCACCGCATCGGCAGCCAGAGCATCGAGGTTGGGTGTTGTTGGCCGCGGGTAGCCGTAGGCGCCAATGTGATCGGCTCGGACACAGTCGAGCAATAGGATGACGACGTTCTGGGTGTTTC
Organism: Acidobacteriota bacterium; assembly: GCA_002717745.1. Lineage (GTDB taxonomy): Bacteria > Acidobacteriota > Vicinamibacteria > Vicinamibacterales > UBA823 > UBA11600. Next base: position 12,283 of record PBBF01000006.1, read on the forward strand.
GGCGGAGGACGTGTACTGAGGAGTCGGCGTCTTGTGATTGATTAGACACCGTTGAGTTGGGTGCTGGTCGACAAGCTGCAATGACCGAAATGAGGCACGCTAGAACGATGACCGATCGTCGTCGTGTTAGAGGTGACTCCGACATCTCTTTAACTATAGTTTCACCTCCATCGCGGCTCAAGAGTTGCGTGGTTTCGTAGCCCGTATGACAGCGAAGGAGTCACGACGCCACACGATTTCAACCTTGAAACCTTCGCTGCGCAACATCTCCACCTCTTGCTCCAAGGGAAAGTACCGGTCTTCCTTAGCCCAAGCCGAGAGGTGGCTGGTCGCGTCTTGGAAGGAATAATGGCGTTCCAAGTGGCGTATCCAAGCTTGCATGGCCGATGCGTGCAGGTCTGGCTGGGATGGTGGCATGCAGTCGACCGAGACCATTGTCCCGCCAGCGTACAAAGCTTCTAGGCACCGTTGATACAGTCGAACCTTCAATCCACGGGTCCTGATGTGGTGGAGTGAAAAGGCCGCCGTGATGTAGTTGGCGCGTGGCAGGGCTCCGCGTGTAAAACTCTTCTGCTTGAGTTCGACGCCTGGTCGCTGCGTTGCACGCAATCGTCGGGTCGCGACGGCGAGCATCTCAGAATCCGTGTCGAGTCCAATCAGTCGACCTGAGGGAACAGCTTGCAGGCAAAGTTTGGCGAGGGCGCCTGTGCCGGTTCCGAGGTCGACGATTAATGGAGAAGAGAGCCTCGGCTGGAGTGCGGCAGCAGCCACCGTGAGCATTTCTCGGTAGTAGGGAATGAAGGTGGAGATTTTCCGGTCGTATTCGGCAACCCGGATTCTTAGATGACTAGCAACGGTCATTAGGACATCCACATCGCGCCGCCCCAGAGTTGGCCAGGGCAACTATCGCCGGAGTGTCATTCAGACGACGGAGGCGCTGGTGGTTTACCGTTCACCGCAGGTGTCTGCGGGAAGATTATGGACATAAGCCAGAGCAGCCCAGCGATAACCAGAACTAGCGTTCCCCACTGTAGAACGTTTACCACCAGTGAAAGATTCCACTGAGGTGGCTGGAGCGATAGGTCAAACAGGGCTAGCGCGGTCGCGCGCTCGCTCATCCAATGCCACCCTGTATGAGCCACTAGTGCTGACAGGAGTACGGCGCCGATACGCTCCGGTACTATGCGGAACAATAGGCCGAGCGCCGGGATCAGAACTACGAGGACCATTAGCTGGCCTAATTCGACCCCGACGTTGAAGGAAAGAAGGGACATCAGTAGGTGGGGGCCGGCAAACTGGAGCGTTTCACGTAGGGCGAACGAGAATCCGAATCCATGAACAAGTCCAAACCCAAACGCGATTAACCAGCGGCGGCGGAGCTTCACCCCGACGATGTTTTCCACTGCCATGTATACGATCGAGAGGGCTATCGCCGTTTCGACAAGCGGTGGAAACCATGCTGCGGCTGGTGCGAGGTCGAACGCGGATGCAATCAACGTCACCGAATGGGCCACGGTGAACGAAGTCACAATAGCAACCAACGGGCGAAGACGTCTAAATGGAATTACGAGACAGGCTAGGAAGAGCAAATGGTCAATTCCGTCGAGGATGTGTTCAAACCCGAGGGCCACGAACCGGAAAGCCGCCTGGTGCCACCTCGGGTCGAGTCTGACTAACCCAGGGTTTCCCGAATACTCAAACGGGCGTACGGTGCCGTCGGGTAATACAAGGCGTAAGACCGTGACGGTTCGTAGGCCTAATCGCGCGAGGGTTAAGTCCGTTGAAAAATTGGACTGGTCGGAGCTAATCGGATATTCGAACATCGCGTCGAGCAACCCATTTTCAAAGTAAACGTTTGTTTCATTTGACAATGGCTGCTGAGTGATACGTGCCAGGGCTTCGTTGTAGGTTGCGAACGACCGGTCGGTTGGGTGCGATACCTGCACAGCAACGAGTTCCTGGCCAGTCAGTAGAGTGTCCTCCTCATAGACGTTCAACTCGTCGCCGACCCACACCATAATCGCGTCCCGCAACATCGACTCCGCTGCCTCAACGTCGATGTAGCCTTCCTCGCGCTGGGGGAAGTTAAAGTCCTGCATCGCAACGAGCGGCACACGGATTAGCATTCGCAAGCGCTGACCCTGAGCCTTGACAATCGCCTGGACGGTCACGTCAGCGGGAATGTCGTGGGTCGACAGGGTGGCCGGTTGTAATAACAGGAGTCCGCCGACCAGAAGTGCTAGGACACTTAACCTTCGTTCAGGCCGAGCCGCAACGGATCGTGAATGACTGCAAAGCCTTTCAAATAAAGAAGATATATACCGTCCCGCAGCCTTAGGATATGAAGGCGGAAGGTAGAAACGACGAAGTAAGGAAATCGGGTGCATTCGAGCGGATCGCCAGTATACTTGACGTTCGCTTTCGCCGGCGGGGTCCGGGTTTCTCTTCGGTCCGTTGGCTTGGAAGTGTAGGGATTCGATCTTCGCAAGGGGAGGACGGGATGAAGCGGAAACAAAAGCTTTTGGTCGGGGCGTCGTTGGCTACGCTCCTCATCGTGCTTGGGTGTGGTCAGGCTATGGTTGACGAGGAGGCCCCGGCGGAAGAGGCTCAGGGTCAGCAGGTGCCGATGTTTGAGGTCGACCCAATGTGGCCGAAGAACTTGCCGAACCACTGGCTGATGGGGCCGACGATTGGTGTAGATGTGGACTCGCAGAATCATATCTGGGTGGTGCATCGGAACACCCCGGACCAGTTCGTCGCACGAACCGAAATCGGCATGGTGCAGGACCCGCCGTTGGCCGAGTGCTGCCAGCCTGGTGACCCCGTCCTTGAGTTCGACCAGGAGGGGAACCTCGTCGGCTCTTGGGGTGGGCCTGGCACGGAGACTTCTGATGAGTACGTGTGGCCGCTGTCGAACCACGGGATTACCATTGACCACATGGACAACGTGTGGATCGGTGGGAATGGCGGCGCTGACTCACATGTCCTCAAGTTTACGCGTGACGGCACCTTCATCAAATCGTTCGGCGTGTTTGGCGCCCGGCAGGTTGGTGAAAGCGATGGTAGCCCAGTCTTTGAGCGTGACAGTCACGACCAGGAAAGTTTCGGGCGTGTCGCGAAGATCGGGATTGATGCTGAAGCGAACGAGGCATATTTTGCTGATGGTTACTTCAATAAGCGGATCGCTGTAGTCGATATGGATTCGGGCGAGATGAAGCGATATTGGGGGGCATACGGCGATCCGCCTGACGATTCAGTTGACCTCGGTCGTTACTCTGCGGATGAGGCGGAGCCGGCAAAACAGTTCCGTGGCCCGGTGCACTGTTCAGAGATTGCCAATGATGGGCTCGTATACGTCTGTGACCGCGCGGCAGATCGAATTCAGGTCTTCCAGAAGGATGGGACGTATGTGACTGAGCACATCATCGCTCCGGCGACCCTGTCGCAGGGGTCGACTTGGGACATCGATTTCTCGCCTGATGATGAGCAGACCTTCCTCTATCTTGCGGATGGCCAGAACATGAAGGTTTACATCATCCTGCGCGAGACGATGGAAGTTCTAACGGCGTTCGGTGATGGTGGACGGCAGCCCGGGATGTTCTTTGCTGTTCACAGTATCGCCGTTGACTCGGACGGCAATATCTACACGACAGAGACCTACGAAGGGTCCCGCGTCCAGAAGTTCGTTTATAAGGGAATGGGAAATATTCCCGAGGATGCCCAAGGCACAAATAGCCAGGGCGTTCTGTGGCCGAGCCAGTAATAGCGGTTCGCCAGCGATAGTTCGACGACCCGGGTATTCGGTGAAGCCGAATGCTCGGGTCGTTTTTTTTGTTTGGTCGCTAACTTAGCGTTCAATATTGACGACCACGGTTCCGGCGTCTCCTGACAACCCGTAATAACTCAATCGGTACTGGTTGGACCGGTACGCCGGACCACCTTGGGGTGAGCCTGCCTTGAGCTGGCGGTTAATGCTGATGGTGCCTAGCGACAATAGATGTCCGGGTTCCAGTTGCAGGCCGAAAGTTCGGAGGTGGTCTCTCAGCCACCTCACAACGGTGAGGGGTTGGTAGTGTCCGTCTAGCGTTCCCGAGCCTACTTCGGTTCCATGCTCGTCGTGAACGGCGAAGGTCATTGTGTTGAGCGTGGCAATCCACGCTAGCGTCGGCTCGATGGGGATGGGTTCGCCGACGAACGCATAACGGCTGGCCATGTTAGTGACGATGCTGCCGGTTGGACTCCGCTGGTTGTTCCGGAACGCGGGGTCGGGTATTTCGATAAATGGAATGACTGCGTCGAGGCTGGACAGGAGTTCAAGGTCCGTCTCGGCAGTGTTGATCGACTCGTCACCGACGCGGACAGCGAAGTCGGCCTCCAAAAAGCCCCAGACTACATCGTTCGGCGTGACCGACGCACCGTTTGGACGCACCATGCCTTCGAGGAGCACGCCACGGATTCCGTGTGCTGGAAAGTTGGGGTTCGGAGGTCCGGTATCATGTCCGCCGGTCTTGTAGCCAACGATCCGCCCAAGATGTGGTTGGAGGGCCGTGATGAACTCCGCCTGCCAGCGGTAAGCTTCGGCTTCCGTTAGATCGTAAATGAATGGGTCTAGTTCCTGAACGGTTAGAAACTGGTCTGCCATTCGTGTGAGGTCGGACGTGATGTCAGTCTCGCTGGACCCCGATGGTGCCGAATCCAAGGTATTCGAGGTTGGCGTGCAGGTGCCTAGGCCTACGGTGCCTAAGCTCAAAACGATACAGCCGACGAGTCGAGAAGAGTTGGTCATCCGAGCAGTGTTGCCTCAGCCCTGAGTAGGCATGTAGCGGTTGGCCCCGTCTAGACTACCGCAGCGTCGGGGACTTACTTGTCGTCTAGTGCAGTTCCGATTCCTCAGTCTTCTCAGGTAAGGTCTGCAGGACGTCGCGCCACTGGAATTTCTCGCCCATGTCGCGGACGTAATAGTCCATCCAGGCCATTTCACTGACCGCTTTTAGCAGTCGGTTGCGTGGATCGGGGATGCCGTGGCTCTGTCCTGGGTACATGAACAGCTCAGTAGGAACTTCCAGCTTCTTGAGTGCCATGTGGAGTTCAACCGATTGTGGGCTGGGTACACGTGGATCGCCCTGGACCACGTGAATCATCGTGGGCGTTTTCGCATTCTTAATATACTTGAGTGGTGACTGGTCCCAGTACATGTCGAAATTGTCGTATAACAAATCGTCACCTACATAGAACCGGCGGTTACGTTGGACATCGCTTTGGGCATACATCGAAATCCAATTCATTGTGCCAGCCCCAGAGCTAATCGCCTTGAAGCGGTCGGTGTGGGTCAAGAGCCAATTTGACCAGTGTCCGCCGGCACTCCACCCGAGAGCTCCCATGCTGTTACCGTCGACGATACCTTCGCTGATCAGATAATCGACACCGGTCATGATGTCGTCGTAGCCCAGCGTGAAGTAGTCACCAACGATGTCGGTGCGGTGGGCATTGCCGTAGTTTCGCGAACCTCTGTAGTTCGGCTTCAGAATAGCGTAACCACTACCCGCGTAGACTTGGGCGTTGTAGCCACCGTTAAAACGGAGGACATCAGCCGAGGCCGGTCCCCCATGGATGGCCACGATGAGCGGATAACGCTGGCCTTCTCGGTATCCAACCGGTTTGACTAAAATTCCGCCAACGAGCTTGTCGTCGGTTGACCGCCAGTTAACCTCGCTCTCCTCACCAAGTGCGAACTCAGCAACTTGGGGGTTAGCGTCGACCAGTTGCACCCACGCGGACCGGTCAGGGACTTGGGTTATTTCTGGGACAGAAAAAACTGTTGGTGGAGTTTTTGGGTCAGAGTAGGCGATCAGAATAGTGTCCGCCTCCTCGTCTCGACTCACCCTGAGGGCGGCCCGTTCGCTCGTAAGTTGCTCTACCTCGCCAGTGGCGATGTCCAGGGCATGGAGCTGCGTGGTTACCTTAACGCCGTGGTTGAAGTAGATGGTGTCGCCGTTATTGGACCAGAAATCTATACCTACGCTACCGTCGAAGGCGGCACCAAGTTTTCGAAACGGACCGCTGCGGTCGGTCACCTCACGAATATAGACACGATTGTCCGTCATCGTGTAGTGAGTCATGTCGTCGGGGCCCGAAAACGCGACCCACCGACCGTCAGGTGAGACGCTAAGACCACTTTCAGCGATCTCAAAGTTGTCGGTCAGCCGTTCGATGTGCCCGGTGGAGAGCTCGAGCAGATACTGATCCTCATAGAGGCGCGAAGCCGTGATGTTACGTTCGTAGCGTTCTGTCGATCCACCCACAAAGGTTACCCACCGGCCATCCATGGAGAGATCAAAATCGGTTACGCTGGCGTTGGGAAGATTGGTCAGTTGTCGCGCGGTCTGTGCTGTCAGATCGGCGACCCACAAGTTGGAAAGCGGCGTGACTGTGTTCTTGATGTCAACCGTGAAGTTCTCCTCGCGGCGGCGCACGTCATCTTCATCGCGAAAATTCGGGCGAACAAAATAAATGCTCCGGCTGTCCCGAGACCATGCCCAATCCTCGATGCCTGCTACTCCGTCTGTTACCTGGTCGGCGTTAGCTGAGAAGAGGTTATCCACGGGAAGTCGATAGAGTTGNTCGACATCGGCTTCGCCGCTCCGATAGGCCAACCATGCACCGTCGGAGCTAAAGGCAAAGTCGGCTACACCATGTTCGACATTCGTGATTTGCCGCGCTTCTCCTCCGTCAGGCCGCATGAAGTAAAGCTGGTTAATAGACTCGGTCGGGGGCGTGTCGCGGTCNGACGTGAACACGAAGAAACTTCCGTCACGAGACCAGCGAGGAGACCTCTCGTTTTTATCAATCGTAAATGTCATCTGCCGGCTTGACGCCAGGCCCTCAAACATTGAGACGAGATGAATATCAACCTGGGAAGCATCCTCTTGCCAATCCGGCGTCGAAACTGTGTAGAGCATCCATTCGCCATTTGGGCTGGGTGCCCAGGAACCTGGTCGGGCAAGCTCTTGTACGTCGAGAAAGGTCATCGGTCGTTGGGCCTGAGCCCAAAAAGGCTCGGTGGCAACCGCCGTCCACAGTAGGACAGAACCAAGGAAGATTAAGGACCGGTGAACCGGAGACACGATCGAGAACTGCATAGGGGCCTCGTTTCGCAAAAAGGATTAGGACGTAAGATTATATCGGGTGGTCTCATTATTGAATTCAGAGTCCGGCGCGGTAGATGTTCCATAAATCGATCAGCTCAGCCGAGATTTGAGGATGAAGGCCTGAGAGGTCAGTTGATTCCCATGGGTCTTCAGCCAGGTGATAGAGCTTCCAGGCGGATTGATTGTCGGTGTTCACGCCCTGTGCTGACTCTCGCACGATCTTCCACTCTCCCTGTACTAAGGCAGCGCGCTCGTCCGATGTCATCCACGGGATGATGTCAGAATCATCGTGGACTGGAGCCGCGTTGCCCTTGGCCCGTTCCCAGAACGATCGCCCTCGGATGGGAAGGACGGGCTGTCCCTGAAATTCGATTCCGGGATGTACCGATCCGGCGATTTCCAGCAGTGTCGGGAGCACGTCCATCACCGTCAGGTAGCCGTTGTCGATGTTTCCGCCCTGTGGAATCGAGTCATGGCTCATGAAGGCTGCTGCCCGCGTGCCCCCTTCGTAAAGTGAACCTTTGACGTTGCGATACGGAGCCGTCGTGGCCTCAGCCCATCCCCGACCGATAGCGACGAACGATCCCTCATGGCCCATATTGGACAAGCTGTTGTCCCAGTCTGTTCGGGGTATCGTTCTTGGACGGAAACTCGAGTCGCTGCCGGACGCGCCGTTGTCTGAGAAGAAAAGAATGACGGTTTCTTCGAACTGGTTACTGGTCTTTAAGTACTCCACAATGCGGCCGACATGGAAATCCATGTTTTCCACCATAGCGGCATAGAGTTCCATGGCTCGCGCCTGCTGACGTTGCGACTCGGAGTCCAGACTCTCCCACGCGGGCGCGACGCCAATGTAGTCGTTAACACTGGTGGTCTCTGGGACGATTCCGAGTTCCCGAGTGCGATTGATGCGGTCTGCACGGAGCACATCGTATCCCTCGTCATAACGCCCCACAGCCTGGTCACGCCAGTCCGTCGGTGCTTGCAGGGGCCAGTGCGGTGCTGTGAACGCTAGGTAACCGAACCAGGGTTGTTCTGCGTCTTCTCCGTCACGCAATAATTCAATGAGCTTGTTCGTATAGAGTTCAGTTGAGAACCAATCATCTGGAAGTTCGACGACTTGACCGTTTTCACGATAAGCAACGATGTCAGAGGGAAAGTTGCTCGCACCCAAGTGATTATCGCCGGCGCGGACCAGCGCATACGAGGCGTCAAAACCTCGGGCAGTAGGACTTTGTTCGTGTTCATGTCCCAGATGCCACTTCCCAGCCATGTAGGTGCGGTAGCCCGCATCTTGGAGGAGAGCAGGCAGGGGCGCAATGTTGTTCGATAATACCGCCTCCACTGAACCTGTAACACCCGCCTCGCGATTCGTTACTCCCGACATGAGCATGGCTCGTGTTGGCGCGCAGCTAGGTGCGGCGTGGAAGTTAGCAAAGCGAACCCCGTTCATCGCCAGCGCATCCAAATTAGGCGTGGGGATTTCGCTACCGAACGACCCTATATCGGTATAGCCCATGTCATCCGCAACGATGAGTAAGATGTTCGGTCGCGTCTTCGAGGTGTCAGGGGTTCCCTCCGACCCGTCTTCAAGAATGGAATCTGTAAATTGACAGCTCGAAAGAAAAACCATGGATACGAGCGTTGCAGCAAGGGATGAGTAACGGATAAGTGTCAGGTTTCTTGGCATGGGCGATACCAAAGTGGAGGTCATACGAATTATATAGAAGGACCGTGGGAATGAGCGTGACTCGACGACGAGGTAGATAACCGCGTAAGCTCAGTGCTGATTGGCCTATGTATTTCTGCTATCTGCTTCACTGTGCCGATGGGTCTCTCTACACTGGTGTGACGACGGATCTGGAACGCCGCCTCCGAGAGCATAATGGCACTGGGGGCGCCCGATATACTTCGGGTCGACGCCCTGTTCGGCTAGCATGGCAGGAAGCTCACGCCGATCGGTCGTCAGCGCAACATCGAGAGGCTGAGATTAAAGGGTGGAGTCGCAAACGGAAACTGGCGTTGGTCCGCAACGCGACAGACTAAAGTAAGCCGGTGCCGAGATAGGTCTGAGCTTTATGTCCGATAATCGTGTGGCGATTGTTACTGCGGCCGGTAAAGGTATGGGTGAGGCTATCGCTCGTGAACTTGCTAGGGCTGACTACCGCTTGTCTTTGATGTCGGTCTCAGGAGCCGCCGAGACGCTCGCAGACGAGTTGGGCGCGGTCGGTGTCACTGGGTCAGTCACCGAGCCAGATGACCTGGAACGTCTCGTGAAGGTCACACTCGAACAGTATGGGCGACTTGATGCCGTCGTCAACAATACCGGCCATCCACCGAAGGGGCCGCTGCTAGATTTAACGGATAGCGATTGGCGAACTGGACTTGACCTACTTTTACTGAGTGTAATCCGGATGGCGCGGTTGGTCACACCTGTGCTAAAGGCTCAGGGTGGTGGCGCCATAGTTAACATTTCTACGTTTGCTGCCTTCGAGCCGTCAGCAGCATTTCCGATTTCAGCGACACTGCGAGCAGCGTTAGGGAGTTTCACCAAGCTTTATGCTGATACCCATGCTAGTGACGGGATTAGGATGAACAGTGTGCTGCCTGGGTTTGTGGATTCATTTCCGGTGGTCGATGAGCATCTACAGCAGATTCCGATGGGACGGTACGGTTCGGTCAGTGAAATTGGTAAGACGGTTCGATTCTTGCTGTCGGCGGATGCTGGATATATTACTGGTCAAAACCTTCGGGTTGACGGAGGAATTACGCACGGGGTGTAGGGTGACTGCGTGACAGAGAGGGCTTTGATATGAATTTCAGTAGACGTGAATTGATGAAGACTGTCGGAGCAGGTGCGCTAGCGCTTCGGGCTGGACAAAACACGACTGCTGCCTCCAGTGGTGGTGTAATGGGAGTGCCCCCAGATTTCTCGGTCGTCAGATCGGAGTTCCCCCGTGCTGCCAAGCACCTATGGCTCGCAGCGGCCGAAACCCATCCGTTTAGTGTTCATACCCTACGGGCTCTTGAAGAGTACTCGCAGTATCGGGCGCTGGGAGCGTTAGGCCGAGATGGTTTTACCCCGGCCGAGCAGGCTGAGACAAAGCAAATGTTTGGGGCGCTTATTAATGCGAGTGCTGAGGAGATTGCTTTTGTTTTGAGTACGACTGATGGGGAGAATTTGGTTGTATCAGGACTCGGCCTGGCAGGGTTGGGTGGCAACGTAGTAATTGACAACCTTCACTTCGCAGCTTCCCGCTATCTGTATACAGCTTTAGCCGAGGCGGGCCACATCGACCTCCGTGTTGTCCAGCATCGAGATTGGCAAATCGATGTTGCTGACATGGAGCGAGCGATCGATTCGAATACTCGTTTGGTGTCAATAGCTTTGGTGTCCAACATTAATGGTTACATGCACAACGTACGTGCGATCAGTGACATCGCTCACGCTCACGGTGCTTATGTCTATGCCGACATTA
>PBBF01000007.1 GCA_002717745.1 Acidobacteriota bacterium
AGCGAATGGCGCTTAGTGTCGGTCTAGTGGCGACTTGGCCGCCGGTATTGTCTGAGGGATCTTCGGGCGGTGGCGTTCAAGGACAGGCTTATTCTCCCGACGCTAGGGTGGTGGTCTTTCAAGGTGATTCGGTCACTGACGCCGGCCGGAATCGTGACGGAGTCGACCCTAACCATCCTACGGGTCTCGGCAGTGGATACGCGGGCATGGCCACGGGTGAATTGCTTGGAAGGAGGCCCGGTAGCGCTTGGCATTGCTATAACCGTGGGGTGAGTGGCGACAAAGTTTTCCAGTTAGCGGCGCGGTGGCAACAGGATTGTCTAGACCTCCGGCCCGACGTTCTCAGTGTCCTCATTGGCGTGAACGATTTCTGGCACACATTGAGCAGCGGGTACGACGGGACAGTGGAACTCTACGAACGGGACTACCGTGCGTTACTGAACCGGACACGGGCAACGCTGCCGGACGTTACCTTCATCATCGGTGAGCCATTTGCCGTCACGGGTGGTACGGCGCTAGCTGATGCGTGGTATCCGGCCTATGCTGACTATCAAGCGGCCGCTAGGCGGGTCGCGGATGACTACGGGGCAGTCTGGATCCCGTATCAGTCGATCTTCGATGAGGCATTGGAGAAGGCTCCGGTGGAGCATTGGTGTCCGGATGGTGTGCATCCGGCGCCGGCGGGCAACTATCTCATGGCCCGGGCCTGGCTTGACGCGTTCCGGACTGTGGTTTCGGCCTAGCCTTGTCTCAAGAGTTTCCGGTTGGCCTGGCTCGACTCACGTCATGGAGGCATTAGGGTGGATACAGGTGCGGTTCCTCTGAAACTAGAGAGCACAGATCGATGGTGACCATTCGAGCGGAACGAGACGATGACCACCGCGCGGTGTTTGAGTTAAATCAGGACGTGTTTGCCACCGACGCAGAAGCACGGTTGGTGGATGCGCTTCGCAGTGAAGCGATTCCGGCGATTTCAGTGGTCGCTGAGGTCAACGACGCGATTGTTGGCCACATCTTCTTCTCGCCCGTGACAATAGAAGGCAGGGGAGGAGACCTTCGGATAATGGGTTTGGCGCCGATGGCCGTGCAAGAAAAATTCCAACGGCAAGGAATCGGTCGGCAGCTGGTGGAGAAGGGGCTCAAGACGTGTCAGGAAGCAGGCACGAACCTAGTGTTTGTGCTCGGCCACCCTGATTACTACCCGAAGTTTGGTTTCCAACCCGTTGCCCCGCTGGGATTGCACTACGCTGACCCGAAGCTTGATGTCTGCTTCTTTGTTAAGGAACTGAAAGCCGAAGCACTCCAGGGTGTGGTGGGCACTGTCGCCTACCATCCAGTGTTCGACCGCGCATTTGAAGTTTGAAGGGTCACGCGAGGGTTCTCGGCCCCTGTTACTACCTCAGATTTGCTCCACGATGCGCTGAAGCGAGCGTCTCTAAATGATTCCGTAGAGCATTACGGACGTAGTCTTGGAGGTCTTCCACGTCGCTGATTCTAAGTGAGTGTACATGCCAGGTGGAGGCCATTACTGTCTCACCATTGGTTAGGGTGGCAGGCTGGAAGAGTTGCAGTATGAGGCTCACAGCGAAGCCGTCGGAGATCCGCGCTGGGTTCAGAGTCACGGAGAGGTAGGCGGTTTCGTTGGGCACTTCGTCGGGTAACGGTTCGATGTCGAGCTGGTCAAGGCGCTCTTCAACGGTATCGCGGACGAAATCGGCATCTACACCGCGGCGGGCGGCTCCCGGGTTTCTTGTCATTGCCACCTCGACTCGTAGTGCCTCGAGTTCCCTCAAGGAATCCTGCGGTGTTCCAACTTGGGCGACGCTTAGGGCGGCACCCCACAGAATACCGAAGATTCCGATCGTGGCTACTCGGCTTTGCATCCCGACCCCTTTCTAGGTCTCCCAAGTCGACAGTGCGACTGGAGCTCGTTAGCATTCGACGTTAATGATAATGATACCTGCCCTTATAGCTGATGCCAGTTTCCACCGAGAAACTGGTTAGGACAAACAACGGCACTTCGAAGGAGGTCTCATGAAGGACGGCAAATCCCATCCGATTACGCTGGAATCGGCCAAGGTGAAATTCCTGGAAGATATAGTTCAACAACACGGGCTACCCGACATAAGCAAGGCTGTTCGGTGCTTAATCGACTTCGCTAGAGCGAACCCCGACAAACAGGCTGATATTTTTGCTGAATTTAGGTGTCACGATTGTTAAAATCATTATTAAATATTATATAAATGTAAGAATTATAAATTTGATAACTATACTGATCGCGTTGTAAGCTGGGTTCCTGGCTGTGGCCTTCATGGTACAGACTGCGATGTTTCTTGCTGTTGACCGTCTTCTTGGCTCTCGACGCGATCTGGCGATGTCGCACCCATCACTCGTGGTGGCTGGGAGCGGCGAGGTCACTGTTAAGGCCGACACAGCCGTGTCGGGCACCACGGGCGGGATGATGTAGCTGTTGTCCAGATGAAATTGAAGACTCAGGTCATCATCCAGAAGCGGGTGATGACCTTTTTTCGTAATCGTGCCTACAAGGAATAGGAAATCTGATGAGTACCACGGCCGCCACTCGTCGAAGTGCTGCGCTGACCGAAGGGCCGAGCCGAGCACCCGCTCGAGCGATGTTCAAGGCTGTCGGGTTTGATGACGCTGCGCTACAGAAGCCGCTGATCGGCGTGGCAAACACCTGGATCGAGATTGGTCCGTGTAATTTCCATCTTCGACAACTTGCTGACCAGGTCAAGCGTGGCATCCGTGAAGCGGGTGGCACACCGATGGAGTTCAACACGGTGTCGATCTCCGATGGCATCACGATGGGTAGTGAAGGGATGCGCGCCTCCCTGGTTAGTCGCGAGGTGATTGCTGATTCCATCGAGTTGGTTGTACGTGGAAATCAATTTGATGGGGTAGTCGTGCTGGTCGGTTGTGATAAGACCATTCCAGGGGGGGTGATGGCGTTGGCGAGGCTCAACATTCCTGGCGTCATCCTGTACGGTGGCTCGATTGCACCTGGCACCTGGGAAGGGCGCGACGTCACGATTCAGGACGTCTTTGAAGCGGTGGGAGCGCACGGAGCTGGCAAGATTACCGACACACAGTTGAAAACACTGGAGGACCAGGCGTGTCCTGGGGCCGGTGCGTGTGGCGGACAGTTCACAGCGAACACGATGGCAACGGTTTGCGAGTTCCTTGGCATTTCGCCGATGGGCTCAGCGAGTGTACCGGCGACTGACACCGGCAAGGATGCGGTGGCGGAACGGGCGGGTCAACTTGTAATGGGAGTGCTCAGCCGAGACGATACCGCACGGAAGATTCTGACAAAGGATGCAATTGAGAACGCTATCGCAGCAGTAGCGGCTACCGGTGGGTCGACGAACGCGGTATTGCACCTACTTGCCATCGCGCACGAAGCGGAGGTTTCACTCACGCTAGAAGATTTTGACCGGATCAGTAGTCAGGTTCCTTTACTCGCTGACCTCAAGCCGGGTGGGAAGTTCGTGGCAACCGATCTTTATCGCGCCGGTGGTATCACGTTGGTGGCTAAGAGACTTCTCGATGCCGGTTTGTTGCACCGAAATGCGCTTACGGTGACGGGTAGAACGCTTGGGGATGAAGCGTCGGATGCTCAAGAGACGCCAGGCCAGGAAGTGGTAAAGCCGCTTGACAACCCACTCAAGCCTACCGGGGGGCTGGTCATATTGCGCGGGAATCTTGCTCCGGATGGCTGTGTGGTGAAGGTAGCTGGCTACACCACGATTCACCACCGTGGTCCGGCCAAGGTTTTCGACAGTGAAGAGACTGCATTTGACGCGGTTGGGCAGGGTGGAATTGTGGCTGGTGACGTGGTGGTAATTCGAAATGAGGGACCGAAGGGTGGGCCCGGGATGCGCGAAATGCTTGCCGTGACAGCGGCCATTGTGGGTGCTGGACTCGGCGACTCCGTTGCGCTACTTACCGACGGGCGATTTTCGGGTGCGACACGTGGTTTGATGGCTGGCCATGTTGCACCGGAAGCTGTTGACGGTGGGCCGATCGCAGCGGTTCGAGATGGTGACATTGTTGTGTTTGATATTGAAAAACGCGTGCTCAACGTGGAACTAAGCGACGGTGAAATCGCGAAGCGGGTGCAGGCGTGGCAGCGGCTGGCGCCACGCTACGCAACCGGCGTGATGGCAAAATATGCTCGACTGGTTACTTCGGCCGCGACCGGGGCGGTCACGTAATCTAGGCCAATTGAGCGCGCTGGCACTTGGTGCCAGTGGAGGCAGTCATGAAACGAACAGGTGCGCAGATTCTCTGGGAAGCTTTAGGCCGTGAGGGTGTTTCGACCGTTTTTGGATATCCGGGCGGCGCCATTCTGCCCGCTTATGACGCCCTGCTTGAGTTTCCGGTGAAGCATGTGCTCGTTCGTCACGAGCAGGGTGCGACACACATGGCCGACGGCTATGCGCGTGCGGGTGGTGGTGTCGGCGTGGCGGTTGCTACGTCTGGACCAGGGGCGACCAACATGGTGACCGGTATTGCGACGGCGATGATGGATTCGTCGCCGATTGTCTGTATCACTGGACAGGTCGGCAGTAAGTTGATCGGCTCTGACGCATTCCAAGAAACTGATATCACGGGTGTGACTTTACCGATTACGAAACATAACTACTTGATTTCCAGGGCGCAGGACGTTGCTAGGACAGTCAAGGAAGCGTTTTANGTCGCAAAATCAGGCCGGCCTGGACCGGTATTGATCGATATTACAAAGGACGCACAACAGGCGAGTTGTGAGGTTGAGTGGGACGACTCAGAGGTGAAGTTGCCAGGCTATCGCCCTNATTTACGTGCNACCCGCGAGGTCTACCAGCAGGCGATTGACATGATTAACGATGCCAAGCGCCCCATTATCTTCGCTGGGCACGGCATCATGCTGTCGGGTGCNATGGATGTCGTGNGTGCTGTAGCCGAACATGCCAATATTCCGGTCGCAATGACACTCTTGGGAATCGGCTCTCTACCGGCGCAGCATCCGTTGAACCTTGGCATGATGGGAATGCATGGCGAGGCGTGGGTGAACTCAGCAATTCAGGAAGCGGACCTATTGCTGGNNTTTGGCATGCGGTTCGATGATCGGGTTACAGGCAATTTGGCAACTTATGCGCCGAACGCCAAGAAAATCCATATCGATATNGACCCAGCCGAATTTAATAAGAACGTCAAGGTTGACGTNGCCCTGGCTGGTGACCTGCGCAGCGTGCTTGANGAAATGCTACCGCATATNTCGAAAGGTNACCGNTCGNCGTGGCTCGGGACGATCGANGAGATGAAGGGTNATGNAGCGGTACGAGACATCCAGAACCTACCCGANAGTGGGCACCTCTACGCTGCGCATGTCATTAACGATCTNTGGCGAGTNACTGAGGGGAACGCCATTGTTGTGACNGACGTCGGTCAGCACCAAATGTGGGAGGCGCAGTACTACAAGCATGAACATCCGCGGNCACTGATTACNTCAGGTGGGCTCGGCACGATGGGCTTCGCGTTGCCCGCGGCNGTCGGNGCAAAGTTCGCGTGTCCTGAGAAAGAGGTCTGGGCAGTCGTTGGCGATGGTGGCTTTCAGATGACCCAGGCTGAACTGTCGACGATCGCGCAGGAGCAGNTGAAGGTGAATNTNGCGATCATNAATAACGGTTATCTNGGTATGGTGCGGCAATGGCAGGAGTTCTTTTATGAGCGACGGTATGCTGCGACACCGCTGCTTAATCCCGACTTCGTGAAGCTTGCCGAGGCCCACGGTCTGAGCGGCATTGCGGTGACGGAGCGTGCTGGCGTTGTGCCTGGAGTCGAAGCAGCACGTGAGCAGCCTGGCGCCGTGGTANTCGACTTCAAGGTCGAACAAGAAGATTCGGTGTTTCCTATGGTANCTGCTGGNGCTGATCTNGATGAAATGATCCGGCGACCGAGCCCGATCGTGGAGACCGCGGCGGACGCGTAGGAGAATGAGCAGTGTCTTGGTCAACCTNCTAGCGATGNTCACTTAAGGACAGGAAAGACAGTTATGCGCCATACGTTCGCCGTCTACGTCGAAGACCTCCCTGGAGTACTAAATCGGGTCGCTTCACTCTTCCGGCGCCGTGCGTTCAACATCGANTCGCTTACGGTTGGNCATACTGAAACTGCTGGAGTGTCGCGGATGACNATTGTNGTCGACACGGACGAACANGGTGCGCGNCGCCTTGAGGCGAACCTCTATAANTTNGTGAATGTNCTGCGNGTCGANGACATCACGCTGCGACCGTCGGTGGAACGNGACNTGGCGATGATCAAAGTNTNGGCCACGCCTGAGACGCGCACGCACATCATGCAGCTNGTGGACGTTTTTCGCGCTCGGGTGATAGATGTNGCGCCGGATTCGGTAATCATTGAGACNACGGGCACNGAGGACAAGATAGATGGCTTGGTCGAGGTGCTCAAGCAGTATGGCGTCATCGANATGGTGCGNACTGGATGTGTGGCCATGGCGCGCGGGCCGAGACTCGGAGGGTTGGGTGATGTAGCCGAGCGNGCGAGTGGGTNNGGAGACGAAACGTCAACNGACGACAATAACGTTTCGTATTCGGTGTAATTANGGTTCATTTNATTTTTCTNTTTTTTGTGAGGCGTTGACGAATGGCAAAGATTTACTACGACAATTCTGCGGATATAGGACTGATTCANGCGANGAAAGTAGCAATAATCGGNTACGGNTCACAGGGGCATGCGCACGCACTGAACCTGAAGGATAGTGGGGTTAGCGTAAAGGTAGGGCTCCANGANGGTAGCAAGTCNCGGGCGAAAGCTGAAGNAGCNGGCGTGGAGGTCACATCGGTNGCTGAAGNAGCGAAGTGGGCTGACGTGGTCATGATTCTGGCACCGGATACCTCCCAACNGAGGATTTATCAGGACTCNATTGCTCCGCATCTNACNGCTGGNAAGANGCTTATGTTTGGCCACGGTTTCAACATTCGTTTTAAGACGATTACTCCNCCGGCCGATGTTGACGTTTCAATGATTGCCCCGAAGGCTCCNGGGCATCGAGTGCGGGAGGTCTACCTTGAAGGTGGTGGGACGCCGGCACTATTAGCGGTTGAGCAAGATGCCACAGGTGACGCGAGGGCACTGGCCCTGGCCTATGCAAAAGGACTGGGTGTGACCCGTGCTGGTGTCATCGAGACAACCTTTAAGGAGGAAACGGAGACTGACCTGTTCGGTGAGCAGGCNGTGCTGTGNGGCGGAGTGAGTGCGCTCGTNAAAGCGGCGTTTGGAACGCTNGTCGAGGCGGGTTACCAACCGGAAATTGCCTACTTCGAGTGNATGCATGAGTTGAAGCTGATTGTTGATTTGATGTACCGCGGTGGCCTGAATTACATGCGTTACTCGGTTAGCGATACGGCTGAGCACGGNGACTATACAGGCGGTCCCCGCGTAGTCACTGATGCNACTCGAGAAGCGATGCGTAAAATGTTAGCCGAGATCCAAGATGGNACCTATGCTAAGAACTGGATCANGGAAGACGCGAACGGTCGCCCATGGTTCAATGAGGTTCGNNCGCAAGAGCAGACCCAGCAGATCGAGGAGGTGGGCGATNCTCTGCGNAAGATGATGCCCTTTCTTGACGCNGTGANCATTGCCCCAGGGAANTAAGAAATCTCNNNTCNAACNNCTATCGNTCAAACCGTNNCCCAAGACTGAACTTGGTATGATGGCAGGCNATGAGNAACTGTTGTTTCCGTTGGTCAGCAGTCTTGATCCTGGCGGTCGTCACTGCCTANGCAGGCGGTCGTGTNGTNACCGCCCAAGACTNGCCNTTTGATCTNCTAATNATCAACGGCCGAATCATGGACGGCACGGGNAACCCGTGGCGTCGAGCCGATATCGGNGTTCGTNATGGNCGGATAGCAGCCATTGGGGTGTTGGGCGANGCCAGNGCCGAACGCCGGATCGATGCCGGTGGTCAGNTGGTGACCCCAGGNTTTATTGATGTTCACTCACATGCCGGNGANGGCTTGGCGCGTGAGGGACTCGGTCAGGGGAAGCCGTTNNTGGCGCAAGGGATCACCACCATNGTCGCAAATCCTGACGGTGGGGGACCAGTTGATCTNNANCAACAACGCCAGTTGTTGGAGTCAAATGGTCTTGGNTTAAANGTCGCNCTCTTGATCGGCCATGCTNCGGTGCGGCGTGATGTGCTCGCAATGGCNGACCGCACNCCGACCGAAGAGGAAATGGTCGAGATGCAACGGCTNGTGCGTCGNGGTATGNAGGCCGGCGCTTACGGGCTCTCCAGTGGACTGTTCTANGCGCCNGGCAGCTATGCGACAACAGAGGAGATTGTTGCACTCGGGTCAGTCGTAGCCGAATTCGGGGGACTTTATACGAGNCACATTCGTGACGAGTCCAACTATACGGTCGGTCTCGTTGCCGCGGTGAATGAGGTGATTGAGATTGCTGAAGCAAACGGCATGCTCGGNATTGTTAGCCATATGAAGGCACTAGGGCCTNATAACTGGGGNCTTTCAGTTGCTGCGACGACTCGGCTCGATGAGGCNCGGCGGCGCGGAGTTGAAGTGTATGCCGATCAGTATCCGTATGAAGCGTCGTCCACNGGTCTGTCGGCAGCNCTCCTNCCNCGTTGGGCACAAGCGGGTGGTNCAGATCNGCTNAGACGACGACTAGCCGATTCGGAGACTCGGATNCGTNTTGTTAGGGCAATGCGTGANAACCTTCGGCGTCGTGGTGGTGCTGAGGCGATCGTTGTCGCCTTCTNCCNGGCCGATCCTCAGCTAGAGGGGAAGACGCTCTTAGAAATTGCCGAGGAGCGAGGCCGACCGCCTGTCGAGACGGCACTCGATCTGATCGCTCGCGGCCGGGTTTCGATTATCTCTTTCAACATGTCTGAGCGTGACATCGCTCACATCATGCAGCAGCCCTACACGATGACCTCAAGTGATGGCGGNCTNGTNCCNATNGGTGACGGTCGGCCGCACCCGCGTAACTACGGAGCTTTCGCACGAAAACTGGCCCGCTACGTTCGCGAGCGCGAGGTCGTGTCCTTAGAGTTNGCCGTGCGGTCGATGACATCGCTACCGGCNNCNGTGTTTGGCNTGCAGGACCGTGGCGTGTTACGGATTGGTGCTTGGGCTGACATAGTGATCTTNGACCCGGTNNCGATCCAGGATCGAGCGACCTATACGGATCCNCATCAACTGGCCGNGGGAATCGATGCGGTTGTCGTGAACGGNATCGTCGTCCGTCAGGATGGNCGATTTGTTGATGCGCNACCNGGNCAAGTCNTAAGGAAATGAAATAATCATAAGCATGCCTAACAGATGGTTGTAGTTAGGCAGGCTGGATATGGGAGGCTAGGAGTTTCCCCGCGGCTGAACGAAACTCGTCGGTCCACTCGTGGCCGCCGTCAAATACGACCGGCTCCACAGTCACGCCGCATGACGCGAGAAATGACAGATCGGCGTCGTAGCGCTCCTGTGTGAACCATTCATCGCGTATTCCTCGTCCGATAAGTGTCGGCGGTAGGTCAAGACTGCCAGTTTCCCGAAGTTCCGGCGGAATGTCCCCTGCCAACACAATGAGACCATCCGACCGATGCCTGATGGCAGAAGCAGCGCGGTAGGCCATTGAAGCGCCTTGGGAAAACCCCTCATACACCAGGTGACCATTCGTGTCGTGGTGTTCCAAGATTTCCGTGACCACCCGCTCGATATACCGCAAGTTATCGACAATCGCCTGCTCCCGGCAAAGCTTGGTCATCCAGCTTGCGACGACGTGTTGGTGTGTTCGGTCGTAAAACCAATGCAGTGCCTGTACGGAGGCCACCAACCATGCTGCTGTACCTGTGATCCGTTCAAGCTGACGCAGATGCACGTCAGCGTTTTCCCCGTAACCATGGAAGCCGATGAGTAGCGGGTGGGGCCCTTCGGTGTTGGGAAGGCGTAGGAGATATCTTCCCTGGGTAGTGGTAATAACCTTCTTGACGATCGAGTTGGAGATCGTCATGTGGTACTACCGCCGGCCGTAGTCGGTAAGTGCTTCAATTAGCACCTGGCCATCTGGTCTGGCGAGTGTGATGCCAGCTAGAAAGGCTAGAGTTGGAGCGATATCCTCAGGCGCTGCGATGCTCGGGTAAAGTCCAGAAATAATACCCGGGCCAGAGAGCACGAGCGGTACACGTGTATCGTAATCGTAGCCAGTACCATGATCGGCGGCACGGATCCATGTGTACCAGTAGGGTTTCGGAATGATGACTAAATCACCGCTTCGCCCGCGGTAGTAGCTGCGCGCGACCTGTTGGGTAAGCTTGTCGCTGAATGGGCCAGTTTGAAGCTCCTCACCACGGTAAACGCGCTCAATACCGGAATATTGTTCGAGAGCTCCGAGCACCGTTGCCAGTGCTTTTGGATTCTCCAGCACTCGGTTGTAGACGCCTGGAGCGAAGTAGAACTCGATATGAGTCATCCCCACGGCGTACTCGCCAGGTCCGAAAATTGATTCGAGTTTATTATTGACGTGGGCAATTACGTCGCGGCGATTGATCCGGCCAGCATCGATTCCCATTTCGGTAGCATGCTCGGGGACCTGTCCGAGTCCGTGGTCTGCTGATAGAGCGACGACGTACCGGTCTTGTCCCACGTTGTGGTCAAGATGGTCAAGGAGACGGCCGATTGTACGATCGAGCCGGAGATAAATGTCCCGAACTTCGGCGCTGTGTGGACCGAAGTCGTGGCCCACGTAATCGGGAGCAGAAAAGCCCACAGCTAGGTAGTCCGTACCCGTGCCGGCGCCCAGCGAGAGAGCATCTACCGATGCGCTAGCGAGACCGGCCACGTATTCGTCTGCCCACGGACTGCGTCGCCATGCGTTGTAAAAATCTCGGTCTGGCGTGTCACCCATGGCATGAGCGAAGCTCTCATTTTTCGTTGGAGCTGTCCTTGCCGGGTCAGGCAAGGGTGTCCACACGCGCCCGAGGGCATCTTCAACTGGGTGAGCTCGGATGTAGTCAGCGATGAATGGAACCGGTGCGTCCGTGAATGCTGTGGATGTTGTCCAGACGTTTCCCGCATCAAACCACGCAACGGCATCACCGCCTTGGCCGGCCAAAGGTACGGCGGCACGCGCTTTGACAGCAAAGGCTGCGACCTGTGCTGGCGGGTCGTTCTGTAAACGGAGTTCGTCAGCTAGGGTCGGCATCAACATACTCGCTGGACCATGTTGTTCTCTGGCGCCAGGCCCATAGGATATGGCCACGACGTTGTCGTCGGCCGTGCAGCGGATGCGCTGTCCCGCCATGGCGTCCCACCAGCCGTCAAGAATCATGCCGTGTGCGCGCGGAAGGGTGCCGGTCGCGATTGTTGCGTGGCCCGCGCAGGTCAATGTGCCGAAGTAAGAATGCTTGGCCTCGCGAAACACAGCGCCTTCGTCCAGCAAGCGACGAAGGCCTGAATTCCACTGATCGCCGTAGCGTTCGAACGAGTCACTTCGCATTTGGTCCACCACAAGGATGACGATCAACGACGGCGGTGGGGTCTGAGCGCTGAGTGACCCGGCGATCAAGCTGACAACGATCAATGCCAGACTAGTAAACGTACGGGTATGCAAAACGGTTATCCAGAACATTGAGTAATTGAGATTAGCGTCTTTGGATTATACCTTGCGCTGCAACTCTCGATACACGACGCTTGGGTCCAAAACAGCAGCGCCTATTATCTTTGTGTACGAGCGCGCGGGGAAGAGTTTATCGAACGGCCCAGGGTCGAGAGAGATTCAATTCTTTGAGGTCGTCGGGTCGAGTGCCGACTACAATCGTGTAGGCTATGCGGCGGTGACTATTTAGGAGGCTGTCTGATGAACAAGACTGAAATGCCTAGCTTATCGGAAGCCCTGCCAGGCCATGCCGAGCCGATGTATGTGCCCGAAACGCATTTCATGAATGGAAACCGTTTGATACCACCGTTCCCAGTCGGGTGTCAGTTAGCCATGTTCGGTCTTGGATGTTTCTGGGGAGGGGAGAAGGCCTTCTGGGGCCTACCTGGTGTGTACTCGACAATGGTCGGTTACGCTGGAGGTTCGACGCCGAATGCGACGTACTCGGAGGTTTGCACCGGACGCACAGGCCATAACGAGGTCGTCAGAATAGTCTTTGAAGCGACGGTTATCACGTATGAGGTGCTGCTTCGAACGTTCTGGGAATCACACGACCCGACTCAGGGCATGCGACAGGGAAACGATGTCGGCACTCAGTATCGCTCAGGAATTTACGTTTATGACGCGGACCAGCGGCACCAGGCCGAAGCGACGCTCATGGTTTACCGGTGTGCGCTCGCCGACGCTAGGCGTAGTACGCCGATCACGACTGAGATTGTCGATGTGCCAGAGTTCTATTACGCTGAAGAGTACCACCAGCAGTACCTGGCGAAGAATCCCAACGGTTACTGTGGTCACGGGGGAACCGGCGTCGTGTGTCCAGCCACTACCCCCTGAACCGGCTTGGTGTGTGGATCATTGCGCGGCTAATGGCCTGGTGGGCTGAGTGAGTCGCGTCACTTCAACGTTTCAAACCGGCGCCAACGTCAATCGTGACCTCCACCAGAAACCGTCGAAAGTTTGAATACGTCGCCTCGCCGTTGACTTCGATGCTCCGGCGCGTGAGAACCCGCTGGTCAGGTGTGGCGAGTGGCCGCAGGCGAACGCGATATCGCTCTGTCATTTTAGCCGGCACGAGTATGCCGAGGGTGTCGTCTGGACGGTAGGCCACACGCATCTCAATCTCTAATTGGACGGCGTCGTCTTCAGCGCGAAAATCTGTTTCAACAACGCGCCCACTTGACGGTTCAATCCACACTTTTCCGTGGCCAAAAATGCCCTTGCCGCCACTGCCCGTGATGAGGGTGGGCGGCTTGGTTTCGTCGAATTCAATCTCCCACGTGTCGATTCCTTCAATGCGCTGATCGCCAGCCTTTCTGAACGCGAAGCGCGGCTGTTCCGTGGCGGAAAGAACTTGCAACGCCATTGTCGGCACGTTGGTATCACGAGTGATTGCCCCGATGTTAAAACGGGCACTCTCAGCCATGAGTCGACGTCGCAGTTGCCTGGTAATTCTCGGTGATTTCAGGAAAAGATCCTCCAAGCGCTGCTGTCGGTCCGGGACCTCTTTTCCATCGACCTCAATGACGTCACGGAAGGCCAGCCAGGGCTCCTGTAGTCCGGGAGTGCTCAGGACTAACAGGTCTGAAACCATCCGACGGGACAACCGACCGTCGGCCATTTGGAGGTAATGTTCTTCGGCGATAACACTGCCGAGTTCAGTTTGGTATCGATCGACGTAGGCGGCTGCTCGCTCCAGCACGGTTTCAAGGGTTGGCTCTTGTGCCGCACTAATCAGCGGAAACACCGAAGCAATCGCCGCCATGGTGATGAGTCGCGGTATCCGATCACTNTTCATNCTAGNGNCCTCTGGTGGTGTGGGATNGCCANNGGAAATGGTCGGGGCGCCCGGATTTGAACCGAGGACCTCCTGCTCCCAAAGCAGGCGCGATACCAAGCTACGCCACGCCCCGTCGACCATTGATTCTANCGGCTTTAACGGCTAACNGCTAGAAATGTCGGTTCNCCGGGTAGCGAAGATCGACTAGNCGACAAAATCACGTATCAACGCCNCNCCTCAGGTTCCTCATAACGCCGTGTTACTGGCTAGGTAATTACGAAGGGCNCGCACGGCTTTTCCTCGATGGCTGACAGCAGCNTTNTCCTCTCTCGATACCTCAGCCAGGGTCTTACCATAGGGAGGGTAGTGGAAGATCGGATCGTAGCCGAAGCCTGCCGCACCCGACGGTTCATCAGCGACCCGGCCTTCGACGCTCACACAGGTCTCAAATAGGATGTTTGAACCACGTACCATAACCAATGCGCACACGAATCTCGCCCGACATCCTGACTGTTCCGCATTTGCCAGCCGGGCATAGATCACCTTGAACCTTTCGGGATAACTGTCGCCATTGAACCGTGCTGAACGGACGCCNGGCTCTCCGTTCAATCCGTCAATCTCTAGTCCAGAATCTTCTGCTAGTGTTAGCTGCCCAGTCGCGTTCGCGTAATGTAGTGCCTTCTCACGGGCGTTGGCGACGAATGTGTCACAGGTTTCATCGGGCACAATTACGTGTGGGAAGTCGCTGAGCGAGACGAGATCGATGTCGAGTCCGGTCAAGATGGAACGAATTTCACTGAGTTTGTGAGCGTTGGTTGTAGCCACCAANAGTTGCATCGCACCGNTACATCATGCCTTCGNAAGGTAAGCACCCACGATTTCACGCTGCCTTTCGATGAGTTGCTGGATGCCCTCGTCGGCTAGGCTAAGTAGTTGGTTTAGGGTATCTCGTTCGAAGGGTGCACCTTCNGCAGTTCCTTGGACCTCGATGAAGCGACCATCACCAGTCTTTATGATGTTCATGTCGACCTCGGCTACCGAATCTTCGCTGTAGGCGAGGTCGAGCATCGGCACTCCGGCTACGACGCCAACGCTTGTCGCAGCGACGTGGTCGAGCACCGGCATTGATGTAATCTGGCCCCGTTCTCGCATTCCCTGGACGGCGAGCACTAGAGCCACGAAGCCTCCGGTNATAGCGGCAGTGCGGGTACCACCGTCTGCTTGAATAACATCACAATCGATCCAGACAGTACGCTCACCGAAGGCTTCGAGCTTCGATACTGCACGTAGCGANCGTCCGATAAGCCTCTGGATCTCGTGAGTACGTCCGCCCACTCTCCCTGTTGTTGATTCNCGGGTCGANCGTGTTGTTGTGGCCCGAGGAAGCATGCTGTACTCCGCCGTTATCCAACCCTTNCCACTGTTACGGAGAAACGGCGGAACTCGATCTTCGACGCTGGCACTACAAATAACGCGGGTACGACCGACTTCAATCAGCACGGACCCTTCAGCATGGAGAAGATAATTTGGGCTGATTNCTGTGGGGCGAAGCTCGTCTAGTCGACGTGCGTCATCGCGGGTTGGTATCNTCATTAGCGTGTCATGNAACCGGTCAGGGTACCGTGATGTCACCGACCTCAGCCGATGCTGGGTCAATCCATTCCTCTCGCGGTGTGAGGGGACGCCTGAGNTCAACGTGACCGGCGAGTGTATCGACTTCACGTCCTTCGATCAATATTTGTACCGCNCGAATNGTCGGTACGTTGACCGTAACCGCATTGACGATCGTGTAGATAGTCAGCAATTCGCCNAAGGAACCACCGGAGTGTCTGGAACTGATTTCTCGGCTCAAATTAACGAAGGCATCACCACGGTCAGTGAGGTACACCGCGCGGACCAATGTACCTTCAGGTATTGTTGAAGTTAGCGGCGGTTCAACTCCTCGGAACTGCGCTTCGAGGACATGGCGGACTTGTTCCACGGGTGCATCACCCTCGACGACGTTGCCCTCGACTCCGATCANNTGCTCGCCATCGTCAGAAACGTAAAATAACGTTGCCGTGGTTAGCCGTGCCAGCTCGGCGGGAGNTTCGTTCGGTACAATCGCCTCCGTGTCTTGNTTGTCTTGGTAGAGGTCAGGCACCGTGACGAAAAGCAGCCACGCACTGAANATGCCAGCTATGANCACGACAAACAGCCAGAGCCATCCTCGCGTGGTCACGGTTCCTCCCAAAATGCGTTGTCGGCCTCAGGTCTAATTGGTTGTTCGACGCGGACGCGAAAACCCACGATGCTTTGGAAGAGCGCCTGGACCAAAGTTTCCTGAAAGGAGGCTGAGGCCAGCTTCTGTTCTTCATTAGGATTCGAAAGAAAACCCAATTCCACCAGCACAGCAGGCATGTTGGCGCCGACCAGAACTCGAAATGGGGCGCCCTGTGACTCACTCGGTCTTACATCAACCCTAGTGCGCAACTGCGCATCGACGATAGCCGCGAACATTGCCGATTGGTCGATGTGACTGATTTGTGCCATTTCCCATGACACGGCTTCGATATTACGCGAGCCACCACCTAGCACCGAGACACTCCGGTTGCCGGAGCCTTCTCGNGAAGNTCCACCGGCGTCATCGAGACTCAGATACGAGACACTGGCACCANCTGGGACAGGACNAAGCGCTGCGTTTGCGTGTAAGCTGATAAACAGATCGGCCTTGTTGTTGTTTGCGATGGCTGCTCGTTCGTCAAGGCGAACCATTCGGTCGTCGTTACGTGTCATCACCACACGTAGACCCAGACGACTTTCGATTGCGCGCTGAAGACGCTCTGCCACCTGGAGCGTGACGTGTTTTTCAAGAACGCCATTCGGTCCAACCACCCCGTGGTCATCCCCGCCGTGCCCAGGGTCTAGCACTATTGTGCGCACCATGGCTGGTACAGTGAGTTCCGGAAGTGCGGGAGTTGTCTCGCTGACCGAAGGCNGCGATGGAGTGCTCGCGGCAGTTATTTCATTGGCTACACCTGCAGACAGGATNCTGACTAATAGATTCGACGTGCCAGTNACGCTATTTAGCAGGACGGNTTGAAAACTAGCATATTCAGAACCCAAGTTGATGGTTAGCCAGGACGGTTCGTTACCACGCTGAATGCTGTTAACCAGTGAATCCGAANCTATTTCTGGCAGCGAAAGGTCGAGGGCCTCGGCATCGAATTTGAGGAGCAGGTGTTGTTGATCCTCCTCAATCGTGTAGGGTGCCGGTGGGGTGACCTCAAAAATGATTTGTGCCTGACCACGGCCAACTGTGTACCGCACGTCCACGGTGGGAACGCGCAGATCCCCAACAATGACGAGTCCTGACCGCTGCCGCAATTCGATCGAGCTGTTGATGACGAGCCCTAGCACCCGGTTCAGAAACTCGATTGGAACATACCAGCCACGGGAGGTACGGACCGGAGGCGAAGGNAGGCTGACAACCCGACCACCCACCGACGCGAGCTCCTGCGTGGCGGTGAGGACGACCACCTGGTCNCGGTAGGTGANGGTCAGGCCGTCAGCCAGCGNATCTTCTCGTACGCTCAGGCCAAACACCGTGGCGAGCTCGCNTAATGCGACCATCTGNCGGTCGTTCACGCGTGCGACTGCCAAGGTCTGATGNCCGTTATCCATCAGCACCGTCAGCGACGGTTCTTGGGTTTGGGCTAGACGGTCGGTGGCGTGTAACACCGTGGCCAGTGCGCAGAGCACGAGCAACAGTGGCCATCTGGTGCGATGAGTGAGACGCTCTCCACCCATCCAGATAAATCGAAGCCAACGATTACTCAATAACAACCTCGGCNCTGNAATAGTTAGTTGACTAGGTATCCGTAGGACGCCGCGTGGCGTGTNATGCCTCATTTCTCGGCAGNGACAGATTGTCCACGCGAGACTCCCCAGCGGGGTAAATGTGTCGGGCATCGTTGGCCGAGGGGGACCATCCGGCGTCGGCACCGACTTTCGATACTGTGCGCTAACGCACGTCGTGCCAATGGCCGTGTTCGGGCGACCAAATCCTATTGACCTCTGTCCCCTCACGCGCNTTCGTCATGGAAATAACGATACCGATGACTCCGACGATTAGAAGAACTGCGAACAGCAGCATGGCTGTCCTAGAACTCAGTGGCCCGTCCTTGGCCATGCAGCATTTCTTATATTTCTTGCCACTCCCACAGGGGCAAGGTGCATTTCGCTCGGCTTTCACTGAGGCTTCATTCTATATGCCAAGGCCTGTTGATGGCGAGTCATCTGACGGAGTTGTGTCACTGGTCTGCCGCGGTAGCATCAATGGAAAAGACCGTACCGCCGGCATTGCAGCGAGACGGCTCCGACGGTTGCGTGCTCACAATTCGAAAGCGCTACATAGCTGACCTTACTAGATGCTGAAAAAATCAGAAAGCGATCCGTGCATCGAGTCGGGTCCGCTTATGTAGGGTGTTGAGTTGCCCTGCTGCAATCGACAGCCTCTTCGTTAAGACGACATTGAAATCGATGTGTATTCCCGGTGCAACCATATACGACACAGTAGGCTCATGCATTGACACGTTGGTTCCGCGATTGTCGGAATACGAAAAGGCTGAGAGTGCGGCTTCCCGTTCGACCCGAGCGAAGGTATAGGTGAATTGAAACGAGCGTGGTTCTGACGCACGACCGACCGCTACAGTGAGCCAGATGCCTAAGTCCTCGTCTGTGGCCGCCTTGGTGTTCTTCACCATATTGGCGGTGAGTTGGAGGGGGTAGCCTGGATGGCCAGTGCTCACAGTGGCGCGAGCGATGATATCTAGGAGGTTGAAGCCAGATGTGAATCCGGTCGTGTTGCCCTGCGCGTTCACGCTGAGCGCGTTGGTGTTACGTCCGACATCTTTTGATATCTGAGCAAGTGCAACAGCATCGACATCGCGAAACGCATAATCGGCGACGGAGAGGTGCCAGCTCACAGTTTCGAGTGATACTCCAACTTCGCCGTAGCCGGCGAACAGGAAGGCGTCTGGGCTTATCTTGTTTTCCTGAAGGGGCACCTGGGCGGCCACGAATTTGACCGAGACCAACCCAGTTGTCTTCCGAAACTGCTGGTAAACGCCCTCCCAGTTGAGATCGCTATCGAAGGTCATTTGAGTTCGCGTTACTGGCAAGCCGAACTTTCCTCCGCCAATCGTGACAGCGTTTGACGGGCTGTATGTGAGGAATGCCCGATCGAGGTTGATTGGTTTTGTGGTTAATAGGTCGGTCATGGTTTGGTTTGTAGAAATCGGATTTCCGAGGTCACCAGAAGCGAGACGAATGCCAAAGTGGACGTCTTCATTGATCTCGGTGTCCAGTGCTAGGCGTGCTCGAAATCGAAGTCGTTGGCGAGCTTTTGTATAATCTTGAAAAAATCCTTCGTGTCGTAGACGAAAATCTCCACCAATGCTGATGCGCTCAGACCAGCTTGACTGTGCCGAAACTGCAGTCGCGCCTAAAGCCATAACGGTGAAGACAAACACAGCCGCCAACCGTTGAATTACTCGACGCATAAATGCGACGTTGAACATGAAGCTCCTCCCGCTACTGTAAGACTTCCTCAAGCGTCATTGAGCCATCGGCAGACATTGTCCCGACCGTCTTTGCAGCGAAGCGACCACCAAAGAGTGCATACTCGCGGTTGGAAAGTAGGACGTAACCGATTTCCAGTACAACAAAGGTATTTATCGACCAAAGAGGTTCTAGGAGCGGTGTCTGATAATTGCCGATGCTAGTGTCGTTCACCGATATCCTGCTCTGAGTACGCGGCGTCAGTCGACCGTCCGCTTTCAAAGCGATCAACAATCGTTGCGGTCACGAGGTCACCGCCGACGTTTAGCGTCGTCCGGCACATATCGAGGATCCGGTCAACACCGAGCACGATGGCGATCCCCTCAACCGGCACCCCCACGATTCCGAGCACCATCATTAGGAGTGGGATGGAACCGCCAGGGACGCCAGCTACGCCAATCGCTGTCACTACCGACATGAGGATTACGATCAGTTGAGTACCGAGGGGGAGATTCACGCCGAAAACCTGCGCGATGAACAACACCGTTACCCCTTCGAACAACGCTGTGCCATTCATATTCATCGTTGCGCCAAGGGGCAGCACAAATCCTGCTACCGCTTTGGAGATACCTAGTTCCTCACGTGCGACTCGCATTGTTGTGGGCAAAGTTGCGTTACTGGAGGAGGTGGAGAACCCAGTGAGAATCACGACCCGCGCACGTTTCATAAATTCAATTGGATTGCGCTTGGCCACGAACCTTAAAATCAGCGAATAGCCTACGACGAAAAAGATCGCCAGGCTACCAACGACGGTCATTATGTATTTCAATAGATTAAAAAGAATTTCGAAGCCGAAGCGCGCAGTCACACTGAAAATCAAACAGGCAACGCCCAATGGTGCCACTTTCATTACCAAGCCGATAATGGCGATCGTGACCTGACCGAGGCTTTCAAGAAACTTCAACAACGGCTGCCCTTTTTCCTTCGGCACAATGGTCAGCCCAACCCCGATCATTAAGGCGAAAAAAATGACGGCGAGCATCTCACCATTGGCCGCAGCCTGGACCGGATTACGTGGCACAATCCGTACGAAGAGATCAATTCCAAATGCCCCGTCGGCGAGTCCCATCGCGTCCGAGTCGCCTTGGTAGGTATCCATAAGCCGTTGGGTCACTGAGGCGTCGAGTCCCTCACCCGGCTTGATGAGATTGACGGCTGTCAGACCTAGGATCGTTGAGAGTGCTGTTAAGCTCAGGAAGCTCAGCATCGCGACAACACCAATGCGGCCTAGACGTTTAAGGCTACCCAATCCCGCAATCCCAACCGACAATGTCGATACGATCAATGGAATCACAACCATGATCAAGGCGTTTAGCCAGACGCGGCCGATCGGTTCGGTCACCGAGCTCACAAATTGTTCTGTCGCGGGGGCGCCATCCGTTGCCAAGTTGGTAACGATGCCGAGCACCGCACCAACTATCAGGCCCAGGAGGATTTTTGTGTGGAGAGCCATAATGTGATGATTACACACCTGTCAAGATGTCTTCATCATAGTAATCGACTTTATGTAAGGGCATGACCACACTGGAGAGTACGTTCAGCACATGCCCGCCGATCCGTTTGTAATAGCGTGTGGCCAAGACCAGCACGGTCGTAGTACTTGCATCGTAGCCCGACTGACTGATCCGTCTAACGAGCGCGTCGCACCGATGAGCAGCGTCTCGACCTTGGTGAATCAATTCAATTGCTCGTTCACGATTGGATGATTCGAACACTTCCGCCGCTACCTGAAAGGAGGTTTCCACGCCTCGGCGAATTTCCTGTAATTCCTGCACGATCGCATCCTTAGGTAATGGTGCTGAACGAATATCAACGGTCTCTGCCAAGTTTTTGGCATAGTCGCCGAGACGTTCGACGTCCTTCACAAGACTCATTAACAACAGCGAGTAGGGAACATCAGACGTATTGCCTTGAATAGAAAGGTGCGCCACGACCTTTTTCCGAATGTCCCGCTCCAGCTTATTCACCTGCACATCGTCTTCATAAATACGAGTGCGATCTTCAGCCAAGGTTTTTTCTCCAAAGCAAATCCCGCCAGCTGACAAGGTCATGTCGCAGGTCAGCTGAAGCATCTCTTTGAAAGAGGCGCCCATGGCATGAAGTGGATTATCAGCACGGAAAATACTGAGCAGTTCGCTGAGCATTCTCACCTCCTCATCTCACTTTAATAACTGCGTTACATATATTAGCAGGGCTGGAAAACCGTAAAACATAGTCCCGACATAAAACAGAGCCAACTTCTTGGACCTAACAGCAGCAGCAGCAAGCATTCTGGCGGCCTGCAGTGGCACCTCACGAATCCTTCTAACGGGATAAATCAGTATCGCTCCGCTAAGGTTGAAAAACAAATGCACTAAGGCGATCTCGATCCCAGCCAGGGCATTCGGTCCGGACACGGCCAACGCCGCACCCATCGCCGTTATGGTTGTCCCGATGTTGGCGCCGATCGCAATCGGAAACGCCTGTTCTAGCCGGAGAACGCCAGCGGCAGCTAACGGAACCATGATTGACGTCGTAATTGAACTCGATTGCACCATGACAGTAACAATGATTCCGATCGCGATCGCGATCACGGCACTTGAACCAAGCGCGCCGGCCACCGCGGTTTCGATGCGCGAGATTACCAAGGAACGCATCAATTTTACGATTAGCCAAAGTGCCATAAAGATCAGCGCCGCGCTGATGCCGACCAAGAAAACAGCTTGTCCCCAATCTACGTCAAACATCACTTCCGCCAAGCTCTGGATAGGGGTAAAAGCAAAGCTCAACAATGCCTTGAATGGGCTCTCGTATGCGAAACCACCTATTCCGACAACTACCGTGGACAAGAATCTTGCAGTGCTCTGCAGATAGCCCGTCATTAATTCCAATGGCAGTAAGACCATTACCGCCAAGATATTAAAGAAGTCATGGCAGCCGGCCACCGAGAACGCTCTCTCGAACTCATCGCGCCGTCCCATGTGCGCCAATGAGACAACCGTACAGGTAACCGTCGTCCCAATATTCGCACCCATAATCATTGGAACAGCATTAGCTAACGGTAGCGGATTTTCTGGTGCAGCTACCAACCCAACAATCATAGATGTCGACACCGAGGAACTCTGCACTAGCGTTGTGGCCAGCACCCCTACGAAGATCCCGACAAAGGGATTGGCAGTCAGGCTGAAGAAGCTGTCCAGGAAATCTTTTCCAAACAGCTTGAATCCATCGCCGAGCCCTTTGACGCCAAGCAAAAATACGAACAGTAAAAACAGGACCGCCAGAATCCGCCAGATGACAGATGGGAGTTGCTGCTTTTCAGACGATGTGTGTCTTGTCATTGAGCTATACGAACTGACTACGGCTAATCCTGATTTGGCTCGATGCAGGCGGAAAATCAATGCGGAAAGTCAATGATGGACGACATTCTAACCCAGTCAGGGTGGTGTAGGTGAGATCGCCGAAGCTTGGAACAAACCACGAGCATGGTGTACAGACCTATCGAGAAGACGCTGAACTCCATCGGCAAATGACCACTACGGCATACGTGGAGGCGATACTCGACGCATCGTCGCTTGCTCGAACGCATACGCGAGTTGGAGTAGCCGCGGCTCACTGCAGGCCATTCCTGTAAAGCTCACTCCGAAGGGCCGCGGCTTCAAATCGAATCCGGCGGGCATCGGCGGATCTGGGTCAGTTGCGACGAACGCGAACGGTACAATCACGGTGGGATAACCAGGCCGCGCCGAGATTCCCGCCCCACTCGAACCAGGAAACAAAAGCGCGTCGAGTTTCAAATTCATCATTACCTCATCGATCCCGTGCTCGCCATTGAGACGAAGATCACGTTCGCGGTCAACTTCGTATTTGCCCCGGTCCTCCTCCAGATCGAGTTCATCCGCGCCGTCGAGGCGGGCCTGCCCATACTTCAGCGTACCCGCCAACTCGTGAGCTAAATTCCATTCTCGGAGTTCTGTCAATGTCTTGACTGGAACCGACTCACCCAGCGTTTCGAGCCAGGCATTGAAGTCTCGCTTCATCCCATACGACAGGACACTGCTCTCATTCCCATTCGCGAGCAGATTGTTTTCAGCATCGGAGTCGGTGACGCTCGGGATGTCAGCCGGATCGACAATCGTGGCGCCCTGTTGGGTGAGGATTTGAATAACCTCGGCCATCACCTTCCGACCGGGCTCTGAGAGCCTCTCTCGTCGTTGATCAGAACCGGGAACTGCGACCGGATCGTAGTACAGCGCTCGCGGAACGCCGATGCGCGCCCCCTGCAAACCGTCAAGCTTAAGAAATGCCGTGTAATCACCGTTAGGTGGCGCCTGGCAGCGCGACGTGGCTGCGTCATTCGGATCGGGCTCCGCGCCCTCAAGGACCCCGAGCATGATGGCGGCATCGGTGACGGTGCGTGCCATCGGACCGGCCGTGTCCTGATCGGCGGTAATGGGGATCACCCCCCAACGACTCACCCTCCCCACCGTGGGTTTGATCCCAACCAGCATGTTTGCGTTGGCCGGCGAGAGGATAGAACCCGACGTTTCGGTGCCCACGTTCGCCGCCCAGAAACTGGCCGCAGTCCCGATGCCGGAACTTGAACCACCCGTACCCATGACCGGGCGCCCGTCATTACGACCCTCTCTTGGATCGCGGCGCGGATCATAGGGGTTCAGACCAAACCCCCCGAGCGCACTGTAATTGCCAGGCATTCCACGCCCAGTGAAATTCGCAAGTTCGGTCATGACGGTCTTGGCAAGGATAATGGCACCGGCCTCGCGCAAATGCGTCGTGAGAGTGGCTTCATACGGCGGCACGAAACCCTCAAAGACCAGCGCCCCCCCGGTTGTCGGCATGTCCGTCGTGTGAATGTTGTCTTTCAACGCGACAGGAATGCCGTGAAGCAGCCCCCTCACATGACCCTCGGCGCGTTCACGGTCGAGCTGGTCCGCATCTTTGAGCGCGTTGGCGTTAATCGCAATCGCGGCGTTCACCCGCTCTTCGTAACGGGCGATCCGTAACAAGTGCGCTTCGACCAATTCCCGTGACGTAACGTGCCCCTCCTCCATCGCGCGCCGCATCGCAGGGATGGTTGCCTCGACCACCTCGAAATCAGCTACCGGTTCGACCACCGGCGCGCACGACGTCAAGACCACGGGAACAAGGCCAGCGACAGCAGCGAAGATGAGACCGGTCTTCATCGTCGTCATCAAATCCTCTCGATACCAGAATCTTGGGACCAAAATCAGGTTCACGACAGCGACTATCGTTGCCTACACGATTCTACTCCCCATTCATCCGATCTCGCACGGTGCTAGGGTCGTTCTTCCCGACCCGTATTTAGACCAACCACGTCTATTTACTGAATGACTTCCGGACCGGTGCGTCACCCACTGACCATGTTCGTGAGCGTGTTAGTTGCGTGGAGCACCAGTGCGTGCCATTCAGGACGTGACCGGCCATGCCAATCTGTCCACGACACAACGCTACATGCACCTCAGTCCGAAGGCTGTCGAGAGCGCCATTCGCTTGCTCGACGGTCCTCGACCGGCGTGGGCAGTGGAGAGCTGACGGAGACGAACCAGGCGCGAACGCGAGAGCGCCTGGTTCTATTGGGGAAAAATGGTGGAGGCGGCGGGAGTCGAACCCGCGTCCGAAAGCACGTACCCGTGGGACTCTACATGCGTGTCGGCTCTTGAAATTTTGCCAGTAGCGTTGAAGAGCCGCCGAAATTGCTACTGACTAGCTCCGATAACGTCTCATCGTTCCGCGTCGGCACGGCACGTTACGACCAGCCTGCTGAAATGACATTCAATTCCGCCTCACAGGCTAGAACGGGTTGAACGTCGCTACCCTTAGGCAGCGAAAGCGAGCTGCGTATCCGCAGTTATGGTTTGTTCCATCGGATTTACGAGTCGATGGTGCTCGGCATGCATCCCGCGGCTGTATACCTCCGTCGAAGCCGTATCGCCCCCGATTCTGCAACCAACGTTCACCGTGGCCAGAAGACCACGTGTGTTTCCTATTGTAGTCTTGGGGGGAACACTGGTCAATTCGTTGAGCACGCGAGACTTGCAGCTGTTCGCGACAAACGCAAGCGTTCACAACATCCCGTATAATGACCGCTTGTCTGTTTTCGTAAGACGGTTTAGTGGGACCAATTGCTGGTTCGTGATGACCGAACCCGTCAAGCGACCGTGGTCGCGCCGGTAGTGCAGTTGGTGGGGATATCACATGTTGCAGTTCTGCACGAGATCGCCAAGGTCTCTCGTAGAGTAGGTCAGCAGGGAAGTGGGTTCACGTCATGACTCAGGGTGTCGGGTCCAAGAAGGCTGGTCAGTTCACCGAATCGGTCATTCGTGAGATGACGCGGCTGTCGGATGAGCACGACGGTGTTAATCTGTCGCAAGGCTTCCCAGATTTTCCTGCGCCTGACGCGATTAAGACCGCCGCATGTGCTGCAATTCAGGCCGATGACAACCAATATGCCCTCACGTGGGGTGCGACGCCGCTCCGCGAAGCTATTGCCACGGATTTTACGCGCCGATATGGCGTTCCGGTAAACCCTGACACGCAGGTCACCGTCTGCTGCGGGTCGACTGAGGCAATGCTTACGACGTTGCTCGCGAGCGTCGACCCGGGAGATGAAGTCATTATCTTTGAACCGTTTTATGAGAACTATGGGCCCGATGCGATTCTTTCCGGTGCCGTGCCCCGTTATGTGACGTTACGCGAGCCAGCGTGGACGTTCGACCCTGATGAGCTCGCAGCGGCGTTCAACGACAGGACTCGTGCAATTCTTATTAACAGTCCAAATAACCCAACCGGTAAGGTGTTCACCCCGGAGGAACTCGGTGTCATTGCAGGGCTCTGCCAGCAGTGGAACGTGCTGGCCGTGACCGATGAGATTTACGAGCACATCATCTACGACGGGGCGCGTCACGTGCCGATGGCGACGATTGATGGGATGGTAGACCGCACTGTGACGATCAACAGCCTCTCGAAGACCTTCAGCGTAACGGGGTGGCGAGTGGGTTGGACCATCGCACCACCAGAACTGACGGGTGCGATCCGAAAGGTACATGACTTCGTGACCGTGGGTGCGGCCGCACCCCTCCAGGCTGCCGGCGCGGTCGCCCTTGAGTTGCCAGATAGCTACTATCGTGGGTTGGCTGATAGCTACGAGCAGCGGCGGAATCTCCTGATGGAGATCCTTGAGCGGCATGGTTTCAATTGCTACCGTCCCTCAGGGGCTTACTACATCATGACCGACATTGACCTCACCTCGGTTGGTGCGGTGGACGACGTGGAGTTTGCCCAGTATCTAGTCCGGGAAATTGGCGTGGCTGCTGTGCCCGGGAGCAGCTTTTATCGAAACACTGAGTTCGGTCGCACGAAGCTCAGGTTTTGTTTCTGCAAGCAGGAAGAGACACTGCGTGAAGCCGACCGCCGATTGGCGCAACTCGGCGTGCAGGCCATAGGCTGACCTGCACTGGTGGGGTTACTGTAGACGTTCGTATGGTCGCTGCTTCCAAACGACTCCTCCCTTACGTCCTCCGACACCGCCGTCGGTTACTGCTCGGCTTATCGTGTGTTGTTGCGATGACCTCGGTCTCGCTGCTGTCACCGTGGGTGCTCAAGTATGCCATCGATGACCTGACGGTCGGGGTCACCCGCGGGAAGCTCGGCCTCTACGGGGCATTGTTACTGGGCATTGCGGCGGTAGGCGGATGTTTTCGATTCCTAATGCGCAGGCTAATCGTCGGCGTGTCGCGAGAGATTGAATACGACATCCGGAACGACTTCTACGCGCACCTTGAGCGCCTCTCCCTAAGCTACTTCCAGTCCGAGCGCACGGGCGACATTATGTCCCGCGCGACGAACGACCTCAGCGCGGTGCGCATGATGGCCGGACCGGCCATCATGTACTCGGTCAACACTATCCTCGTGTTTTGTATCGCGATCATTCTGATGTTCTCGATTGATATCCGTTTGACACTGATCGCACTGATGCCACTGCCGTTTGTATCGCTCTTGGTGAAGTTCTTCGGCAGTGCGATTCACCGCCGCTTTGAAGAAATCCAGGCTCAACTCTCCCACATGAGCGCGGTGGTCCAGGAAGCGCTCGCTGGCGTGCGGGTCGTCCGCGCCTATCGGCAGGAAGAGTTTGAAATAGAACGGTTTCGGATCGCCAATAGGACATATCTCGAGCGGAATCGAGGGCTGATTCAACTCCAGGGGCTCTTCTATCCGAGTTTGGCGCTGTTCCTCGGGTTTGGAGGGTTACTCGTATTGTGGCTCGGAAGTCGCGAGGTGGTCCTCGGGCAGATCACGGTCGGCGAGTTCGTAGCATTTAATGCCTACCTTGTGATGCTCACCTGGCCAATGATCGCCTTCGGTTGGGTCACGAACATGCTGCAACGTGGCATGGCGTCATGGAAACGTATGCTTGAGGTCTTCGATGCGGTGCCGGAGATCACTGACCGGGGTGGGGTGCCGGTCGAGGAGATCAAGGGAAGCATTGAACTACGCGAGTTGACGTTCGCCTACGGTGACGGAATCCCGGTACTCTGCAATCTCTCCCTTCGAGTTGAGCCAGGACAGACGCTTGCCCTTGTTGGCAGCACGGGTTCTGGGAAGTCAACGCTGCTCGATCTCATTCAGCGACTGTTCGACCCGCCACCTGGCACGGTGTTCATTGATGGAATTGACGTTCGGGACCTGCCATTAGGCCAGTTGCGGGCTGCTATCGGATACGTGCCGCAAGAGCCATTCCTCTTTTCGACGACCCTTCGCGACAATGTAGCGTTCGGGCTAGCCGAGGACGCGAACACCGATGTGGTGGACCAGTCGGTACGGACGGCAATCACAGTGGCCTGTCTGGATGCCGACATTGAACAGTTTCCGCGCGGATATGAGACGACGGTCGGAGAGCGAGGCATCACACTGTCAGGTGGACAGAAACAACGGGTCGCGCTGGCACGAGCGCTAACGGTCGACCCGCGTATTCTGATTCTTGACGACGCCCTGTCCGCAGTGGATACCTACACAGAAGAGCGGATTCTGAAAGGGCTACGTGAGGTGATGGGGCAACGGACGTCAATTATTGTTGCCCATCGGATGTCCACGGTACGCGAGGCTGACATAATCGCCGTTCTTGATCAGGGACGATTGGTCGAACAGGGGACGCACGACGAACTGCTCGCACTTAATAACGTCTACGCTGATCTCTATCACAAGCAGCTTTTGGAGGAGGAACTGGCCGCGTCGTAGCCCCGGCCGTCAGACATGTCCGCGTACGAAGAAGAAGCCCTTGGAAAAGCCTACGATGCCCGTTTGATGCGGCGGCTGTTGACGTATCTTTGGCCCTACCGCCGAACGGTGGCTGTTGCGCTTGTGGCGATCATTGGACACTCTGCATTACAGCTTGCGCAGCCGTATCTCACGAAACTTGCCATTGATTCCTATATTGCGACGGGTGATCTTGCCGGACTAAACCAGATTGCGCTGGTGTTTCTCTTCGTACTGTTGGGAGCGTTCATTCTTGAATACGTTCGAACCTACACGCTCCAGATGACCGGTCAGCGGATTATGTTCGACCTGCGCATGCAGGTATACGGCCATTTACAGAAACTCGACGTGCGTTTCTTTGATCGTAATCCAGTCGGGCGACTAATGACGCGGGTGACGACCGATGTTGACGTGTTGAACGAACTGTTCGCCTCGGGCGTAGTCGCCATCTTTGGGGACGTGTTTATGCTCATCGGTATCATGGCCGTCTTGCTTTCAATGGACTGGCGCCTGGCTCTCGTGGCGTTTTCCGTATTGCCTCTAATCGTAATGGTGACGCAGTGGTTCCGCCGACACGTCCGAGAGACCTATCGGACTGTACGAATCTGGATTGCGCGGATCAACGCGTACCTACAGGAACACATCACGGGCATGGTGACCGTGCAGGTGTTCCAACGGGAGAAGCGGAGTTTCGATGCATTTGACGGAATTAATCGGACCCATCGCGATGCGAACGTCGCATCGATCTTTTTCTATGCTGTGTTCTATCCAGCTATCGAGTTAGTCGGCGCATTGGCAGCATCGTTAATCATCTGGTTTGGTGGCGGCTGGGTGTTGGACGAGTCATTGACCTTAGGCGTCCTCGTCGCGTTCCTGCTTTATGCTCAACGCTTCTTCCGGCCGATTAGCGACATGTCAGAAAAATTTAATATCTTGCAATCAGCCATGGCCTCGTCTGAGCGGATTTTTGCGTTACTTGACACCCCCGTTGAGGTCAGTAGTCCGACGAAGCCAACGCCGCGTCCGGCGCCGGCTAGGGGACGACTTGAGTTTGATGGTGTGTGGTTCGCTTATGTCGACGATAACTATGTTTTGCGGGATGTGTCGTTCGTCGTAGAACCAGGCCAGCGGATCGGTATTGTTGGCGCAACGGGTGCTGGTAAAACGACGATCATCAGTTTGCTAATGCGTTTTTACGACGTATCACGAGGTCGGATTCTCGTCGATGGGATTGACATTCGCGAGTTGGGGCTGTCGGACCTTCGTGGCCTCTCCAGCCTAGTGCTCCAGGACGCACACCTTTTTGCGGGGTCCATTGCAGCGAATGTGCGGCTAGGTGATCAGACGATTACGGATGCTGATGTACGTGCTGCGATTGCGAGTGTCCATGCCAAACCATTTATTGATCAGCTTCCGGCCGGTCTCGCGAGTCCAGTCGCGGAGCGGGGTGCGACGTTGTCAGTTGGACAGAAGCAGCTAGTGACGTTTGCTCGTGCCCTAGCGTACGAGCCGAGGGTGTTGGTGTTGGACGAGGCAACGTCGAGCGTGGACACTGAGACCGAGGTGTTAATTCAGGATGCACTCCGTGTGTTAATGACCGGGCGTACCACGATAGCGATCGCCCATCGGCTCTCGACAATTCAGGATATGGACCGGATCCTCGTACTACACAAGGGGCAATTGCGAGAAACTGGGACGCACCAAGAATTGCTGGCGCGCCGTGGGATTTACTACAAACTTTACCAACTGCAATACCAAGAGCAGGAAATTGCTGCGGCGGGCTAGCCTGGAGGGGGGGCATTCAACGTCAGGGGCCGAGAGAACAGGTGCTTTGGCTGCCACTCTTTTTCTCGTCGTTGGAACTCTTCGTCGATCCGTTCGGGCACACTGTCGGCCGGGCTCCATCCGAGCCGGACAATCGTGATGTCTAGGGGGCGACGTCCAAACTCCAAAGCCTCATAGCAACTCCACATGTAGATGTCGATCATGCGACCTTGGATTGCTGGGCCAGTATCGAGGATCGTGTAAAGGCCGTCGTGGGTGCCAGTTGAACTTACTCGGATAATCGAACCGAGCGGCAGTATTGATGGATCGCTTGCAGCGATACCGGAACGAACCGGAATTCCCGAGCGGGTGGTGTGGCCTTTGCAGTAGGCGGTGGCGATAAAGCGTAACGGTGTGCGAGGCTCTGGTGGTGGGGTCGAAACGTCGGACAGAACGGGATCCTCGACAGTGCGCAAATCGACCAGGGTCGTTTCNGCAACCGTGAACATAGCAACAGTGGTCACCCCGGCGGTCACGATACGCCACCAGAAGGATTTCGCCAGCATCTTTTGNACGAGATGAAGTTCGCTCTCGGCTCGGGAGTCTATCAGAAGTGTTGGAACCCAGTGGGGAGCGGTTCATCACCTTCTGGCCGCCGGAGCAGTAGGTCGGGTGTGTTAGTGACGGTGCCAACCCGCGTAACCGACAGTGGTTTGACGAGATGTGCAAGAAGGTGCGCACGACTGCGTGGTCGGTCGGGTAGTGTGAATAGCAGTTCGTAGTCTTCGCCGCCCGAAAGCGCTGCGACGATTGGGTCTCGGTCCTGCGCAGCAAACCAATGCCGTGCGGCATCTTGGAGGGGTATTGCGTCGGCTTCGACGATCGCTCCGAGACCCAGCGGTTGCGTAAGTTGGGTTACTGCATCGGCGAGTCCATCGCTGAGGTCCATTGCGGAGGTGGCAACCCGGTTACGTCCGACGCGAAGACCGGCGCGTACCCTTGGTTCAGGCCGAAGAAACCGCTCGACACAAGANGCCATCTCGTTCCCAGTATCTGGGGTCTGTCCTTGAGTTTTGAGCCATTCGAGGCCGGCTGCTGCGTTCCCGATTGCACCGGTCACATACAGTCCATCTCCGGGTCGAGCGCCCTTACGAGTGAGAACCGTTCGTCGGCGGACTGTCCCTATTGCGGTGATGTCGATGCACAAAGGGCCTGGAGAGCGGGTCAGGTTACCGCCAACTAGTTCCAAGTGATGTTGACCGGCGAGTCCTAGTAGGCCATCGAGAAGACGGTCGAGGTCATCGAGAGTTAAATCAGGGGGCAAGAACAGCGAGAGTACGCCGACGCGTGGCTCGGCACCCATCGCTGCCAAATCGCTGAGGTTGATAGCTAGTGCTTTGTAGCCCAGGTCGGCTGGGGTCACGAATGCTCGATCGAAGTGAACGCCTTCAACCATTGCATCGGTAGTAACGACGTCGAGCCGACCTCGGGCCGGCTCNATGACCGCTCCATCGTCACCGATTCCGATCATGACCCAAGATGGAGCCGGTGGCACGCGCGCTCGGATACGTTCTAATAGTCTGTATTCGCCGAGTTCAGTGACCCGCTTGCCCGCTACTGACTTAGCCGTCCTATCGGGTCGGTCTGGCATGGCTGGCAGTGAGCGTTGGAGGTGTAAGCGGAGGCTTTTGACCCGTCATTTCAGTCCATGAAGTGAGTTGAGCTAATTGGCGCGCTCTGTATATCGGATTTAAGAAGGAGAGGGAAAAAGCCCCGCTTTGCCGTGTGGGGAGGTCGGATGAACCTGCGCGTAGCAGGTGGAATTGCTGGGTCCATCCGCGTTTCAGGCTACCTCGCTCAGAGGCGTGCACACCACACGGTGTTGCAATTCTTTTCAAGATAACGTTGGCTCAACCGAACCCCCGCAGCCATCACGC
This sequence comes from Acidobacteriota bacterium, assembly GCA_002717745.1. Classification (GTDB taxonomy): domain Bacteria; phylum Acidobacteriota; class Vicinamibacteria; order Vicinamibacterales; family UBA823; genus UBA11600. The sequence continues at coordinate 32,050 of PBBF01000007.1, forward strand.
GCAAAGCAGGGAAACCATCCTACACCGTCAACCACATCTAGCCGGTTGTCAGTGTACCGATTGGAACTCGAGTACGCGTCAGCGTGATCTTAGAATGAACGGTGAGGACTGGCAAGCGGCACGTGTTTAGTCCCTGGANNGAGTACGGGNGTCAGGCATGAGAGGCCAAGGCCTCATCGATCAGCTTCTCCAGGTTCTCTACTTGCTTAAGGACCTGTGGCATGACCGATTGATCGGNANCCTTNCTAATGAAGTACTCGTCGGTGATGTTGAGTGCAGCTAGAACCGCGACCTTGAGTGAGTCTGTTGGGGCTTTCTCATCGGTCTCCACGTCTATCATCTTTTTTTCGACGTGTGCGGCGTATTTATTGACCACGGCTGGCTCGAGTGAGCTCCGTACTGCATATGTCAATCCATGGATCTCGACGTTGGTAACGTTCGACGAATCTTGAGGCACAGCGCTACTCCTAAAGGTCGATCGCTTCTAGCTGTTCCAGTATGCCAGTGACACGTGTCCGAATCTGATCGCGCTCNNCTCGNAGCGCCGCTACTTCGGAATCAGCATTGTCAGATTCCGCGAGGCGGGTNCGAAGCGCGTCGAGCTCACTCTTTAGCCGTTCACTGTCGCCAATCGCGCTGGTCTTTTCCTGTTGTAATCGCTCCACTAACGCTATGAGGCGCTTCACCTTGTCTTCAAGGCGACTGAGTGGTTCCAGTGCGGAAGAACGTTGATTGGCCATCAGTCTCCCTCCATCGGTCAACGCACCCGACCTTGGTGGGACGTAGCTAACGCTGACACGATGGCATCCACCGCCTGTTGNACCTCACTGTCAGTCAGTGTGCGGTTTGGTTCACGGAAGGTAAGCCGAAGCGATAGACTCACGGAGTTCTCTGGNATGCCCTTGCCAGTGTAACGATCAAATTCACAGAGTGAAACCAGTGTATCAGGCGCGGCCGCCCGGATCGTGTCACGAACTACCGAGGCAGGCAAGGTGCTTGCGACGATGATTGACAAATCCCNTACTACAGACGGGTGACGGGGCAAGGCTGTGCAACGGAAGNTGCTACGGTCCAAGGAAATTTGTGCGACTGCGTCGAGATCAAGTTCGGCGACGAACACCTCGTCAGGCCCGTCGAGTCCGAGCATAACGCTCACTGTTGGCGCAAGCTGTCCGAGTATTCCGAGTCGGATGTTGTCCTTGGCCACCTCTGCGGCACGACCTGCCACNAGATATGCGGAGGTGGCTNGGNGANACACCGGGGCTACCACACCCAGGCCGTTGAGAATTTGTTCGACACTACTCTTGATGTCAAAGAAGTCCACGTTACGTGTGGTCTGGCTCCAGTGCTCCGGCGTTCCAACACCTGTCCATGCGAGAGCAACCGCGCGTGTCTCGCCTGCTCGTGTGAAACGCGTTGCAACCTCGAACAGTTTTACGTCATGACATTCNCGGCGGTGATTATGAGCGACCGAACCGACGAGCCCGGGCAGGAGAGATGGGCGAAGCACCGTGAACTGCTCAGACAGTGGGTTGCTAATTGTCATCAGCTCGTCGGGGTCGCTAACGAAGGGCGACGCTTCTTGGTGTTCGATAAACGCGAATGTTACGGCCTCGGAAAAACNATTAGCCCTAGCNANCTGACNGACGAGTCNGTCGCGCTCGATTCGAGGATCAGCCGGCGGCGCCGCCGAGNNCAAAATTGGAAACGTAGACGGCAATCGTTCATATCCGTGATGACGTGCTACCTCTTCTATCAGGTCCACCTCTCGCGAAACATCCACCCGTCTCAAGGGTATCTCTACGTTCCACGTGCCTGGGTCCGTTTCCTCCACAGTGAACCCGAGCCGCGTGAGAATATCGACGACAAAGGCTGAGTCGATGGTTTGACCAAGTAGATACTCGATCCGCTTGTGTCGGAGACGGACGCGCGTGGGTTTTTTGGGGTTTGGATAACAGTCGATAACGGGTCCGATTGCCTTACTGGCGCCAATCTGCCGAAGTAGCGTGCAACAGCGCTCGAGCGCTCTGACCGGTGCTGAAACATCGGAGCCACGTTCGAACCGATAGGATGCGTCGGTACTGAGAGCAAGCCGCTTACTAGTGCGGCGCACCGACACCGGCTGAAAGTAAGCGCTTTCTAAGACGATGATTCGTGTAGCCTGACTCACTTCGGAATCTGCACCACCCATTACGCCTGCTACAGCCTGGGGCCGCTTGCCGTCGGCAATAACCAGCATGTCATTGGCCAGTCGGCGATCTTGGCCGTCCAAAGTTCGTATCTGCTCGCCAGATTTAGCCCGACGGATACGTAACTCGCCACTGCTCAATCGACTGAAGTCGAATGCGTGCATTGGTTGACCGAGTTCCAGTAGGACGTAGTTAGTGACGTCGACGATGTTGTTGATTGCCCGGCCTCCGGCAGCCTCGATACGCTGAACTAACCAGTCAGGGGAGTCGGTCACGGCAACCTCTGCGACGGCTGCCGCATACCGTGGGCAGAGTTCTGCGTCTTCCAAGGTTACGGACAACTCCGGTAAATCGCCCACGGGCTCCTCCCTTGGAACCATTTCAGAGGTCGGCATCCGAAGTTCTGTGCTGTACATTGCCGCGACCTCACGAGCGATCCCGGTCACACTCAGGCAGTCAGGACGGTTTGCAGTGACCTCAAGGTCAAAAACAGTGTCGTTTACCGTAGAGCTCTCCGGTAGTGGTTCAATGGCTCCAACTTCGAAGCCGCGCATGTCGAGACTTGACGCGAACTCCTTAATAGGAACCGGCACCGTCACAAAGTCATCGAGCCAAGAGAGTTGGATTCTCACGCCGGAAACTGCTCCAGGAATCTGAGGTCGTTTTCGTAGAAGAGCCTGATGTCGTCAACGCGATATTTCAGCATCGCAACTCGTTCGATACCCAGACCAAACGCCCAACCCGTATACCGCTCGGGGTCGTACCCGACTGCTTCGAAAACGGCGGCGTGGACCATGCCGCTGCCAAGAATCTCAAGCCATCCGGTCTTCTTGCATACGTTACAACCGGCCCCATCGCAGAAGAGGCATCCAATGAAGACCTCCGCAGATGGTTCGGTATATGGGAAAAAACTCGGCCTGAACAGCACTTTGGTATCAGGATCAAAGAGTTCTCGAAGGAACGCCTCGAGAGTGCCCTTTAAGTCGGCCATCGTGACACCCTCGCCGACAAGTAGGCCCTCGATTTGGTGGAACATCGGTGTGTGGGTGACATCAAGATTGTCGCGACGGTAAACAGGACCTGGTGCAATGATTCGGATCGGCGGTTCGTGTTCCTCCATATACCTGATCTGCATGCCTGAGGTGTGCGTGCGGAGCAGTGTTCGTGGCTGATTATGTGGTCCTGGAGCCGCACTTGGTTCGAGTGACTCGGCGAGGTAAAGCGTATCCTGCATATCGCGCGCAGGATGATCGCGTGGCATGTTGAGTGCCTCGAAGTTGTGATATTCATCCTCGATTTCTGGGCCTTCGAGCGCCGTGAATCCCATCCGGGCAAAAATCGTCTCGATCTGTTCCCGAAGTGCTGTTAACGGGTGACGCGATCCGATTACGGCCCCTCGTCCAGGCAAGCTTACGTCCACCGTGCTCGTTGCCTGGCCGCCCACGCCGGTTTCAGTTCGCCGTTCACGGATCGCTAAGTCAATGTCGCGTTTCAGCTCGTTGGCAAGGCGCCCCAATGCCGGCCGCTCGTTTGCTGGGGCGGACGCGACTTCCTTCATAAGTGTGGCGATAACCCCACCCTTACGGCCGAGGTATCGATCGCGGACGGTTTGGAGTTCTCGGGAAGTTGAGGACTGGGCGAGGTCAGCCTGAAATCGAGTGCGCAGATCGTTAATCGCGCGCGCGTCAGTCATCTTGCTTCGAAGAAACAACGGAACGGCGATCCATTTTGCCTGACTGCGGCTTGCTCGTCCGATCTAACTACCGGCGCCCTTGGCTTGGGCCGCTAGATGAGCGAAGGCGGCCGGTTCACTAACGGCCAGTTCCGCCAGGCTTTTCCGGTCGAGGGCAACACCGGCTGTTTTCAGACCGTAGATGAACTGGCTGTAGCTCAATCCGTGTTCACGCGCCGCAGCGTTGATCCGTATGACCCAGAGCCGTCGAAAGTCCCGCTTTTTACGGCGCCGTCCGATGAAAGCGTATGAGAGAGCCTTGTCGACTGACTCCTTTGCCGCACGATAAAGCTTACTCTTGGTTTGATAGAAGCCCTTGGCGCGTGACAGCAGTTTCCGTCGTTTGGCGCGCCTTACAACTCCGCGTTTAACCCTCGGCATAACGTTCTCTCCCACTGACCGGACTAAGTCCGGCGTTACTTATTTTGGTAGCATTCGGTCCAGCCGAGGCGTGTCAGCCGCCGAAACGGTTGCTGTGCCGCGTAGGTTCCGTTTCCGCTTCGTGCTCTTACTGGTGAGTATGTGCTGCTTGAATGCTTTACTACGCACAATTTTCCCAGAAGCGGTTCGCCTGAATCGTTTCGCAGCCCCGCGATGTGTTTTTAACTTTGGCATGGAACTCGTTCTCTCTCTCTCGATGAGGTCTCATACTTCCTGCGTCAACTTTTCTTATCGGCTCCCCTACTGGGAGTACGCTGCGACAGGATAGTGTGCATTGTATTACCTTCACGGCGTGGCATGGTCTCCTGCGTAACCTGGTCGCCTAGGTCCTTTACCAGGCGTTCAAGGATCCGCCGTCCGATCTCTGGATGCGCCTGTTCCCGCCCTCGCATAAAGATCGTGGCCTTGACTTTATCGCCGTCGGCGAGAAATCGCTCAATGTGCTTTTTCTTGAATTGATAGTCATGCTCGTCAACTTTGGGACGAAACTTGATTTCTTTAACGTCAATGGTCTTCTGGCGTTTTCTGGCTTCCCGTGCACGCTTTTGCTCTTGGTACTGATAACGCCCGAAGTCCATGATGCGGCACACCGGCGGTGAGGCCGTTGGCGAGATTTCAACGAGGTCCAGTCCTTTTTCCTTAGCGACGACGAGTGCCTGCTGAGGCGGCATGATGCCAAGCTGTTCGCCTTGATCGTCAATGACCCGAATCTCACGTGTACGGATCCGTTCGTTTACTCGTGTGCGGCTTTCACGCCGCGGTGCACCTCTATAGAAAGCGATAAGAACCTCCTTAATTTCTGGTAGCGGCGCCTTTTCGGAGCCGCACCTCATTAACCGCGGCATCGCGAAACTCGTTAAGCGGCCGAGACCCTTGGTCGCCGTCGGCCCGATCTCTGACGGCCACTGTGCCGTCACTAATCTCGCGATCCCCAGCTATCAGCATATACGGGATCTTCTGCAACTGGGCCTCTCGAATCTTGTATCCGATTTTTTCCTGACGTGCGTCGACTTCCACTCGGAGGCCTGCTTCGGTGAGTTGGGTTCGCACGGTCTCGGCGTACTCGGCATGGCGGTCCGCGATAGGTAGCACGATGGCCTGAACTGGTGCCAACCACATTGGCAAGGCACCAGCGTAATGTTCAATTAGAAGAGCCACGAACCGTTCAAAACTCCCAAGAATTGCTCGGTGAATGACTACCGGACAGTGTTCGGCATTGTCGGCACCAATGTACTTCAAGTCGAAGCGACGAGGGAGCTGATAATCGAGTTGGATGGTTGCGCACTGCCATCTGCGACCGATCGCATCGGTCACATCAACGTCCACCTTCGGTCCGTAAAAGGCCCCATCACCTTCATCGATGGTATAGGGCAAGCCCACATCGGCGAGTGCTTCTTTCAACTGGGTTTCAGCGTGGTCCCATTGGGCCCTCTCTCCCAAGAACTCCGCGGGTCGTGTTGACAATCGCAACACGGGCGTCAGATCGAAGTCGCCGTAGACGCGCTCGACCAGGCGCAGGAGCCGAGCAACCTCCTCACCAATTTGGTCTTCGGTGACGAAGCAGTGGGCATCGTCCTGGGCAAACTGACGTACGCGGATGAGTCCAGCTAGTACACCCGAAGCTTCGTTACGATGCAGGGGAGTTTGCTCGTGAAAACGGAGCGGTAAATCACGGTAACTGCGGACTTCACTGGCAAACACCAGCATGTGGCCTGGACAGTTCATTGCCTTGACTCCCATTGGTTGGGAGTCACTCGATTCGACAAGGAACATGTTCTCTCGGTAGTGTTCCCAATGCCCAGAAGTTTCCCAGAGCGCCTTGTTGTAGACGATCGGGGTTTTAAGTTCAACGTAGCCAGCCGGCCGGAGCACTTCACGCATGTAATCCGCCAGCAGGTTATAGAGAATTGTGCCTTTGGCAAGCCAGAATGGGGCGCCAGGGGCCCAATGGTGGAAGAGAAAGAGACCTAGCTCGCGACCCAGCTTTCGGTGGTCACGCTTTTTGGCTTCTTCCAGTTGTTTAAGGTAGGCCTTTAGGTCTTTGGTATTGAAGAATGCTGTGCCGTAGACGCGCTGCATCGGCTGGTTGTCGGCACTACCTTTCCAGTAGGCGTTTGAAGTTGACAATAGCTTGAACGCCTTAAGGTGCCTGGTCGAGGGGACATGGGGCCCAGTGCAGAAGTCGATGAAGGCGTCCTTGATGGAGTAGCACGAGACTACTGGTCCGCCTTTTTCCTCGATGAGCTCCACCTTGAGCGGCTCCCCTCGATCGGTGAAATACAGCTTGGCGTCTTCTTTGGACATCATTTCGCGTTCGTATTTCAGATTGCCTTGAGCGAGTTCACGCATCTTTGCTTCGATCGCCTCGAGGTCCTCCGGTACGAACGGGCGTTCCACGATGAAGTCGTAGAAAAAGCCATCCTCAGTAGCAGGTCCAATGCCACACTGGGTACCAGGGAACAGGTTGGTAACAGCAGCCGCGAGTAGGTGTGCCGTACTGTGGCGATATAACTTGAGGGCTTCAGGGCTCTTTGGTGTGACCAACCGTAGTGAGACGTCGTGGTCGAGGGACGCTGACAAATCGACCAGCTGATCATCGACAATCGCGGCAAGGGCGGCCTTGGCCAGACGAGGCGAAATTGCACCGGCCACGTCACTTACGAGAGCACCTCGCTGCACTTCGCGTTGCGAGCCATCCGGAAGCGTGACGGTAACGTGTGCCATACGGTGGATACTTAACTCTCGTCTTTGAGTTGTCAGCAAGCAACTATTGTCGCCCGCCGCCGACACAGGGCATCGGACCGTGTCTCAGTGTCCCGGTTGGCGGTCCTCAGCAACCGTTCCAGATTCTGGTAGGCACGGGCGGACTCGAACCGCCGACCTCCTGCATGTCAAGCAGGCGCTCTAACCAGCTGAGCTACGCGCCTATGCCTTGAAAACACGGGCCTTACAGAAACGGCAAGTATAGCAACGTGGTTTCTGGGGAGTCAACGAAACACGTTGGCTGTCGCGGCTCTTCCACGGTTACGTGTTGGGCGAGAAGCAAAAAGACTTTCTCAGTTGTAGTGCTTTAGTGACATCATACGGTCTACTGTCCGTTCGTCATAGGCGCTTTCCGTTGAATCCTTTCATGCCATGATCTCCAATTTACCCGGTCTTTTGCTTTGTCCTGTACCGAGACCCCGCCGCCGGTGTGGACGTCTGGCCAGCGTTCTAACAGCATTCTGGGTCGGCTTGGGTGCCAGTGCACAAGCTGGTCAGTCTCAGCCTGCTGCCACAGAGTCAGGAGTAGAGGCGTTACGTGTCTATCTTGACTGCGATCGTCGTAGTTGCGACCTTGATTATCTCAGGCAGGAAATCACCTTCGTCAATTACGTGCGCGATCGGCGCGATGCTCAGGTACATGTCCTCGTCACACGTGAGAGAACTGCTGCTGGCGGGCAGGCGTTCACGCTGGATTTCTTCGGTTTAGAAGAGTTTTTGGGACAGGACGACCAGTTGAAGTTCTTTGCGACACAAGACGATACTGATGATTCCGAGCGCAGAGGGTTCGCGCAGATATTTCAGATGGGCTTGATACGCTATGCGGCCCGAACACCACTCGCCGATCGAATTGTGATTTCGCACCAGGACTTATCCGGTACGAGGCAGGAACTCAGTGCGCAACCTGAGGATGACCCGTGGAATTTCTGGGTATTCCGAGCTCGCTTCAATACCCAACTTCAAGGCGAGGACCTCGAGACAGCGAAAGAGTTCGGCGGGTCACTTTCAGCAAACCGGACGACTGATGCATGGAAGATCAACCTTGGGATAAACGTGGATTATGACGAAGATGCGTTCACTTTGAGCGACGGACGTGAGTTGACGGACGTCAGCCGGAACAATGCCTTCACAACGCGGTTCATTAAGACGGTCGGTGAGCATATGGGGGTCGGGGTTGGCGGATCAGCGGTGACGACGACCTTTCGCAATCAGGACCTGGCGTGGCGGGTCGCCCCAGCGTTTCAGGTCAACTATTTTCCGTACTCCGAGTCAACGCGACGTGAGCTGACAGCAACGTATTCGGTTGGGTACAACAATTTTGACTACACCGAATTGACAATCTTCGACAAGCTTGAGGAAGCTCGTGTCAATCACAGTTTACGTCTCTCACTGGATACTAAGCAGCCGTGGGGTGACGCAGGTGTGAGCTATGAGTTCTCCCAGTTTCTTGACGAACTGAGCCAGTCGCGTCAGGTGCTCTTCAGTAACGTAGAGTATCGATTGTTCCGTGGGTTCTTTCTTAACGTCTTTGGCACCCTGTCACGTGTGCGCGATCAAATCTTCCTGAAGCGAGGAGGGGTGACGGATGAACGGATTCTTCTCCGCCGCCGAGCACTAGCGACCGACCACGAGTATCGCATCCGGGTCGGCTTTACCTACGCGTTCGGCTCTATCTACAACAACGTTGTAAATTCTCGGTTCGACGGGGCGAGTGGCGGGTTCATTCGAATGTTCTAACGCCCCGCCGGTCGTTATGTAGCACGGTCGACCGCGAGCTGTTCAAGCGCTTTTTCGAGAACTGGGTCGACATCCGGTGGCTCGGCGCCAAGAACGAAGGAGGGCTCGGCGACAGCCACGGACGGTTCCAGGCCTTGTCGATGTAGGGGCTCACCCGTAGCGGTCAGATACTTGGCCCAGTACAGCCATAGTCCAGTACCGTCGACTAATTTGATGAGGCGTTGCTCGGCGACCCTACCAAAAGTGCGGCCACCGATGAGCTCAGCCCTGCCGTTGGTAGCGAGAGCCGACGCGAACAACTCAGCCGCACCCGATGTTCCGGCCCCAATTAGGATCACCGTGGGTAACCCGATACTGCCGTCCCCAGCTTGGGCAACCGTGAGGTCTTGGGGTGCTCCTCGACGCTGACGGATTGCCAAGGTTCCCGAGCTGACAAACAGCCGTGCAGCCTCTAGCCCGTGAGTGAAGTTTCCATCTGCAGTGCCACGGAGATCGATGATGAGTTGACGAGCGCCGGCCCCTGTAAGCGAGTCAACTTCTGAGACGATATCATCGGCAATTCCACTATCGAACGCCATGAGCCGGAGATAGCCGATGTCGGCCGCCGCAAGCCGGCTCCTGACGATTGACGAACCGGCCGGAGTTCGCTCCAGCACGACCTCCTGGGGTTCCGCGGCGTTACCTCGAATCACAGTCAGAGTCACGGTTGAGCCGACCGAGCCGCGCAAGAGACGGTTCCCCTCAAAAATTGACATATTACGGGTGGACTCACCGTCGATGGCCCGGATGTAATCGCCCGGACGTAGACCGGCGACCGCTGCTGTCGACCCGTCCCGCGCCGACAGCACTCGGAGGTAATACTGGCGGGTGAGCGTGACGCCCGTTTGCCCCTCGGGCAAAGGGGCGTCACGCTCGAGTGCCACAACCTCATCCTGCGTCAAAAAAGTGCTTTCGGCGTCAAGACCCTCGGCAAGTCCTCGCATAGCGCCAGTCATAACGCGATCAATATCGACTTCCTCAACGTAGCTGTTGAGAATCAACGACACGACGTCTTCGAAAATCCGTAGTGGGCGATAGCTATCTTCCTGCGCAGAGGTGCGGCCGACATATCCACCGAGGACCACGAACGCCAGTATTGGTGCTGACAACCATAGCGCTAGAAGGCGTGTGCGACGACTCATCGTAAAACTCATTTTAGCGGATCAATCAGGTTATCGTCGATCGGCCTTCTTTTTTAGTGGAGATTGGACTTTGGCCGACGACCCCTGTATCGAGAGGTTAGTGGACAGTGCGGCAGTGCGCAGCTACGCTAGAAGGGTGCGACTGCTCGGGCTCGACTTCGGCAATAAACGCGTGGGTCTCGCGGTCAGTGACGCGTCGGGTACATTGGCGCGCCCTCTGCGGACGATCACCCGCACCAGTTCCCTCGAAGATTTTATACGGGTATTGGTCGACGAAATTCGCGGTTTACAGACTGATGCAGACGGGCTCGGTGGCGTCGTGGTTGGGTTACCGAGGCGCCTTGATGGCAGTGCAAGTGAGCAGACGGTCCGGGTCCGTGCGTTCGCCGATCGGTTACGAAGCGAAATCGATTTACCACTGACCTTTCAAGACGAGCGCCTGAGTAGTCGGGAAGCTGAGGGCCGCCTAGCTTTGCGTGAGCGCGATTGGCGCCGCCGCAAGAAGTCCATAGACGCCGCCGCCGCCGCTGTTATATTGCAGGATCACCTTGACCAATTGAATTCTTGTGGCACGTTTGAATGATCTGTGACTGATGACATGACGCGTCAGCGGATAGCACTCGTCGGTCTAGTGGTTTTGGTGCTGGGGGTCGCCGTTGCCGGAGTAGCCACTATGCGGCTGGTAGCCCGCTGGGAAGCTCCTCATCGTGGATTTCCAACTGCTGAGGTGTTCGTCCAGATTTCGCCCGGTTCGGGCGCCCTAGCCATTGCCGGTCAGTTGGTTGAGTCTGGTGTGGTCCAAGACGAATGGGCATTCCGATATGCCCTGTGGAAGACGAACTTAGGGCGGGAGTTAAAGGCTGGTGAGTACCGATTTGACCAGCCGCTGTCGGCGTCTCAAGTCGTGAGCAAAATCGCACGCGGTGATGTGCACCTCCGACCTCTCATGTTTCCGGAGGGGCTGACCGTCTCGGCGATGGCGTCGGTCTTTAGGAGGAGCGACTTTGGAACTGCCGAGGAATTTCTCGCGGCGAGTCAGCGTGTCGAATTAATTGCCTCGCTCGACCCAGAGGCTTCTGACCTTGAAGGGTACCTGTTTCCCGACACTTACTTGTTGCCGCGCACAATTACGGCTGATCAACTAGTTGAGAGAATGGTCGCCCGTTTCAAGCAGGCGTTCGGTGAGCCACTGTTACAACAGGCGGGCGAGGCAGGTCTCAGCGTGCGGGAGGTAGTAACGTTGGCTTCTCTAATCGAGCGTGAAACCGCCCTAGCAGAGGAGCGCCCCGTAGTCGGTGCCGTCTACCTGAATCGGCTGAAGATCGGTATTGCGCTCCGATGTGATCCGACCGTGATCTATGCGCTTGAGCGCGCTGGTTTATACGAAGGCAATCTCACGCGAGCTAATCTCACCTATGATTCCCCCTACAACACGTATCTCTATTCCGGTTTACCGCCAGGACCGATTGCCGCCCCAGGCCTTGCGTCACTTGAAGCGGCCGTGAAGCCGGCAGACGTGGGCTACCTGTATTTCGTTAGCAGGAACGATGGTTCGCACGTCTTTGCGTCTTCACTACGTGAACACAACCGCAACGTCCGGGAATACCAGATTCAATTTTTCCGTGAGCGGTAACCTTGATGTCGTCAGTCTAGTGGAGAGTCGCCTGGAGCGTAACCGTCAACGTTCGGCCCATTTAAGTTTTTCGCGAAGCACAGTGAAATAGCTTCGCGATGTCGCTCTGAATAATTGTAGTGGCTGTTCTGATGACGCCACACTTACGATGTCGTTACACGCCAAAGGTACGCCGGACTGACCGTCAAACGAAACGATGATTTGGTTGTCGTCACAGTTCGAGATCGGTTGAATACGGATGTCCGAGTTAGCCGGAACAATAATTGGACGGTTCGTAAGGGTGTGTGGCGCGATGGGCGTAATCACAAGCGCCTCTACGACTGGATGCACGATCGGTCCACCTGCTGCCAGGTTGTAAGCTGTCGACCCCGTTGGGCTAGCCACGATTAAGCCGTCGGCCTTGAACTCAGCGACGAACTGTGAGCCGACCGACACCGAGAGGTCGATGATTGGTGACGTAGCGTTCCTCGTGAGTGTCACGTCGTTCAGGGCTACGCGGTCGGTGATGGCCTGCTCATCCCGGCGTATCACTGCCCGTAGCATCCGCCGTTGATCGAGACTCGCTGATCCATCGACCGCGGTTTCAAGTGCCGGGAACAGCTCCGCAAGTGTGATCTCAGTGAGGAAGCCGAGGCCACCAAAGTTCACACCGAGTAGCGGGACATCCACGCCATGTTGCGCAATGCGATCTCCCATGGCGAGTAGCGTTCCGTCACCGCCTAGGACGAGAATCATGTCAACTGCAGTGGGCATCTCATCCCGGCTACAGGTAGTTACCTGATTAGTCAGGCCGGCCAACGTCGCAGTCTCGGTCTCGAAGACACCCGTTAAGATTTTGGTGTCCAGCCACGCGCTTAACTTGACCAGAGTACCAGCAGCTTCCCGTAGTCCAGATTTAGCAACAACCCCGACGCGCTTAATTGCCCTTGTGTGATGGTGAACGGCAGTCATGCCGTGTCCTCATGATGGCGCAAGTGAAGGAAGAACTCTCGATTGCCCTCAGTGCCAGTAATCGGTGATTCGATTGTCCCCACCACCTTCAATCCTACCCGATCCACCGCAGTGCTGACCCGTTTGACAGCACGTACGTGCACTGCTGGATTCTTGACGAGACCTCCTTTGCCGATCTCCGAACGATCAGCTTCGAATTGTGGCTTGACCAGCAGCAGAATGTTGCCATCCGGACGTAAATGCGGAGGCAGCGCCGGGACAATTAATGTAAGCGAAATAAACGCAACGTCGACCGTTACGAGATCGAAGTCTGTGAGACCTGGCGGCCAAGTCACTGCTTCGAGTGACCGAGCGTTGACGCGATCGAGAACAGTGACCCGTGGGTTCTGACGAAGCGACCAGGCGAGCTGTCCGCGGCCAACGTCGAGTGCGACGACCCGCCGTGCTCCTGCACGGAGCAGAACGTCCGTAAAACCACCGGTCGAGGCGCCAATATCAAGCGCATCACGGTTACTCGCTGATACGCCTAGCTGGGCGATCGCGTGAGCGAGTTTAATCCCACCCCGGCTGACATACGGATGATCTGGTTTGATTAATGTAATGTCGGTGTCGGTTGAAAGCATTGTGCCGGCTTTGGCCGCGATGCCGTTGTCGAGACGAACCTGCCCAGCCAGAATCATAGAGCGTGCTCGCGTGCGAGAGCTAGCGAGGCCGCGGTCGACGAGAAGTGTATCCAGACGACGCTTCTTTTGCGCGGCGGTCATGTGGCGACCGTTTCAGTTGAAGCCATGGCCGGCGTGGTGGGCTCGTGCATTAGCGGGTTCGAGAAACTACCCAATCGACTATCTGCGTGAGCCGACTTTCGAGGCCCGTCTCTCGCAGCGCATCTCGTGCGCGGTTCGCCGCTTCAGCGGCGTGACTTCGAGATGCCTCCACACCATAGAGCGATGGGTAGGTTGGTTTTCCGGCTGCTGCATCTTTCCCGGCCGTCTTGCCAAGGTCAGGCGCTGCGCCCTCGACGTCAAGGATGTCGTCGACAATCTGGAACGCCAGGCCCAGATGCTGTGCGTAAATGCGAATCGCGTTTACCGCCGCGTCACTTCCCCCTGCGATAATCGCCCCGGAGACGGCCGCTGCCTTGATGAGTGCTCCTGTCTTCCGCTCGTGCATATCCAGAAGTGCCTCAGCATCAAGTTGCGTAGTTGGACCACTGGCTAGCTGTTTGCCGAGACCACTAGCCTCAAGGTCAATTGCTTGTCCGCCCACCATGCCGGCGGCACCGGCAGCTTCGGCGACGACCTTAATGGCCCGAAGGCGCCGTCCCATTACTGCGGCGTCCTCATGGTTTCCCGTCTTTGCCATTATGGTAAACGCTTCGGTTAAAAGGCCGTCGCCAGACAGGATGGCTAAGCCATCACCAAAAATGACGTGCGCCGTTGGGCGACCGCGACGCAGTGTGTCGTCATCCATGGCCGGTAGGTCGTCGTGCACTAGTGAGTAGGTATGTATCAACTCGATAGCGCAGGCAAATGGCAATGCCAGTGCCCGTGAGGACCCCATAGTAGAAGTCGAGTCAATCGCATCTGCTGCTGCGAGCGTTAGGACTGGCCGAAAGCGCTTGCCACCTGCTGTGACGCTATAGTGCATCGCCTTAGCGATGATGGACGGACATCCTGGCGCTGAGGGCAGCAGGGTTTCCAGTGCCTCGTCTACCTCAGCCTTGCAGGCAGAAAAATATTCGGCGAGGTCTGAAAGTGGGGTCACTGGGCAGGCTCGTCCGCGTCTGAATCAGGTGTATTCAGCGAACCGGTCGCGTCGCTTAACTCACCTTGCTCGTTCAGCACCTCGATTCTGCGTTCGGCTTCCTCAAGCCTTTGGTGACAAAACCGAGAGAGTTGAACACCACGCTCAAATAGCTCCAGAGACTTGTCGAGCGACAAGTCGCCCTCTTCCAATGTGTTTACAAGCGTCTCCAGCTCGCTAATAGCCGACTCGAAATCCTTGATCTTAGTCTTGCTACTCATGCTTTACCCGTTCATTCTGTTGAAGTTCGTATCTCGGTAGATGTGGATGGTCGTCTTGTGGTGACCACCTTACAACCCAATTCGCCACGATGAAGGGTGATATGCACTGCGTCACCCTTTTCAACTAAGCTGGCGTCCGACACGATTCCGGTGCGGTCGCCGTTCCAGCAAACAGCGTAGCCTCGACCCAAGACCCCTAAGGGGCTCAAGTTTTCGAGTCGGCCGGCAAGTGCCACGAGAGACTCTCGTCGCTCGGAGATGTGGCGCGTTATTTCACGGGCAAGTCGCCCCTTTGAGAAGGTGAGCCGCGTGGTAATTGTACCCACGGTTCGCCGGAGGTCACGGCCTTCGAGGCGCAAGCGAAGTTCGTGATAGCGCCGTTGGCTGCGTCCAACAAATCTGCGCGTTATACCCGAGAGTCCATGCGAGAGGTCGACGACGCGCCGACCCGTCAACGCAAGGCGGGTGGGCCACGCTGCCAAGCCTGGTCGCTGCTCAAGGGAGCGAACCCGCGCTTGTTCGGAATGAATTCTCATCGACGCACCGTTGCGTAACCGCTCCTGCATCCGGTCAATTTGCGCGCGAAATTCATCTTTTCGTGTTACTACCATTTCAGCTGCAGCAGATGGGGTCGGTGCCCTGAGATCAGCAGCAAAATCGGCGATGGTGAAATCGGTTTCGTGGCCTACTGCTGAAATGATAGGAATGGTCGACGCAACGATGGCACGCGCCACCACCTCTTCATTGAAGGCCCACAGATCTTCAATTGACCCTCCGCCCCGGCCGACGATGATGACGTCAACGCCACTAAGTTCGGCAATCTGGTTCAGCGCTTGCGCGATGTCTTTACCCGCACCTTCGCCTTGAACGCGTACCGGGCGGATTACTAGGTGCACGTTAGGGTAGCGCCGACCCAGTATGTGGATGATATCGCGTAGCGCAGCGCCATCTATGGATGTAACGATGCCGATCTTGCGAGGCAATGTCGGCAGCGGCTGTTTACTTGACGGGTCGAATAACCCCTCCAACTCAAGACGACGTTTCAGCTGCTCAAAAGCCAGTTGAAGCGCGCCGACACCGTGCGGTTCCATATGCTCGCAGACGATTTGGTATTCGCCCTTGGGCTCGTAGACACTCAGGCGACCCCGCACAATCACGCGCATGCCATCATCTGGTGTAAAACGGAGGTGTCTCACTGCCGACCGAAACATGACTCCCTTTAGCTGTGCCCCAGCGTCCTTTAGAGTGAAATAGACATGCCCGGTACGCCAACGCCTGTAGTTTGACAGTTCGCCATCGATCCAGATCTCGCCGTAGGTGGTCTCGAGTAATTCCCGAACTTCAGAAGTTAGTTCGGTGACCGTGAAAATACGGCGCGTTGTTGGTTTGGCTGTCGGGAGCGGTGCCTTACTCAATTGTGGGTCACTTGTTGCATGGGCGGGATCGTCGAACGGAAGGTCAACAAGATCTGCCATTTCAGGATACCGGTTGTGCAGTGAAAGATTCAACATCCTGGAGGTTTAGGCTAAGTCTCGTGATGTCCATGGCTCGTCCCGTTGTCGAATCCGCTGTCACGACGACTGCATGAAGCCTTGGGTCGCCAGAGGCTGTTTCGAACCGATTGGGAAGGCCATTAATAAATCTGGAGATTACGACGCTCTTTTCCACCCCGATGACTGAGTTGTGGGGTCCGGTCATTCCAACATCGGTAATGCAGGCTGTTCCACCTGGCAGTAGCCTGGCATCGGCAGTTTGTACGTGGGTGTGGGTTCCCACTACAGCCGTTACCTTACTGTCGAGGTACCAGCCCATCGCAATCTTTTCTGAGGTTGCTTCTGCGTGGAAGTCCACTAAAACGACCCTGGCGTGGTCATGCGCTAAACGAATTTGGTCCAGGACCACGCTAAAAGGATTGTCAAGTGGCTGCATAAAGATCCGACCCATAACGTTGATCACGGCCACGGGTTCTCCGGCCGCCGTTGTAACTGTGCAGAGTCCGCTACCTGGAGTCCCGGCGGGGTAGTTGGCCGGCCGGATTAGCCTGGGTTCAATTTCTATGTAATTGACGACTTCCTTTTTGTCCCAGATGTGGTTGCCTGAGGTCATTACGTCCACGCCGAGAGCAACCAGTGACTCTCCGATTTCCCGTGTGATGCCGAAACCGCCAGCCGCATTCTCCACGTTGGCGATGACTAGGTCGATTTCATGCTGATCGACGATTGCACGCAGGCCAAGTTTGACGATCTCGCGCCCAGGTCTACCCACGATATCCCCGATGAAGAGCAGCTTCATGACGAATTGCCTGACCCATTATAGCTTTCGTGCAACTGGATCAACCGACGCCAACGTGGGTCGAGAAGCCGAGGTGATTGATGGAGAAGTTGTGAACGCCTAGAAAGTGCCAATTGAGCTCTGTCGGTTGCGGTAATGGATGGCGCTACTGCGTGATTTCGGGTACCCTGTTGGGTTATGGATGAGACACCTGAGGTTCCAGTGACTGAAGAGTCCGTCGTTGAGGCCGTTTCCCCCGAGCCGCAAAGGATGCCAGAAATTCATAGCCGATTTCTCTATGTCGATGTATCGGCTAAACGCGCTAAGCAGCTTCGTCGTGGCGCGCTTCCGCGTTTGCCGCACCTTCGACCGGATCCGGAGACGGGTGTGCCCGCTGAGGTAGCTACCAGGTTGGAGCGGGTGGCGATGCAGGAAGTGAAGGAGGGGAGGGTCGTTTACGAAATGCCCGGCCAGGCCGAGGTTGAAAAAAAGGGCACGAAGTGAATTCCCCCGAGGTTATGGATCTAGTTATCGGGGCGCTGCAGGGTCTTGGCGCCACGACTGGATTTTTGCTCGCACTCTTCATTGGGTTCTGCATTGTGCTAGGTTTTCCAAAGTTGCGGCCAGGTAGTCGGAAGACCCTGGTCATCAGGAACTTTGCTGACTTGGACGGCAGCTTCAAGTATCTTCCGCCAGACGCGCCGCGTGGCCCCGCTGACCAGTTAAAAACCCCTGAACTTTTGGAGCGAGCGGACCGTAAGGACTGAGCTCCGCCCGGTTGCGTCATCGGGGCTTTCTGTTACCACGTCTTGGCCGCTCAGATGCTCGGCGCCTCTTTCCACCACCCGTTCGTCCGCTCATAGGCGTTGGCGATCTTGAGAAGCCCGACCTCATCGAATGCTCGGCCCACGAGTTGAACGCCGACCGGCAACCGTTCTTGCGTAAAGCCTGCCGGAACACTGATTGCCGGAAGCCCCGCGAGATTGGCGCTCACCGTGAATATGTCGAGAAGATACATCTGCAAGGGATCGTTGATTTTCTCCCCAAGTGTGAACGCTGGAACTGGGCTCGTTGGCATAATTACGGCGTCGACAGTATTGAACGCTTGCTCGTAATCGCGAAGGATCAGGGTCCGTACCCGTTGAGCTTTTAGGTAGTAAGCATCGTAGTAACCGGCACTGAGTGCGTAGGTGCCGAGCATGATGCGCCGCTTTACCTCTGCTCCAAATCCTTCACTACGCGTTCGATCGTACATCGCCCGAAGAGTCGTAGATGCTGGGTCAAGCTCGGCACGGTGGGTATAGCGAACACCATCGTAACGGGCAAGATTTGAGCTGGCCTCGGCTGTGGCGAGAAGGTAGTAGACCGGAATTGCATACTGCGCGTGAGGAAGCGTGATCTCCGAGACCGTCGCACCGGTTGCTTGGATTGCCTCCACCACGGCGCCGAAGGCCTGTTTGACTTCTGGGTCGATGCCGGAGTCGAGCAGGGCGGACGGTACACCCAATCGCACGCCTTGCAAATCTGCATCGAGGGCCTCAGTGTAGTGAGGGACCTGTTGAGGCGCCGTCGTCGCATCGCGGGGGTCGGGTCCGGCGATTACCTCAAGCAGAAGCGCCGCGTCACGCACGGTGAGTGTGAGAGGGCCAACCTGGTCTAGTGATGAGGCGAAAGCGAGCAGCCCATACCGAGAGACCCGCCCGTAGGTCGGCTTGAGCCCGACTACGCCACAAAGTGCCGCTGGTTGCCTGATCGACCCACCAGTATCCGACCCGAGGGCACCAGGTACTAGCCGTGCAGACACGGCGGCGGCCGACCCGCCGCTTGACCCGCCTGGGCTTCGGGTAAGGTCCCACGGGTTCTTCACAGACCCAAAAGCCGAATTCTCATTAGAGGAACCCATGCCGAATTCGTCGCAGTTCGTCTTACCAAGCACGATTGCCCCGGCCGCTTCAAGCCGGGAGACCACCGTCGCATCGTAGGGTGGGACGAAATGTTTGAGAATGCGTGAGGAAGCGGTTGTTG
This sequence comes from Acidobacteriota bacterium, assembly GCA_002717745.1. GTDB lineage: Bacteria > Acidobacteriota > Vicinamibacteria > Vicinamibacterales > UBA823 > UBA11600. The sequence continues at coordinate 50,997 of PBBF01000007.1, forward strand.
GCACTCCGCGTGTGCAGAGATTGTCCTTTATAGCGATTGGTACGCCGAGAAGCGGGCGTGGGTCGCCCTCTGTCCTTGACCGGTCAATGGTTGCCGCACGTTCAAGGGCCTGTTCACGGGTCACGTTATTGAACGCATGCAGCGAACCGTCTACTGCAGCGATCCGCTCAAGATATTCTGAACAGATCTCCGTGGACTTTGTCTCACCGGCGGCAATCGCATCGCGTATCTCGACCAAGGTTTGAGGCGTTGCAGTCATTCGATGACCTTCGGAACCTTAAAGAAGCCTTCGTCGGGCGTGCCGTCAGGCGCATTGGCGAGGGCTTCATCTCGAGACAGTGATTCCTGGACTTCGTCAGTGCGGAATGCTTCGTGCCGAGAGAGTACGTGCGTGGTAGGCGGCGCGTCTGTCGTATCGATCGCCTGCACAGTTTCAGCGTAGGTCAAGATGTCGGCTAATTGTCGAGCGAATGTTTCCTTCTCTGCTTCGGATAGTTCCAAGTGGGCGAGGCTCGCGATTCTTTCGACGTCGCTCTTGGTTAGACGTGAGGACATGGAGATCACTCCACCTACAACATGAACAGTCGTCTGAGAAACTGTAGGCCGATCAAGAGAACCATCGGAGACAGATCCAGACCGCCCATAGATGGAAGCATGCGGCGGATCGGCACGAGAGCGGGTTCGGTCAGCGCGCGTACCAGTTGAACCACAGGATGATTGGGTGGCAATTCTATCCACGAGACGATGACCGCACCTACGATAACCAACGAGTACAGGTCCAAAATGGTTCCTAGTATCACGACTTTGTTACCTCACTAGTGGCGGCGTCGATCAGGTGACGCAGGGTGTTTAGGTTCTTCGTGTCAGCCGGGTCCACTTCTGTGGGTTTACCGGGCTTCCGTTGTTCTTTTGGTGTTTCCATTACCATCGGTAGGTGAGCCAGCTGCGGATCTTTCAGCAGCCTACCGAATGCCTCTAACCCGACCCATCCCTGGCCGATGTGTTCATGGCGGTCCCGACGGCTACCGCAAGGATGTTTTGAGTCGTTCAGGTGGAGCAGCTGCAACCTATCCAGTCCGACGTGCGTTTCGAAGTCATCGAAGGTGCGTGAGTAGCCGTCTGGTGTAGCAATATCGTAACCGGCTGCAAGAAGATGACAGGTGTCGAGACAGACGCCGAGACGTTCCTTGACGGACGTTCCGTTGATGATTGTCGCTAGGTGTTCGAACTGGTGCCCAAGATTTGTACCTTGCCCCGCGGTGTGTTCTAAAAGGAGTTGCGTCCCTGCTCCTCTGGTCGCAAAGACCTCGTTGATGGCCTCGGCGACGAGACGGAGGCCACTTTCTTCCGTGCCGGTCGTGTACGAACCAGGATGCAGTACAACTCCCAATAGGCCGAGTGCATCTCCACGATCCAATTCGTCTGTGAGAGCGTTGATTGACCGTTGCCGTAGCGCAGGGTTAGGAGCCGCAAGGTTGATGAGATAACTCGCATGCGCGACGATCGGGTTAATGTCGAGGTCAGTCGCGCTCGCACGAAACGCGGTGACCTCGCTTGCAGGCAGTGGCCGCGCACGCCATTGACTTGCTGATTTGGTAAAGATCTGCAACGTGTCGCAATTAGCAGCCCGCGCCCGCTCTACGGCAAGAGGCAGGCCACCTGCGATCGACATATGGGCACCGAGACGGGGCATGGTCGTTCGAGGAAGCTAATATACCATCAAGAATGAGAGCCATAGGTATGATCAACAGTGTCACCAAGTTTGGTGGCGACCACGGAGGTGCCGCCTGACCGTTCCGACCAAGAATCCAGAGCTAATGTCCGTATATCTGGTGCCTACCAGTAACGGACGATATGCGCTTTACTACGAAGCGAATGATGTCGAGACAGAGCAAGAGGGCGAGCGGTCTCGCGGGTTTCTGCGTCGATGGTTCGAGGAGGTGCGTGCTCACGTTAGAGAAGCGGAGCTTGGGACTGACACCGGCCTGGTACAGCCGGAACCCTTGTCGACGTCGTGGTTACACAGGAGCGCTAGCTGGCTTCGCCGACGTTTGTTTCGCTGGATGGCGGCTTTTGTCGCAGAGCAGCGATTGTTGTGGCAGCTTCGTCGGCGAACGACGTCGCGATTACTACACCCCAATGATCTCAAGTCTGACATGGCCCACGACGTGATGCGGCGACTTCTGAAACGCGACGGCGATCGCCATCTGCGCTGGCTAGTTTTGGATGCTATCGGATGGGCGGTAACGGGCCCACTCTTTTTTTTCATTCCTGGGCCTAACCTAGTCGCCTACTACTTTGGTGTCCGCTGCTTCGGTCACTATTTCTCACACCGTGGTGCACGGCGAGGGCTCTCCAAAGTACGATGGCAGGGCGTTGCATCGGCACCGCTTACCCGCTTACGAAACCTTCTGGAGCTCGATCCCGTGAGTCGCAGTCAGCGCATACGCGAGGTATCACTGGCACTTGGTCTCGAGGGGCTTACGTGGTTTGTCGAGCGGATGGTCCTACGCTCTACTCGATAAGTGCCGAAAGCACGCGTGCTATAATGCCGACGTCACCGTTCAGCCTCTTCACGTTTTGCATTCATGTCCACGCCTGTTGATAAACCATTCACTCCTTGGATGGTGCTGCGCGTGTTGTGCCTCGCGAGTCTCTGCTTTACTTCACCGCTTTCCGCTCAGAATGGCGACCCTTCTGATGACGCTGGCGTCCGTTTTTTCACCGGCTACCGCTTCCATTTGAATGCTGCCGCTCTTCTCGACGACGATGAACGATTCAACTGGGATGCTGACTACGGTGGCGATATCGATGTAGTTGATTTTGGAGTCGGACGGTTCATTTTCCTCGCGAACTTCGAAGCCATTCTCGGGGAACAGTTTCGACGGTTCGACGTAAACCAGGGAAACTACATTCTTGATGGCACAATCACCTATCGGCTTGGGTCAACCGAGATTGGCGGTACGTTCCATCACATCTCACGTCATCTTAGCGATCGGCGTAAGCGTTTTCCGATCGATTGGAATATGGTGGGCATGCAGGTGTGGCACCGCGTCGACATTGACAAAGTGCATCTTGACTTGGGAGCTCGAGCGTATGGGACAACTAAGCGGTCTTTTGTTGATTATACGGGCGAGTTTGGTGGCTATGCGCGGCTCCGATATCGGCTCAAGGAGCGTATCGCCCTGATCGCTGCGGTGGATGCCGTACACATGCGCACCGCCACAAGCGTAGCCGGTCGTAGTGGTATTAACGGAGGGTCGATTGAGGGAGGCTTACGTTTCGACCGCGATGCTGTCGCGTTCGAAGTGTTCGTTGCTGTTGAGAGGCGCGTTGACGCTGCCCCGCTCGATCGGCTGCCCCGAACGTGGGGAATGGCTGGCTTTCGCCTTCTTAGTCGGAACTGAGTTCTTGCGCCTGCGAACAGAGTCCGGGATATGACTGTGCGATAATCAAATTAATGAAGAAGCGGTTATCTACATGCGTCGCTGTTCTTGCGGTCATTGGCGTCAGTGTTTTGACGGCGGCCACGCGCCCACCAAAATTGCAGTATGAGATAACGACCTTGCCCAACGGGTTGACGGTCGTGCTTTCTGAAGACCATTCGACTCCAATTGTTCACGTGGAACTTTGGTATCACGTCGGCTCGAAGAACGAGCGCCCGGGGCTTACTGGCTTTGCACATCTGTTTGAACACCTGATGTTTAACGGCTCGAAGAATGTGGAAGCTGAGCAGCACACGTCGATGGTCTCTAGTGTTGGCGGGCGGATCAACGCCTACACGACCGAAGACGCCACGGTTTTTTGGGAAACGATACCTGCACACTATCTGCCGCTTGTACTGTGGATGGAGGCTGACCGGATGGCGAGCCTCAAAGTAGATGAGGACGCGTTGGTCTCTGAACGTCAAATCGTCAAGGAAGAACGACGGATGCGTGTGGATAACCAACCGTTTGGCCGGTTATCGGAAATTATTTACGACCAGGCTTATTCCGTACATCCATACAAACATCCAACAATTGGAAGCATGGCGGATCTCGAGATGGCATCGATAGAGGACGTGCGGAGCTTCTATGAGACTTACTACGTGCCGAGTAATGCCACCCTCGTAGTTGTGGGAGATTTCGAATCTTCGGCGGCACTCGATCTGGTGACGCAGTATTTTGGGCGGGTGCCATCTGCTGAACATACCGTTCCACGTGAGATTCCCCAGGAGCCGCCATGGGAGCGCGAGCGCCGAGTGGTGCTTGAGGAATCGTGGCCGCTACCTGCCGTTGTGGTGGCCCATCAGATTCCGTTTGATGGTCATCCTGATTCCTATCCGCTTCACTTCGCGTCGAAGATTCTCTCGGATGGCCAGAGTTCCCGGATCTATCGGCGGCTTGTTTATGATGACCAACTCGCCCTGACGGCATTCGGCCAGGGTGAAATTATCGAGGATCCGAGCCTGTTTTATGCCGTCGCATTGGTTCAACCTGGTCGTCCACCGGCCGCAGCAGAGCGCGCGCTTCGGGAGGAGCTTGACTTACTCAAAACTGAGTTGGTTTCACCGCGTGAGTTGGAGCGTGTCAAGAACCAGTTCGCTCGTGACTACATTCTCGGACGGACGTCGAACCAGCAAAAGGCGATGCATCTTGCGCATGCCGCGGTCATTCACGACGACATCACCACGGCTGACGGTGAGTTTGACATCTTCATGAACATTACAGCCGAGGACGTGCAACGCGTTGCACAGACCTATTTTACTGACGACAATCGCCTGATACTCACGATTATGCCTCGGGATGCCTCGCCTGGGGGCGTCCGTTGATAACGATGAGTCAGGGTGCGCGTGTGGTTAACAGGCTTGCCACGGGCGCCGTGTGTTTCTTGCTTCCGGCCATCGTACTCGGACAGACGCCTGCCGAGTGGCCGGTTGAGTCTCCTCCGGCGCCATTGGCACAGACAGAAGTCCAGTTTCCCCCGTATGAGGTACGCACGCTCGATAATGGCATGCGCATTGTTGTCGTGCTGCATCACGAACAACCCGTTGTGAGTGTGCGACTGCTCGTGGGCGCCGGCACGGCACATGAGCCGGCTGGTAAGGCGGGGTTAGCGAGTCTCCTCGGAGCGCTGCTCGACCAAGGTACAACGAGCCGCACGGCGCAGGACATTGCCGAAACCATCGACACAATCGGCGGCTCACTGGGTGTTGGTGCAGGTAGTGACCTCACTTTCGTGAACGCAGTCGTTATGAGCGACAGCTTCGACTTGGTGATGGAAATCGTCAGCGACCTTGTCCGGCACCCAGCATTCACGGTCGGGGAAATTGAACGACAGCGACGACAAATTGTATCCGGGCTGCAGGTGGGATTCGAGGACCCCGACTATCTAGCCAGTATTGTCTTTGATCGTCTTGTTTACGGATTCCATCCCTACGGTCGACCACAGTCGGGAACGCTTGAATCACTTCCAACGATTACCTCGGACGATCTTCACGCGTTTCACGAGACTTACTTCGCGCCGAACAACAGTATTCTGGCAATCGTCGGCGACCTCACCGCAGACACCGCTTTCAACACGACTGAGCGCATCTTCGGGGACTGGTCGAAGAAGCCGATCGAGCCCCTTCGGCTTAGCGAACCACCGCCACCGACGCGGCGACTCATCGTGGTGGACAAACCCGGAGCGGTACAGACTGAAATTCGCATAGGTCACATAGGGGTAGCACGGAAGCACCCTGATTACTTGCCCCTTGACATAGCGATTCGGGTGCTCGGTGGGGAGGGAAGCAACCGACTGGGCCGCGTGCTGCGGAGCGACCGTGGACTGACCTATGGCGCAGAAGCGTCTATGCATACCCTGCAGTTTATCGGTGATGTCGAGGCGCTGACTGCTACGCGGACTGAGACGACGGTTGAGGCACTCGGCTTGATGATCGAGGAGTTCCGGCGGTTGCGGCAGGAGCGGGTCGGTGTGCGTGAGCTGTCTGGGGTTCAGGCTTATATCTCTGGCAGTTTCCCGTTGGAACTCGAAACACCCGACGCCATCGCATTGCGAGTATTGAATGTAGTGTTTTACGGTTTAGCCCTCGGTGAGTTGGCGACCTACCGGGAACGCGTCGGGGCTGTGACGGTGGGTGACATTCAACGCGTGTCGCGCGAGTATCTGACGCCGGAACGGCTGTCCATCGTGCTTGTGGGCGATGCGTCTGAATTCGTTGATGACTTAGCCGCCGCCGGATATACAGACATCGAGCGGGTGCCGGTGACCGACCTTGACTTGTCATCGACCGACTTGACCCGAAGTGGATCGAGTCTGTCAAGATAAGTCGACGTTCGTCCTGGCGGCTTATCGCGCCTACTTTAGTGTCCGTGTGATGTCCAGCAGCATCCCACGGTGACGCCTCACATGACCAAGATACTGATTTCGTGCGGCGAAGTGTCAGGCGATATCTATGCCGGAGCGCTGACGACAGAGCTCGTCAAGCTCGATCCCCGTGTGCAGGTCTTTGGACTTGGTGGTGATCAGATGGCAGCTGCTGGCGCCCGTCTTATCGGGCACTATCGTGGCTTAAGTGTAACGGGCTTGAGTGAGGCGCTGGCTGTCCTCCCGCGATCACTAGTGATGTATCGACGGCTGGTCGACGCCATGAGGAAGAACCGACCGGATGTCCTAGTGACGGTCGATTTCCCGGACTTTAATTTCTGGCTGGCTGCGGCCGGCCGGCGGCTTGGGTTACCAGTTGTCTACTATGTGAGTCCCCAGGTTTGGGCCTGGCGTCGTGGGCGGTTGCGGACGCTCAAGCAGCTTGTGGATCGCATGCTTGTCATTTTTCCATTCGAGGAAGCGGTCTATCGCAATGCTGGTATTCCCGTCGAGTTCGTTGGGCACCCACTCGTCGACTTGGCGAAATCAAGAACAACGAGAGCAGCGTTACTTCTCGAGTTGGGTCTTGCACCAACGGCACCAACCGTTACGTTGTTACCTGGTAGTCGGCCTAATGAGGTTAGGCGCCTGTTACCAATCTTGGTCGAGGCGGCCAGAATCACCGCTACAAGCGTACCGGAAGTACAGTTTATTCTTGCTCGAGCACCAAATCTCGAGGACTCGTTATTCAGTTCGGTGATGCATCGGCGTGAACAAGGGTGTCCGGTAGTCATTGAAGGACGGACTGATGACGCTCTGTCGGCCGCCGACGTAGTCGCAACTGCCTCGGGTACAGCCACGGTTCAGGCAGCGATTCACGGTCGGCCAATGGTCATTATTTACCGCGTATCGCCGCTGACTTATGCGATCGGTCGACGATTCGTGCGGGTGGATAATTACGGCATGGTAAATCTGATTGCTGGCGGACCGGTTGCGCCCGAGTTGATTCAGGAGCGCTGCACAGCCAGCGCGGTCGCTAAAGAGATTGTCAGCTATCTCACCGATCACAACCGGACGAAGCGAACGAAGGCATCGCTGCAGATTGTTCGGGAGCGCCTTGGTGGTTCGGGTGCGAGCGGCCGTGCAGCACAAGCGGTGTTAAAGGTAGCGGTGCGGTCGCGACGATAGTAATGGCGGGGAGGAGGATGAGACCAGCGTGAAGAACTCATTCGAGACGTTCGCTGACTTGACCGTTAGTGGCCAGTCAAGTCGTTATTGCAGTCTGGCCAAGCTCGAGCAAGCTGGATTTTCCTCAGTGTCCCATCTGCCATATTCACTCAAGATTCTCCTAGAGAATCTTTTGCGGCACGAGGACGGTAGAGCGGTGACCGGAGACGATATTGCGGCCCTCGCACAATGGGAACCAGCTGGTGGGGCAGCAAAAGACATTGCGTTCAGTCCGGCGCGCGTGCTGCTGCAGGACTTCACGGGGGTACCGGCAGTGGTCGATCTTGCCGCGATCCGTGACGGAGTAGCCAGACTTGGCGGTGACCCAAAGTGTGTTAATCCGCTACAGCCGGTTGAGCTTGTGATCGATCACTCCGTCCAAGTCGACTATTTTGGCCGACCCGATGCATTGTTGCTGAATGCTGAGCTTGAATATCAGCGCAACCGTGAACGATATGCGTTCCTCCGATGGGGACAGAACGCGTTCGGAAACTTTCAGGTCGTGCCGCCAGAGACCGGAATCGTACATCAGGTTAACTTGGAATACCTTGCTCGAGTCGTTTGTCGTGAGACGATTGACGGCCAGGTCGTCGCATTTCCTGACACACTCGTTGGTACCGACTCACACACCACAATGGTTAATGGGCTCGGTGTGATCGGGTGGGGTGTCGGTGGAATCGAAGCCGAGGCGGCGATGCTCGGGCAGCCCATATCAATGCTTGCTCCAGACGTTGTTGGGTTTCGCTTAACCAACAGGTTAAATGAAGGCATCACCGCGACGGACCTCGTGCTCACCATTACCGAGCGACTTCGCCGGCATGGTGTTGTGGGGAAGTTTGTTGAATTTTACGGAAGCGGTCTTGAGCATCTGACAATTGCCGATCGCGCAACGTTGGGCAACATGGCGCCTGAATACGGTGCAACGGTCGCGGTCTTCCCAATCGACGACATGACACTGGACTACCTTCGGCTTACCGGGCGAGACAGTGAGCATGTAGCGCTGGTCGAGGCATACGCGAAGGCGCAAGGCCTCTTTCGCGATCCGTCAAATCATCCAGAGTACACGACCACTCTTGAACTCGATCTTGCAACGGTAGAAGCTAGCCTGGCGGGTCCGAAGCGACCACAGGACCGGGTGGCTCTTAGCCAAGCAAAGACGGAGTTCGCAAATGCGCTCAGTGAGATTCGAGGCCAGTCCCCAACCCCGACCGGCGATGGACTGGAGGATGGGTCGGTCGTCGTTGCCGCGATCACGAGTTGTACAAACACCTCCAACCCCAGCGTGTTGATCGGTGCCGGGCTTCTTGCCAAGAAGGCGGTTGAGCGTGGCTTGAAGGTTAAGCCATGGGTTAAAACAAGCCTCGCACCTGGGTCGAAGGTGGTGACTGAGTACCTTAAGAGAGCCGACCTCCTCAAGTATCTCGAAGCCCTTGGATTTCATCTCGTGGGGTACGGGTGCACGACGTGCATCGGGAATTCCGGTCCCTTACCGCAGGAGGTATCGGATACCATCACCGCGCGTGATTTGGTCGTGACGTCTGTCTTGAGTGGAAACCGGAACTTCGAAGGGCGAATCCAGCAGCAAATACGGGCGAACTATCTAGCATCACCTCCACTAGTTGTTGCCTATGCGCTCGCTGGTCGTATGACCCTTGACTTGACTCGGGAAGCGCTTGGGCTAGGGTCCAACGGACAAGAGGTTTTCTTGAGTGACATCTGGCCTACCTCACAGGAAATTCAGACGAGTATGAGTGCTTCGGTCAGGTCCGAGATGTTCACGGAGAGTTACCGTTCGGTATTCGTCGGTGACAGTCGCTGGCAAGCCCTTCCGTCGCCTGAGGGTGATCAGTTCGCCTGGGACGCTGCGTCAACTTACATTCGGCACCCACCGTTTTTTGAAGATTTAACGCTTGAGCCCTCCCCAATCGAAGACATATGTGGAGCCCGAGTACTAGCTGTACTTGCTGACAGCGTAACGACCGATCACATCTCACCGGCCGGTGCGATCCCCGTTGACAGCCCTGCCGGCCGATATCTGACCGAGCACGGCGTACCGCCGGCTGAGTTCAATTCCTATGGTGCGCGGCGCGGCAACCACGAAGTGATGGTGCGTGGGACGTTCGGTAACATTCGACTTCGCAATCAACTGGCGCCTGGTACCGAAGGAGGGTGGACGCGATATCAGCCCGAGGATGAGCAGATGACCATCTACGATGCTGCTGTTAAGTATCGTGAAGCTGGAACGCCGTTAGTTGTGCTGGCTGGGAAAGAGTATGGTTCGGGGTCGTCACGTGACTGGGCTGCCAAGGGTACGCGGTTGCTCGGCGTACGGGTCGTTCTCGCCGAGAGCTTTGAGCGGATTCACCGGAGTAACCTGGTCAATATGGGCGTACTCCCACTAGAGTTCAGTGACGGTGGTGGGGTGTTGTCCTTCGGCCTCACTGGAAGCGAGATGTTCGATTTTCGGGGCATCGTCAACCAACTCGCACCACGTGGCCAAATTGACGTGCGTGTCCAGCGGGCCGGTGGTGAAGAATTGATATTTCCTGCCATTATTAGAATTGATACCCCTGAGGAACTTGTGGCGTTCCAACACGGCGGTATTCTGCCGTACGTGCTCCGCCAGATTGTTATGTCTCAGAGTCGCCCACAGAGTGACAAGCACTAATTTCACGTTGATGATCACCGCCCCTGAAATAAAGGCACAGGCGCTCGAACTGGGCTTCGACTTGTGTGGAATCGCTCCGGTTGGGAGTCTCCCCGAGCTGGGCTTTCTCCGTGAATGGATCGATCTCGGATATGCGGGTGAGATGACCTATATGACGCGGAGTGCCGACAGGCGCGCGGACGTCCGTGCGGTGCTGCCGTCGGCTAGGTCTGTTGTGATGCTGGCGACGGTTTATGACGTCGACCGCCCGTACTCGATTGAAACTGGCGATCCGACCGAAGCAAGCATCGCGCGTTATGCGTGGGGTGATGACTATCACCAGGTTATAGGCGCACGCACTGACGCATTGTGTCGATGGATGGCCGAACGGGCTGGAGCAGCGTTTCAAGGTAAAGCCTATGTTGATACAGGGCCGGTGCAGGAGCGCGTTTACGCACAACACGCCGGCCTTGGTTGGATCGGTAAAAACACCTGTCTCATTAACGCCGAGCGAGGCTCGTGGCTGTTCTTGTCGGAAGTCATTTGTAGTTTGGATCTACCACCCGATGAGGTTACGTTGGACCAGTGCGGAAGTTGCACTCTCTGTCTTGAGGCGTGTCCCACCGAAGCCCTTCCAAGACCGTGGGTGCTCGATGCGACCAAGTGTCTGTCGTATCTGACGATCGAGCTAAAAAACGCCGTGCCGGAGTCACAGCGTGACGACCTCACGAACCATGTGTTTGGATGTGATATCTGTCAGGATGTCTGTCCTTGGAACAGTGCACCAGCCAAGTCGGATGACGGTGCTTGGGCTCCACGCGCCACATTCGATAGGCCACGTCTTACCGACCTCTGGACACGGTCCGATGCGGAACTACGTGTGGCGATAAAGGGTTCTGCGCTGAAGCGAGCGGGTGTAAAACGGCTGCGTCGTAACCTTGCTGTCGCACTGGGTAACAGTGGGGACGTAAAGGCCCAGGACGCTTTTGACCAGACCATGGGCCGGGCCGAGACGGACAAGATGCCCTCGGTGCGTGATCCAGTAGTCGCTGAGCACGTGGACTGGGCACAGCGAAAGCTAGCCTTGGCGAGCCAAGGTTGATACGATTTTGATCATCGTCTCAAGGTAGCTTTCCCCATGAGCAACGTTTCCGAGCAAGTAATGAAAGAATCTAGTTCACGAGAGCATTCGTTGGCGCCGACGCTTCTGTTGTCGATGCCACAACTCCTAGACCCGAATTTTCAGCGCTCCGTCATTCTTCTCTGTGAGCACGGCGCTGAGGGCGCGTTCGGATTGGTACTGAATCGCCCCACCGAGACCCCCGCCGCCGATGTCGTCGGACTAAACCCGAAACCCAGTGAGCACAGTGCGCTTCGCTTGTGGATTGGTGGCCCGATTGAGCCACAGCGAGGCTGGATTCTACTTGGCGAAGGGCTAGGAGCATCCGAGGCTGTACGAGTGTGTAGCGGCGTCTACTTATCGGCTTCGGTTGACTTATTGCGCCGGCTGCTCGAGGCTGAGGCTGATACGCCTACTAGGTTGCTGACAGGTTACGCTGGTTGGGGTCCTGGCCAGTTGGAGGCCGAGCTTGCAGCGTCATCGTGGCTCACGGTGGATGTCGACCCCGACCTCGTCTTCAGCAGTGATCCTCATCAGATGTGGGAACACGCGCTACATGGGCTCGGTGCGGATCCGTTAGCGCTGCAGATGGGTCATGGTGTGCACTGAAAGTGCCCACACGCGTTTCAAAATTCTCTCCGACAGACGATCACCGACCGAGCCTGTCAGGTAAATCCGCCACAATATAGGCCATCACCGCGATGGCTGCGACATTTTGCGCTACTTCAGTCGGATCGATTTTGTCCATAGTGTCGGCCGGGGTGTGGTGGATTGTGAAGTAGTTCGAACGGTCAACGTCGAGTGACATACTCGGGATGTTTGCCACCCGGACGCTAGGACCGATGTCGGCGCCTCCGCCGTTTGGACCGACCCGGTGGACGTCGATGCCGCGGAGGAGCGACGCAATCGCTCCAACTGTTTCGCGCCCGCGGGGGTTGCCGGTGAACAGGAATCCTCTTGGTCGGGATACGCCTGAATCCGACTCCAGCATCATGATGTGATCGGCAAGCTGCTTGTCATAGCGATCACGATAGGCGGTGGCGCCGCGAAGTCCGTTCTCCTCGTTCGTCCAGAGCACTACACGTAGTGTCCTGCGGGGCCTCAGTCCTAGTTGTTTTATGATTCGCAGTGCCTCCCAAGTCACGATACAACCACCACCATCGTCGGTAGAACCGGTACCCACGTCCCACGAATCGATGTGGCCACCGACGACGACTACTTCGTCAGGCCACTCCCATCCGAGAATTTCCCCGACCACGTTTGCTGATTCGGCGTCGGGTAGAAGGTGAGCGTCCATTTCTAGGCGTACCCAGGCGGGTGTTCCCCGGTCTTGCATCCGTTGTAATAGTTCTGCATCCTCAACGGTGATTGCCGCGGCGGGGATCCGCGGGTCTGTCTCAGTGTAGTTCACCGCACCAGTGTGTGGCGTCCGGGCTCCACGTGGTCCTACTGACCGAACAAGGCTGGCAACTGCTCCATGGCGAGCTGCACGCCACGCACCAGTCGTCCGGTAGCGCACGGTTTGGGTATACGTTGTAAAGGGCACGTTGTACACCACGATTTTTCCGTGCGCGCGTGAGTCCAATGCGTCAAAACTATCAACGACGAACGTCTCCGCTTCAATGCCGCCAGGTGGAGTGCCGATGCTGCCTCCCAACCCAAGCATCACGAGATCTTGTTCGGTTGGACGAATCACCCTGGCATGTTCTTGGCCACGCACCCAATGAGGGACCATGACGGGTTCTAGGTGCACGTTCTCCAGTCCGTCCGCACGCATTCCATTGGCTGCCCATTGGATTGCTTGCTCGAGCTGTGGGGAGCCGCTGAGACGATGTCCGAACATGTCGCTCAATTCGGCGAGACGATTCCAGGCGAACGTGTCCGCCATCGCTGCTCCGATGATCCGACTTGCGGGCTCACGATACGGATCAAGCCAAGCTGGTTGATCAGCTTGGCCGGTCGCCGGTGAGGCATTCCGCAGGCAGATACCGACTACCAACACGGCAGCCATCAGTACTCCCTTGGCACGGAACGTAGAACGTATTGGCACTTATTTGCTCCTTTGCGCGAGCCTCTGGATGGGGAGGTGCGTAACTAGCCCTTACTCCGTCGGATCGACGTGACGGCACCCATAAGGTATTCGAGCCTTATAGGGTCATCTGGCTCCAGGCCACGCTCCATCGCTTCAGGTCCAACGCGCGCAGAGTGAACCGTCCCATTGGGGTCATCGGAGTCCGAAAAGTACACATCCCACGAGATTTGGCCGTGGATACTGATCGGTTGCACCCGTCTGAGAACGGCCTGCCGTGTTCCTTTCAACATCATCGCCAAGATCATAACGTGCCTTCCAGCCCGTGAGTCCTACTTTCGTCGTTTCTTTCAAGTGGAG
>PBBF01000008.1 GCA_002717745.1 Acidobacteriota bacterium
TTTGACCCGACGACACATAGTCGGAGAGCGGAACCGCGCACGTGAGTTTCGGGGTGCCGTTGACCATCATCCCGCAGCTCCCACACACACCCATCCGGCACGACCAGCGGAACGTCAACGAGCCGTCGAGTCGATCCTTGATGTAGTTCAGCGCGTCCAGGATCACCCAATCCTTGTTGTACGGCACGTCGTAGGTTTGGAAGGTCGGTTCCGACTCTTCCTCCGGGCGGTACCGGGAAACGGTCAGTGTGATGTTCTCCGGCATGTTGCTACCTTCCATACACTCGGTCTCCAGGCGGCCATTTCGTGATGGTCACCGGCAAGTACTCGATGCGCGCCGAGCCATCCGCCCTACGGTGCACCAGGGAATGGGCAAGAAACCGCTCGTCGTCTCGGTCAGGATAGTCCGTTCGTTGATGCGCTCCACGCGATTCAGTCCGCTGCGCAGCCGACCTGAGGATTACCTCGGCCAGGTCTAGCATGTAGCCGAGCTCCAGCGCTGAGACCAACTCTGTGTTGAAGGTCTGACTCCGGTCGTCCAGCTTCAAACGACGAGCACGCTGACGCAAATGGCACATCGTCTCCGCGGCCGAGTCTAGAGTGACTCCGACACGATAGATTCCAGCACTCTCTTCCATGGTCGTTTGCATTTCGTCCCGCAACGTGGCAATCCGATCCGTCCCATCTGTCGCGCCGAGGAGGTCTTCCTGCAGGCGTCGCTCCTCATCTCGAACCTGAGCCCCCACGGACGCGCCGACCGACCCTGACTGGCTTGCGAACTCGGCGGCCGCCCGCCCGGCCCTAGCACCAAAGACAAGGCATTCGGTCAGAGAGTTCGAGCCAAGACGATTGGCGCCGTTTAAGCTCACACAAGCCACTTCGCCAGCCGCATACAGTCCAGCAAGAGGTGTCGCGCCATTGATATCGGTGTGAACACCACCCATCATGTAGTGGACGACCGGTCGGACCGGAATCATTTCCTTGACAGGGTCGAGGTTCGCATACTTCAGACACAACTCGCGAACGAAGGGGAGTCTCTTATCAATAACCTTCTCGCCAACCTGGCGGATATCCAGATTGACATAGTGGCCGTACGGACCTTCCAGCGTGTGACCCTTCTCCTGCTCCCCAATGAACGCTTGCGACAACCGGTCGCGGGGCCCGAGCTCCATCGACCGCAGTACCGGTTTGGGCTCCGGTGTACCGAGGTCGTAGTCCTGGAGATACCGGTAGCCGTCCTTATTGACCAACCATCCCCCTTCGCTCCGCGCGGCCTCGGTGATAAGAATCCCTGTCGCCGGTAGTCCCGTGGGGTGGTACTGGACGAACTCCATGTCCTTGAGCGGCGCGCCCGCCCGATAGGCGAGCGCCATCCCGTCGCCGTTCTTGATGTTCGCGTTGGTTGTAAACGGGAAGATCTTTCCACAGCCACCGGTGCACAGCATGACGGCCTTCGCCGTAATACTGTGGATCTGCCCGGTGGCTAGCTCAATGGCAACAACACCCAGGCAACGCCCGTTATCGACAAGCAGCTTGGTGACGAACCACTCATCGAATCGCTTGACAGCTTTGTACTTCAACGACGTCTGGAACAGCGCGTGAAGCATATGGAAACCGGTCTTGTCCGCGGCGAACCACGTCCGCTGTACTTTCATGCCGCCGAACGGGCGGACAGCGACGCGGCCAGTTGGCTCTCGGCTCCAGGGACAACCCCAGTGTTCCAACTGCACCATTTCACGCGGTGCTTCCTCCACAAATGCCTCGACTGCATCTTGATCGCTGAGCCAGTCACCCCCAGACACGGTGTCGTAGGCATGGGCCTCAGCGCTATCGTCGGGCTTGATGACAGCTGCAGCGCCACCTTCGGCTGCAACTGTATGGCTCCGCATGGGATACACCTTGGACACGACAGCGATGTTCAGACCGGGTCTCGCTTCCGCAGCTGCGATGCTTGCGCGCAAACCGGCCCCGCCACCGCCAACGATGAGTAAGTCGCAAGAGTGTTCAGCCATTACTGTTCTGTCGAAAGCCCAACCACGAGCGCAACGGTCCTCAGACGCGCTGATAGTCCGCCTGCCAACTCGTGATCGCCTTTTTAATCGCCTTCCCGTCAGTCAAGCTGCCACCAAGCACCTTGCGTACTAGGTCCGGTAGCTCAGCGTCGCTGGCAAAGCGCAGTGCCACAAGATGCGATGTTGAGAGCTCTCCCATGCGGAACTTGAGCTCATCAGGGAGAATCTCGGTTAGCTTCAACCGCATCTCAAGACGGATCACGCGATCCTGCGCCCAGAGGGCGAACAGCCTGGCGCACAACGCGATGATTACAAGCGCGAGTGCGACGCATACCGCCAGCAAGGTCTCGAACGAGCCTTCGTTCGCCACGACTTGACCCATGGACCAAAACAAGTTGATCGCTAAAATCGGGAGTGCGACAAAGTGAAAAGCCGGAATCATCCGAGCATGATTGGCGTAGTTTTGTGGTTGTGCTTGAGACATGAGTTCCTCCATCACAGGCGTGGAATGCAACGCCGCAACTCTACATTATACCGTGACGTCTTGGCGGGCCCGACAGGCTAACTTCTAAACCGATTTGGCGGTGGCCGGTGGGGTTGCAGTTTTTCGCGAAGGACTGAAGAACGGCGTCGGCACCACCACTGCCTCCACCTTGTGTCGAACCGCCTGAACGGTGAATTCGATCAGCATTTTGGTACCGGAAGCCGAATAATTGCAGTGGACTGTCGCTAAGGCAATCAGTTTTTTTAGTACAGGCGACCAGACCATCGAGGTTAACTTACCAATCTGTTCCCTACCACTGTAGACCGGGACGGCCTCCCGAGATGCCACTATTGGCGGCTCTGGTGGTAGTCCCACTGCTTCGAAGAGCTCCTCAATCGCTGGCCAGGCAATTTCGAGACCCACAATCCTGCGTGGTGGTCCAGCGCGCCGCTCACTTCGGAGTGCAGACTGACCAATGAATTCGGCCTTGTCTACACTCACCAACCTATCGAGTCCCATCTCGAACGGCGAATACCGCTGTGACGGAATAAGAGCCTTCCGGCTACCGAAGAAGTCGACTTCAGTCAGCAATAGACCGGCCTCGATTCGAGCCACGTCCAAAGCTAGCATGCCGGCCGGCCGCACGAGGTAGTCCTGCGAGTGACTGACCAGCGAATCCCATACCTTCCCTGCATCTTCCCAAGACATCCAGATCTCGTAACCCAGGTCACCGGTGTATCCAGTGCGGGAAACATCGACCTGCACATTCCGAATAGCACCACTAGTGACGCGGAAGTATTTCAGCGCGTCGATGTCCACATCAGCAGCTTGCCTCAACACGTCGGCTGATGTTGGGCCCTGTAACGCGAGGGCGCCGACTTCCTCCGACACGTCGCGAATCGTCACATCGAGCCCGCCAGCGTTCTCTTGGAACCATCGGAGATTGGGGTCGGCAGCAGTCCAGCGGTACCGGTCATCACCGAGACGTGACACCGTCCCATCATCGATGACCTTGCCATCCTCGTCGCACCAGGTGGTATACGCAACCTGGCCTACGGCAAGCTTTGTTGCATCCCGCGTGATCAAGCGGTCAATGAACGCTGTCGCCTCCCTGCCCGTAATTAAGTACTTGTAGAGGGGTGAAATATCGATTAACGCCGCAGACGTGCGAATGGCCGCATACTCGTGTTCGTGATGGGCTTCGTAGGCACTAACAGAAAAAAAGCCAGACCATTCACGATAGTTTAGGCTCTTGCAAAGCGCCAGAGTGCGATCATGAACGGCGGATTCGATAGGCACAATAACTCCTACACTGCGATAGACGCAGTGGCTAACCCCTGATTATAGAAACCATCGAGCGATTCCGACAAGTTTTGCTGATCGCTTACAATGCGAACCGCCGGTGACTCGCCACGAGTCGCTGACCCGAACAATGGCAAGCACGTACGACGCAATTATCATCGGTGGCGGACACAATGGCTTGGTCACGGCAGCCTATCTCGCGCGCAGCGGGAAAAAAACGCTGGTTCTCGAGCGCCGTCGATTAGTGGGTGGGGCGGCCGTTACTGAAGAAATCTTTCCAGGTTTTCGGTTCTCAGTGTGCTCCTACGTCGTTTCGCTCCTCCGGCCAGAAATCATCCGCGAACTCGAACTGGCGCGGCACGGCCTCGAGATTCTGCCTCTCGATGGCACGTTCACGCCAATGCCGAACGGCGATTATCTCTGGCGCGTCAACGACCATGCTCAGAACCATAGGCAGATCGCCCGTCATTCTCCACGTGACGCTGAAGCCTACGAAGAGTACAGCAAGACGATGGTTGACATGGGTCGGTTCGTCAAGCCAATGCTTGAAATGGCACCGCACGACCCAACGTCACGCGATCCGCGAGCGCTCATGCAACTGCTGGCAATCGGTAACCGTTTCCGAAAGCTTCCGCGTTCCTTCCAGCAGATGCAGGTGCAATTAGGGACGATGAGCGCTGTCGACTTCCTAGACCAATGGTTCGAGACCGACGTTCTAAAAGCCACGATGGCGGCCTCAGGAATAACCGGGACGTTTCTCGGTGTGCGATCGCCCGGCACAGCCTACGTCCTCCTCCATCATTATATGGGAGAGATCGACGGCGCCTTTCGATCATGGGGCCTGCCTCGAGGTGGTACTGGAGCAATTTCGAAGGCGATCGCTGGCGCGGCTCGAGAAGCTGGTGCCGAGATCCGTACAGGAACGCCGGTCGCACAGATACTTATCAAGCGCGGAAAGACCTCCGGGGTAGTGCTAGAAAACGGAGATGAGCTCTTCGCCGATATCGTCGCGTCGAGCGTTGACCCACGTCTAACATTCTTCAAGATGGTCGGTAAGGAGCTGCTACCGGACGACTTCGTTGAAGACGTTAGTCGCTACAAGCTGCGCGGTTCGTCCGGTAAGGTCAATTTGGCGCTCGACGCATTGCCAAATTTCACGAGCCTGCCTGGCGCAGGTCCGCACTTGCGTGGAGGACTTACGATTTCGCCAGATGTCGACTACATGGAACGTGCCTATGATGACGCCAAGTACGGCAGGTATTCGCGGCATCCCTATATTGACATGGTCATTCCCACTCTAAGTGATCCGTCGATGGCACCTCCAGGCAAACACATCCTGTCCTGCTTCGTCCAGTACGCGCCTTATCACTTAAGCTCTGGCACTTGGGATGACCAAAGGGAGCAATTTGGCGACTGTGTGGTTAACACGCTCGCTGACTATGCACCGAACCTCAAGGACATCATCCTGCACCGACAAGTCATCACTCCGCTCGATCTTGAGCGTGAGTTTGGCCTGACTGAGGGCAATATTTTCCAAGGCGAGCTGACCCTAGAACAGTTGTTTTTCCTCCGACCGGTCCCAGGTTGGGCTCGTTATCGCACACCGGTTCGGGGCCTGTATCTCTGCGGCTCGTCCACGCATCCCGGCGGTGGCATCATGGGCGCCTCGGGACGCAACGCGGCGCAGCGAATTCTCAAAGAATGGAGATTTCCAGGTTGGTGAATGCCACCGTGAAGTCGTATGACGCAATCATTGTAGGAGGTGGTCATAACGCGCTTGTTACGGCGTTCTATCTGGCCAGAGCGGGAGTACGAACGCTCGTGCTGGAACGCCGAAACGGTGTCGGTGGCGCCGCAGTAACAGAAGACCTCTATCCCGGTTTTAGATGCCCTACTTTGGCGCACGCTGCGGGCCCGCTGCATCCCAAAGTGGTCCACGACCTCGCCCTGCATCATCATGGCGTTCGCTTGACGGAACCTGAGGTAAGACTTTTCGCACCGCTACCGGATCACCGCGCCCTTGTACTCCATGCTGACCCGGTTCGCGCCGCGGACTCAATTAGTGCATTTTCACCACGCGACAGCGAGCAATACCTTGCCTTCAGTGAGTGCCTCGAGGAGATCGGTGGCGTGCTACGTGATTTCCTTTGGCGGACACCTCCATCAACCGAGCATCCTACGGTAGGCGACGTCTGGCAATTACTTAGAGCGGGACAACGATTTCGCAGGCTCGGCAAACAAAACGGATTCCGATTACTCAGGTGGTTGGCAATGCCGGTGGCCGACCTAGTTGCCGACTGGTTTGAGACCGACACGTTGCAAGCCATTGTGGCCGCACGAGGCATTTACGGGATGAACCTGGGTCCGAAATCGGCGGGTTCGGGCATGGCATTTCTGCTTCAGCAGGCACTCGGGGGGCACGTGCTTCCTACAGCGACTACCGCTAGAGGTGGACTTGGCTCACTGAGCGAGGGCCTCGCGACTGCTGCTCAGAGCGTNGGCGTCGAGATTAGGACNGGCACTGAAGTAACTCAAATCGACGTCCAGCAGGGTGTGGTTGCCGGTGTGGTCCTCAGTGATGGGACGGCGTTTGCCGCGCGCACNGTCGTGTCGGGTGCCGACCCTAAGCGGACCTTTCTTAAGCTGATTTCAGCATCCGCTCTCGAACCTTCGTTCGCGACCNCCATTAAGAGATATCGAGCCGCCGGCACTATGGCCAAAATCAACCTCGCACTCGACACTCTACCGGAATTCACCGCCTTGGCTTCGGCNACTACCACGGAGCGAACAGCCGCACTCGGTGGGCGGATTCACATTGGACCCAGCGTAGAGTACCTCGAGAGGGCGTTCGACGCCTCAAAGTACGGGGGCTATTCTGAGGANCCCTACCTCGACGTGACAATCCCAACGGTTAATGACTCAACCTTGGCACCTGACGGTCAACACGTCATGTCNATCTGCGCGCAGTTCGCCCCGTACCACCTGCGCAATGAGAACTGGCACATGGCACGGGATGGTCTCGGCGATAGGGTTATTCGCGTACTCGCTACTTACGCACCTGGACTCGAAGACCGGATTTTGCACCGGCAGATCTTGACGCCGGTCGATCTGGAAACGGTCTACGGTCTGACTGGCGGCCACATTTTTCACGGAGAGCATACTCTGGACCAACTCTTCACGATGCGCCCGGCGCTGGGTTGGGCTCAGTATCGGACTCCCATTGCTGGCCTCTACCTTTGCGGTGCGGGTACCCACCCTGGCGGNGGGGTAACCGGCGTTTGCGGAATGAATGCGAGTCGAGAAATTCTAAAGGACCTGCGCAAGAACTAGCGGGGCGAGGAGAAACTAAGGATGAGNAGTAGCAACCCCGAGATGAAAATCACCTATGCGACGATGAGCGCCGACCAGATGGAAACGCTCCACCGTGGGATTGATGAGGCGATTGAACTTGTCAAAGCGCAGTTAGGTAAGACTTATCCAATGTACATTGACGGTGAGCCAATCGAATCAGCCGAACAGTTTGAGGATTTAAGCCCAAACGATACGCGGGTTGTGCTGGCACGGTTTCAAAAGGGTACCGCTGACCACGTGCGCGATGCGGTTCGTGCTGCTCGCGTAGCAGCGACTGGTTGGGGAGCGCGCTCATGGATGGAGCGGGTGGCCATAGTCCGCAAGATTGGGGACGGCATTCGAGCCCAGCGGTGGGAACTTGCAGCCTGGATGGGCTATGAGACTGGCAAGAATCGCCTTGAGTGCGTCGGCGACATAGAAGAAGCCGCCGATTTCATGACTTACTACTGCGATCAGATGGAGGCGCACGACGGCTTTTGCCAGACGATGGACAAGCTGGAACCTAACGAAGAGAACACGAGTGTCATGCGCCCT
The DNA here is from genome assembly GCA_002717745.1 of Acidobacteriota bacterium. GTDB lineage: Bacteria > Acidobacteriota > Vicinamibacteria > Vicinamibacterales > UBA823 > UBA11600. The sequence goes on from PBBF01000008.1 coordinate 7,684, forward strand.
CATGGGGTTTGGGCCGTCATCTCTCCGTTTAACTTTCCCATGGCGCTGGCCGCCGGTCCGGCGGGCGGCGCGCTTGTCGCGGGCAACACTGTTCTACTGAAACCGGCCAGCGACACACCAAGACTCGGNTTGAGGCTCTACGACATCGCGACCGAGGCGGGCGTGCCCCCCGGTGTATTCAACATTGTCACTGGGCCTGGAAACTCAGTTGGTCAGGAGATCGCAGAAAATGCAGNCATCGACGGCATCGTTTTCACTGGGTCAAAAGAAGTTGGGATGATGCTGTCCCGTGAGAACGGCGGACGGCCAGCACCGCGTCCGGTCATTACCGAGATGGGGGGGAAGAATCCCGCACTGNTCATGTCGTCAGCTGATTTGGATAAGGCTACTGAGGGTGTTTGGCGNTCAGCGTTCGGCGCCCAAGGCCAGAAATGCTCCGCTTGCTCTCGNGTGTACGTCGCGGCCGATATCTGCGATAGGTTCGTCGANGAACTTGTGGAGAAAACCAGAAAGATNAAGGTTGGCAACCCGCTTGAACGCGATGTCTGGATGGGACCGGTCATCAACGAGGCCGCGGTTAAGACCTATGAACGNGCAATTAAAGAGGCTAAACGCGACGGCGGACGGGTCCTCACNGGGGGCCGTCGAATGACCGAGGAACCCTTTCGACATGGCTACTTCCTCGAGCCGACCGTCATCGATGGCTTACCGAATAACCACCGGCTGTTCACCGACGAGCTGTTCGTGCCGATCACCGTCGTGGGCAAAGTAACGTCGTTCGACGAAGCAATACGGCTCGCCAATAAAACTGAATACGGCTTAACGGCTGGNATTTTCAGCGGCGATGAGGATGAAATCGCTAGTTTCTTCGACGAGGTCCAAGCCGGCGTCGTCTACGCCAACCGGCAAGCTGGCGCAACAACCGGCGCGTGGCCAGGTATCAATCCNTTCGGTGGCTGGAAAGCAAGTGGCTCGTCTGGCCGCGGTGCCGGTGGGCCCTACTACGTCCANCAGTTTCTGAAAGAGCAGAGCCGGGTAAGGATCTACTGACACNGAACNGCCTCTTNACTATTCGCACAGCTAATTNCCCGCTGGCTAGCCATCAAGCCCAGTCAGTTTTTCCACATCGTGTGGTCTGTAGATGGTGAAATNGTCAAGCAATTCGTCGGGATNGGCGCTCACCANTAACATATCCCGGTGCTCAGACTGTAAAAAGCCCTGGCCGGATACGTGATCCAAAAACGCGAGTAACTGATCAAAGTATCCATCCACGTTCAGTAGTCCACAGGGTTTGGCGTGGAGCCTGAGTTGTCCCAAACTGAGCGTCTCGCACAGCTCGTCGAGTGTGCCAAAGCCACCTGGGAGCGCAACAAACCCATCAGCTAGCTCGACCAGACGTGCCTTCCGCTCGTGCATCGATTCGACGACATGAAGAACCGTGAGTCCTTGATGCGCGACTCCCTTCTCGGCAAGAGCACGGGGTATAACACCGGTAGCCTCGCCACCAAGCGCCAGCACCTGGTCAGCGAGTGTTCCCATGAGACCGATACGCCCGCCGCCGTAAACGAGCCCGAGGCCACGACGGACGAGTGCTTGACCCATCTGAAGGGTCGCGACTTTGTATGAATCTCGGCCTCCAGTGGTCGAACCACAAAAGACGCAGATCCGCTTCACTGCACCATGGTACTCTACGCTCAACTGACCGGGCACCAGGTCCCTAAGCGCTAACTTCTGGGCTTGGGTTTTATTTCTTGGATAGAATTCGCGGGGTATTCACTCTCACTGAAGTGGACGACTGCCATCATGCAACTGACCGAACTCCCCACACCGCAGGTCCTCATCGATCGGGGCCGGCTTATGGCCAACATCAAGCGAATGCAGGCCGTCGCAACGGCAGGAGGGCTGACGCTCAGACCGCATACAAAGACTCACAAGAGCCCAAGGATTGCAAAGTGGCAGCTCGAACAAGGGGCGGCGGGTATCTGCTGCGCGAAGGTCAGCGAGGCTGAGGTCTTCGCCGACGCAGGCATCTCCGACATCCGGTTGCCTTATCCAATCAATCCGTTCAGTGCCACACGTGTCATGGCACTGATGGACCGTGTGACACTGTCACTCGCTATCGATCATTCAACAGTGGCTGAACAGTGGTCTGAGGTGATGAGTGCAAGGGGCCGGCGACTCGACGTCCTCGTCAAAGTCGACGTCGGGTATCAGCGGTGCGGCATTGCTCCTGAGATGACAGCGGCCGTCGGATTCCTTTCACACGTCACTACCCTGCCAGGACTACGACTCCGTGGCCTACTCAGCCACGCTGGCCAGAGCTACGACGTGCATTCAGCGGAGGAGCTAGCCGCCGTGGCGAAGGACGAAGCCGAAACGCTACGAGTGCTGGCGACCGGCGCACGACAAGCTGGAGTCAAGATTGACGAAATTAGCGTCGGCTCTACCGCCACAGCAATGCTAAGCGCTTCGGAACCTGACCTCACGGAGCTTCGGCCGGGCAACTACGTCTACTACGACCGTAGTCAGGTTGCCATTGGCTCTGCCTCACTCGACGATTGCGCACTCTCTGTGATGGCGACCGTGGTCAGTAAGCCGGCAAACAACCGCATTATTCTCGACTGCGGGAGTAAGACACTTACCTCGGACACCGGTCGTGGAATGGTCCGACCGGTGGGCTACGGCACCGTCTTCGCCACACTCAGTGAGGCAATGCCAGACGACTCACTGCAGATCACACGGCTCTCAGAAGAACACGGGGTCGTAGAAGTGCAGAGCGGCGCTACGGCACTAGAACCTGGTGATCGCGTACGCGTTCTACCGAATCACTCGTGCGTTGTATCGAACCTAGTGGATGCTGTCCAGCTCGTCGATGGATTGACCGTTATCGAGACACTCCCAATCGAGGCACGTGGGAAAATTGTGTAGACGTGAGTGCGTGATCATCGCATCAGGAACGTTGAGGCTTCGTTTTTTTGGTCGGCTTTGTCGCATTTCGCTGCGTAGCGAGGCGACTCTTGGACCGTCGCGGGCGAGCTCGCGTACTGAACTCCTTCAACCCTTCTCCTTCACCAAGTACCAGCAAAGGCTGACCCGGCGCACGCAGCAGATTGTAGAACTCCCCCTTCGAAGTACGCACGTATACCTCACGTCCATCGGTCAGTAACGTGACCTCCCCGCCGCCGCGGATAGCGTCGTAGAGCCGTATGCCGAATTGCCGCTTCAGCGTTTTGAGCAAGGCACGAATCTTNTGNACGGAAAAGCCGTGACGGCGCAGATCGGCGAGTACAAGNAGCTCGTACAACTCGACGGGAGAGTACCTCCGCTCAGTGAAGCCCCCAGCAGCAGTTCGCTGCGNCGCCACCGTTGACNTCANCAGTTTCCGTGCGTCCCACCATTGCAGTTGGCGGGCTGAGAGCCCCGTCANTGCGGCGACTTCTCGGGAGCTGTAGGTCTTNTTTANCCGCACNGCCTGTCACCCTCTCATNGAGCTTCGGCTACCNGGTCAGCCATCCGCGCTCCATCGAAGTCNTTCTGGGTAAGTCCAGACTCGCTATGTGTCGCGTAGACCAGCNTGACACGCCGAAAGCGGATCAAGATGTCAGGGTGATGATCCACACGTTCAGCCTCTATCGCCACACGATTCGCAAACGCTACGGCCTCCAAGAACGAAGGGAACGTAAACTCTCTCTGGATGGCCTCGCCGTCACGATTCCAAGCGGACAGCGCTGCGAGTTGTTCGGCGATCGCTGNGGCCAATATTCGCACCATAAATCAGTGTCGGGAGACCCTGTAATGAGAACGATGAGGTCCGATCGCATTCAAGGTTTACANGATAGGTAATCCTACAGCAGTCCTCTGCAACTACTAAATCGGATGCTTCACTATTCTTCTGTTACATCAGCTGTGATCACAATCTTAATACAGCTACGGACGCTTACGGCGGCCGGGCATTTACTCTCGTGAGTTGTCAGCGCACGATCAGCCGCTGCGCGGGTGCCTGCGGGAATCTTGAGTGTGTAACGAACTCGGATCTCGGTGATACGAAGGATCTTGTCGACCGCTTCAATGTCGCCTTCCACGGCGGCCGTGAGACAGCCGTCACCAGACGGGATCTGGCGCACTTCCAGTGCGCCGGCCAAGGTGCCAAGCAGTCAACCACCAACCGCCGCAATTAGATGATCGAGGGTGGCTGGCAACTCCTCGTCAGGTTCGATACCGTAGAACTTCTTGATGCCCCCGTGAACGCCGAAGCGGATTGGGGTCTCAAAGTTTTCGATGTACGCGTGCCGAAGTGGACCCTTGATCTTCTCTAGGCGTATCCGGCTGGTGTGAATGAGCTCGGCCACATCACCCTCCTTATGATCGAGTTATAATTCTAGGCTATGCGATTTCAAAACGTTACACATTCCATGTTTCTGATGCTCGTTCTAATAGCCCCGGCCTCCCTTACCGCACAAGAGCTGATAAAGGAAGAGATCCCGGGGATTCGAAACTACACCCAAGTGAATGCGACAGTCGCATGCGCTGGAGCCACTACACTGGAAGCACTCGAGGAAGTGCGGCGGCGGGGGTTTGTATCCGTTGTCAACTTCCGCACCGAAGGTGAAAACGGCGCCACCAACCCTGGTGAAGCATCCGAAAAAGCCTCAGAACTCGGATTGAAGTATTTTCATATTCCATTTCGGTCTTCTGAGACCTGGGCTTGGGCTGCCGAACAGTTCCTTGAGGTCATTGCCAACCCGGATAATCAACCGACATTCATTCACTGCGGGTCGGCCAATCGCGTTGGGGGAATGTGGTTGATCAAACGGGTCAAACTTGACAATTGGGATATTGAAAGCGCCACGGCTGAGGCTGAGGTGATTGGTCTTCGGTCCCCTGCGCTAAAAGAATTCGCCATTGAGTATGTCCGCCAGTGACCGTGACCTAACGGGCGGAAGTGTTTCGAACGAACCCGAAACAAAAAGTCCGCCTGAAGTCAGTCCGCCCGCCCTCGGAGATATGGATGCCGACGCCTTCCGGCGCCACGGACAGCGCACCCTAGACTGGATCGCTGAGTACCTTCGCGACTCTGAGCGCTATCCGGTGATGGCACGTGTTGGCCCTGGCGACGTTCGTGCCGCACTACCCGCAACGCCACCGCAGCGGGGCGAAACATTTGAGGCGATTTTCGACGACTTCGAAAAAATCATCACGCCCGGCCTCACTCACTGGAATCACCCAGGGTTCTTCGCCTACTTCGCTACTAGCAGCAGTGCACCGGGCATTATCGGAGAATTACTTGCCGCGGCCCTCAACCAGAATGCCATGCTGTGGCGGACATCACCTGCCGCGACTGAGCTAGAAGCACTTACCCTCGACTGGCTCCGGCAACTTGTAGGCCTGCCTGACGGCTTCGAGGGTGTCATATACGATACGGCGTCGGTGAGCACGCTGCACGCGCTGGCAGCTGCGCGTGAGGCCGTAATACCCAATGTCCGGGACCAGGGCCTCGTCGGCAGGAGCGACCTAACTGGCATTCGGGTGTATTGCTCCGAACAAGCGCATTCCTCGCTCGACAAGGCCGTGATCCTGCTCGGCCTCGGTCAATCTTCGCTTCGAAAGATTCCAGTCGATACAGACCTTCGAATGCGACCGGAAGTTTTGGCCGAGGCTATAGCTGAAGATCGCGCTTCTGGATGCGTCCCAATGGCCGTGGTCGCAACCGTCGGCACCACGATCTCCACGAGTGTTGACCCTGTACCTGCCATCGCACGAATATGCACAGCGGAACAAATCTGGCTACATGTCGACGCTGCCTACGCCGGCGTCGCGGCCATGGTGCCAAGTTGTGCACACATCCTCGACGGATGCGACGAGGCCGATTCGGTTGTGATGAATCCACACAAGTGGCTGTTCACCCCCGTCGACCTGAGTGCTCTGTTCTCGCGTCGGATGGACATGGTGAAGGCGGCGTTCTCGTTAACTCCGGAATATCTTCGCACTGCCGAGGGCGACCAAGTGCGTAACCTTATGGACATGGGCATTCAACTCGGACGCCGTTTCCGTGCGCTCAAGCTATGGATGGTGTTGCGCCATTTCGGGGCTGAGGGTATCCGCCAACGACTAGCTGAGCATATGCGTCTCGCACGCCTCTTTGCGGAATGGGTTGACGCCCACGATGATTTCGAACGGTTAGCACCGGTACCATTTAGTGTCGTCTGCTTCCGGGCCAAGCCCGCCGGTATGGGCACGGATGAAGCTGAACTTGAACGGTTTAATATCAAACTCCTTGACGCACTGAATGCGTCTGGTGAGATTTTTCTTTCGCAGGGTAAGCTGGAGGGCCGCTACGTGATCCGCCTCGCAATCGGCCACATTCGGACAGCTGAACAGCACGTCGCCCGCGCTTGGGAGCTCGTTCAACAGCATACTCAAGAACTTACCAGCCGCTGATTCCAGTGCCTAGATTTGTAGCTACTAGTCGTCCGCCAAATACTACACGCGCGCTAAAATGTCCTCTGAAGGACCGCTCGCCACGACGCGACCGTTATCGAGTTGCACTACCCAGTTAGTGAGCATTGATACTTCGTCGGCTCGATGAGACACGTAAAGCATTGGAATCTTAAATTCGTCATGCACACGGACGAGATACTGCATTACGCGCCGCTGCAGTGCCACGTCAAGTGCACTAAGCGGTTCATCTAGTAACAACATCTGTGATCCCGCCATGAGGGCACGAGCGATCGCTGTGCGTTTTTGTTCACCACCTGACAGCTGCTCCACTTGCCGCTCGACAAGTGGTTCAAGATCAAGCACAGCAAGAACTCTGGCAAGGTCTTCCATCGGCGCGCCATGCGCACCGTAAGTCACATTCTGCCGAACATTCATGTGCGGAAACAGAGCCACCTCTTGCCGTACGTAGCCTATACAACGGTGCCGTGCTGGCACGTCGATACCGCTCTCTGAACCGAAGAGCGTCCTATCGCCCACCGCAATACGCCCTCTCTCTGGCTGCCGCAAACCCGCAACGGCTTCAAGCACTGTCGTCTTACCTGCACCGGACGGGCCGTAAAGTGCGATCGCGTCGGCTTCAATCCTTTCATCTATTTCGACTGAGAATTCACCCTGCTGAAGCGTGAACTCAAGGGTTAACGAAAATGACATTTCAGAGTTGGGGTTGCGCAAGACGATTCGAGAACCATAGGGAACCGAACGCAATCATGATGGACACCAACATCAAGCTAGTCGCGGCAGCATCATTCCCCACCTCGGTATAGATATAAATTCCCGACGCGATCGTACGGGTCGACCCTGGCATGTTCCCAGCCAACATCACCGTTGCTCCAAACTCACCGACCGCACGGGAGAACGCCAGTAGAACACCGGCCAAAACGCCACGGCCGGCCAAGGGTAAGCTTACGGTGAAAAAAATTCTGAGCGGTCCAGCACCCAATGACGCAGCTATTTGCTCGTAACGTCGGTCGACCTGTTCAAACGCGGTGCGTGCCGCACGCACGAGGAGTGGCAATCCCATGACTGCCATCGCTAGAATGACCGCCTTCCAGGTGAATATGAGCTCGAGACCCACCGATTCTGCAACCCGGCCGAAGAGCCCACGTCGGCCGAAGAGCCGGAGAAGGATGAGCCCAGTCGCAACCGGTGGAATCACCAGCGGTAACATCACCAGCGTCTCAAGGGCAGTGCAACCACGGAACCGATGTCGCGCGAACAACCAAGCAAACACGATCCCGGGCGGCAACATGACCAAGGTTGCAACCACCGCCATGGTGAGCGTAAACACAGCAACTTGCCAAACGTCGTCCGCCATTAGTCGTTCTCATCCACGCGGCTCAGCACAATGAACCCGGCGGTTAGGACAACCCGCGCTAGCATGAAGGTTCCGAAGAAAGGAGACCGCCGCAACAGTGTTTGTTACATGCTTGACCCCTGGGAAGACAGGTGTTCACAAAAGAAAATCTGGCCATTTTCATCCACTAGGAATCAAATTGACTTGCCTTAAATTGCTAATCATTTTAGTATGATTTAGATTGATTTAACAATCGATTTAGATTGATTTATATGTTGTTGACAGTCCGACAGGCAGCTGGACGGCTTGGGGTTAGCTACTCCACGCTCAAACAGTGGATTTTCAAGGGGAGTGTCAGAACAACACGCACTGAAGGTGGTCACCATCGGGTCGCTGAGGTAGAGGTTGAACGCCTACTAGCCAAGCAGGGCCATCTACCAATTTCGAAAGAAAATTCAGCGATCGGTAGTGAGACACTCGTTGCGGTCAGTGGGCGCAATCAGCTACGCGGGATCGTCGACGAAATCCGCCTGGAAGGGTTGTTGGCACAGGTGCAACTACGGGTCGGCGATCAAGTATTGACAGCTATCATCACGCGTGACGCGGTTTCGGCCCTCAAACTCCGTCGAGGTAGTGCAGCCACAGCATTGATTAAATCCACGGAGGTAATGATCGCGCGGGAAGCCGAGCCCCCACCACCACGCCAACAAAGGGCAAAGGCGTAGATCAAGAAGCCTAAGTTATCCATATCTTAGTAACGCCACCACGGAGTAGTGGCACCGTCGGGGTTTTTTCGCATGATGTACTGCGCCATCTCACGCAACCTTGCGGCCCGCGTCACTGGCCCGCTAAAGCAGTGCCCTTTGCCGTCGCCATACATAAAAAACCCCTCGTAATGGGGATTCTCCGTTGTCTTCATCCACAACTCAAGATCTCGCGTGGAATTATTCAAGTAGAAGTTGTCCATAGTGCCAGTATAAATGTGGAGCTTGTCCACAAGTTTTTGACCTACTTCAGCCCAGTTTTGCCGAAGGTAATGTAGGAGATCGTAATTGTCCCGCCAGTACTCGGCTACTGCAGAATTGATCTCACCGGTACGTTTGTCGAACAGGGGCTCAAAGTACCCATCATCGCCAATCGGGCCAAACACAGCCGACCATATGTCGAGCTGTTCCCCAGAGCGGCCCTTGGTACCATTAACCAACTCGAAGTGATTCCGCTGACGCGAGGTGAGACGGATTTCGCCGGTAATTTCTCTCGTATTTGCGGTCGGCACCCGTCGCCACTCATGCTGTTTGTAGAACGCGTTGACATCTTCGTAAATATTGATCCCCTCTACATCAGTAAACGTCACTGGGTCCGGACAATAGGACCACGTCCCACCAAAGAAATCTGGATGGAAGATCTGTAGTGCCAGGGACTCCCAACCGCCCGTCGAACCACCCGAAAGCACGCGCGCGTATGGTTGCGCGAGGATTCGGAACCGCTTTTCGATCTCAGGAATTAGCTCTTGGAGGATCGCGTCACCGTATGGACCTAAATTTACCGAGTTCACCGCATAGGAGTCGTCAAAGTAAGGATTCGGATGCTGAAACGTCACCAAGATAATCCGAGGAAAGTCGTCGCGAATCCACTCGCGATACAGATCGTCCCCAATTTGAAACCGATTCGGCGCGTTCAGCGAAAAATGCCCCTGAATATAATTTACCGGATAGCTAATCGTTGAACTGTCGTAGTCGCGCGGCAGCAGCACCGTCGCCCCCAAGTACACCGGGCGTCCCCAAAACTCCGTAAGCAGCGAACTCTGAAACTTGAAGCGTCTAACCCACTCGGTATCTGGCGGTACAACAACAGGCTGGATAACGTTCTCGGCGCTGAGTGCGATAACCGTATCGGCTTCAGGATCGAGTTGCACACGCTCAACGGCACTGTAAAGATTACCCGGCGATCGATTCCAATGCTGACCTTCCCATCGATCGTCGTGCATCCAGACAATATGGCCGTCGGCACGGCGAAACTCGGAATAGACGTTGACGAAAGCCTGTACGTAATATTCACCCGAAGGGATGTCGCGTAGACTGGCCACCGGCGTACCGAGGTCGGTCGCATCGATAATGCCAGGCTCACCCGGCAGTAAATTCTCTACATCACGACCGAAAAATGGAACGCCAGTGCGGCCGATCTGAAGTCTGGGTTCGCGTTCAGCGGTTCGAGAAATCATCACATAGATCCGCCCAGTCAGCGCCCCCTCGTGTACTTCCGACGGAAATGACACCTCAAAGCGTTGCTCACCCGAAGCGAGCAACGGGGCCAACGCCGTGATGGCGGCGACAAAGATAGCTGTTACGACACCCGCCACCCGGAAGGATTGGCTATCCAGCGCTGGATTATTGGGACGTTTCGCTCGCATTTTCTCTAACCCTTTCGTTGACACTGCCGACACCCAGCGGATAGCCTACCTCACAACCGTGCGGCCTCACCAACATGATCAAGTGAAGCTTGGTTAATGAAGTAGACCGATAGAGTTTCTGGTGCAAGTCCGATTCCTACGGTCTCGGGTTGGTGCGTTGCCACGTAATTTCTTACTAATGACCTGGACGGGGATCAGAAGTCGCTTGTTTCAACCTTGGATAGTGATGGTAATGCTGCTAGTGGCGGCCGTACACGTCGACGCCTGGTTGCAATCATCGATTCGCGGACTCGAGGTACATCTAAGTAGTTTGTTTCCCGAAGCCTCGCGCTTCTCAGGAAGAACTGGCGTGCCTGCTCACATCAAGGTGTTCGCAGGCAACGCCGACAACGAGCGCTTGATCGGATTCGTAGGTTCGACGGTCGATGTCGAGCCCCTCGAACGCGGATATGAAGGCCCTATCGAAATGCTTGTTGGCATGGATACTTCGGGCACATTGCGCGGGATCAGACTAATCTCTCATCGTGAACCATATGGATATTTTTCGATTGAGCTGCCGGAGTTCGCCGCTCAGTTCGTGGGGAAAAGTGTACTCGACCGATTCCGTGTAGGTGAAGACGTCGATGGTGTGACTACGGCGACGATCACAGTGTCGAGCGCGACCCGTGTAATCCGGAAGACAGCACGGCGGGTGGTCCGGGCGCATCTTGCGTCCCCTGAGAATGCGCGGCCGTGACCGGTTTACCCTCCACCGCATCGCGCTTTCTACTGACCTGCGCACTCCTCACCATCTACCCTAATAACGTGAGCGCACAATGCCCTTCGTGGAAGCAGTTGCGCGCAGACGAAAGTGCCATTGACTTAACAATAAGCGACCCGAGTATGGCTGGACTTAGGATGTGGTTGATCTACATAAGCTCGGCATCGCTCGGCCAGTGCACATTGGGCGCTACGTTTGAAACCCTGACACCAGAGCTTACCACCGGCGAGAATCGGCACGTATTCTGGATCGGCGCCGAAGGCTCGGCACTTCATCTGTTCCGACTCAACCGACTCTACATGATCCAAAGCGACCGCCGATACGATGTGGTCGACAGCGTCGAGCTAGATTTACCAACGACTGTGCTCCAAGGTGTGCCAGGGCTAACTGCGGAGGCTGTTGTCGCATTCGAGGGTATTGTTGACCTCAATGAACCGGTAACAATTTTCTACGAGGGAATCATGGGCACGGTTCCGGTCGAGTACTGGTTTCCTAAAACGACTGGCGGCCTTGGGTCGCTTCACTTCAACTGGTTCAATCCTGATCAAGATGAGTGGGCACGGCCACCATTACCAGTCATTGACTCAAAAAACCGTTGCCTTGATGACTTGGATTTTCTAACGCTAGACAAAGGCAAGGAATGAAGATCGTGATTCCCGGTGGTTCCGGGCTACTCGGACGTTCGCTCGGTAAGGCATTGGTGCGGGATGGCCACGAAGTTGTCGTGTTGACGCGGTCACTGCAGCCTGGCGTAGTGGTGCATGAATCAAATGTGGACCTACCGGGTTTAACTAACGCTGGCTGGCAGCCAGACGGTACCAATGGGGTCGGTTCTTGGGCAAGACTCGTCGATGGAGCCACAGCGGTCGTTAACCTTACGGGAGAACCTATCGCCGCCAAACGCTGGTCGGTTGCACAGAAAGCATGTATCCGCGACAGCCGAGTGCTTGGCACGCGGTCGGTTGTGGGCGCAATCCAGGCTGCCAGTGACCCACCGGCGACATTGGTCAACGCGTCGGCAATCGGCTACTACAGTAATCGAGGTGACGAGGAGTTAAGCGAGGACTCCGCTGCCGGTAACGACTTTATGGCCAAGTGCTGTATCGATTGGGAAGATGAAGCGCGCAAGGCGGAAGGTATCATCGAGCGACTGGTGATCCTACGTACTGGGATCGCACTTGATCGAACCGGCGGTGCACTACAGAAAATGCTTCCACCGTTTAAGATGTTCGTCGGGGGACCACTTGGCTCCGGCCGGCAGTATATGTCGTGGATTCATTATGCCGACTGGGTGGACCTCGTGCGATGGGCCCTTGTGACAGAGGAAGTAACAGGCGTCTTTAATGCAACGGCGCCTGAACCCGTGACAAATTCGGAATTTTCGAAGGCGCTCGGCCGTGCTCTCCACCGACCGAGCCTAATGCCCGCACCAGCATTCGCGTTGCGGCTTGCGCTTGGCGAAATGGCCGATGCACTGCTGTTGGGGGGTCAACGTGTCCAACCATCCCGCGCGCTGAAACTCGGCTTTAGATTCAACTTTTCAACAATCAGCCAAGCACTTACCGCGGTCTTACAGTAACGACCACACCTCAGGCTATGGGGAATCTGATAGGCTGATCAGGTTAGCGAGCAGGCGGTAGGCGCCCTCCGTACCTGCCGGTAGCTGGCGCCACAGTCCCAACGCCACATAGAGCCAACGACCTTGCCCGACCCGAGCCTCAACGAGCGCCCCCCTCTTCACACCAGGGTTATATTCAAAGGGATCTTCCATCGCCACTAGGTCAATATACTGCGGGTCGCGTTCGCCAAGAAAATACAGCCCTCGTTCTTGAACCCACCCGTCCCAGACAGTCGAATCGATGGCATTAGGCTCATTGAACAACGGATGATCCGGTACTAGCACATCAACCGGCGCCCGTTCATCGGTGATACGGTTCCGACTAACACGAGCTGGGTATGGCCCGAACTGCGCATCGTTGAAGCCAACTTTGTTGTACTGCACTATGACCGTCCCACCGTTCTCAACGTAGTTCATTAGACGGTCGTTGTGTGCACGTAGGTTGGCATCCAGTTCGTAAGCACGCACACCCGTGATAATGAGGTCGTAGCGGGTCAAATTGCCCCACGCGAGATCTGTTCCGCTCAGACGTTCTACCTGGGCACCCAGCTGTTCGATCGCAACCGGCATGTGATCACCGGCGCCCATGACATACCCAATAAGTAGGCCCGAAGCTACCCGTACATCAATTACCTTGATACTTGTCTCGGCCGCCGTCATCAGATGGCGCGGCTGGATGTGCGGGTATTCGACGACCTGAAACCCTTGGTCGAAGATCGCGCCAGCGCTGCTCACTCTCGACCTGATCACATAATCGCCAGCCGGCAGACCAATTGGTAAACCTACAAAAAAGCGGACCGTGCGTTCTTCATCTTCGCGCGAGAACGTAATCGAGGCTCGCTCCGGCTCCGACCGCCACCCGGGCGGCATTTCAAGCTCGACCACCGCTTCGGTTGACCTCGGGCCACGATTCGAGACGACAACCTGAATCTCCCGCCGCACCACCTCTCCGGCCAGCATCGGAGCTACGGCGATCTCAGGCGACATCTCAACGGACAAGCGCGACACCACGTTCAACTCCATACGCTTCTCGCCGCCAAAAACCTCTTTCTCGTAGCGATACTCAACCGGGACGCGCACGTCCACTCGTTCGTTCAAGAATTCGATCGTAAACGTCACGTGGAACGGCGTCGGCTCAAACGGTGCCCCGAAGGGAGCCGCATCCTCAAAGTTGTAACGTGCAGCATCAGGCAATCGCGAAAAGTACGGCGTTGTGAACTCGGCATCGACCGGTATAGTGAAAGATGAGTCGCAGTTATACATGTCACCGGCGGGTACAACTTTCTCGACGCAACCACCTGCATTGCTGCCGAGCCCCGCGAACGACACGTGGTGAACAGCCACGTCAACTTCACCTCGATTAGCTACCACGGCTGACACGCGCACCGGCTGACCCGGAACAACGACACCGTCCTCAGCCACCGCCGCGACCCGAAGACTGTGCGCAAGAATCACCGCCCGCTCAAACTGAGCCTCTTTCGTTTTTAGCCGAAAATCAATTTCATACACCGCGCCGTCGCTAAGACCCAACTTTTCTAACCGCCCACGGAGGTTCCTGACAGCTACCAGCCCGTCCACGAGGGACTGCCGGGTTGCGTCGATTCCGGATTGCGTAAACTGCTGTCTCGCCTCGCGCGCGTGCCGCTCGATGTTGGTCAGGGCGACCCTGAGAGCACGGGGTACCTGGGCCACTATGTACTGCGTCAATCCGCTCACGCTGGTGTTGATTCCCCCAAAGAGCGGTACATCACCATTAATAAGATTCCGGGTTTCATTAGCCGTTTCGGCTAACACATACCGTGCTCGCGCGTCGCCAGGCAGTCTCAGGAGTTGCGACATCCCCTGACACTTGTGCATGCTCCGCGCCTCACTTCCGATCTCCGCGTACGTGCGTCCGAGCAACGGGTCATAACTTTCTAGGTTGATCGATTCAAGACCGCTCGGGTCAGTGTCGGGTGGATCATTCTGAAACCTGAATCCGTCGCTGAAGTAGAATTTCTTGGCCTGCCACGGCCGGAGGCCTTCCGCTATTTGCTCAGGAAACTGCTTCGGATCAGCCGCCGCATGAAAGGCTTCGCGCGCCAAAACTGCTGAAGCTTGATGGTGCTGCCCGCCTCCCTGTCCAGCAACCTGCATTCCAGTAATGACATCCGGCCGTAGAGTACGGATCATCCTGACAAAGTCACCGAGAATCTCTTCACGACCCCATCGCTCGAACGTTTCCTGAATACTGAAGGAGTAGCCGAAATCCACCGCGCGCGTGAAGTACTGCTCGGCACCATCGAACCGGTGTGCAGCGAGAAGCTCCTCAGTCCGAAGGACCGCTAATGCATCGAATAACTCCACACCGATTTCATTCTGGCCACCATCTCCTCGGGTCGCCGATACAAGGGAGGTTCGTATACCCTTACCGTGACTCAGTAGGGCCAGTAACGCGTTATTCTCGTCATCTGGGTGCGCGGTCGCCATCATGAAAGTGCCAACGGTCTCGAGCTTACGAAGAAGCAGACCAAGACCAACGTAGCCCTCCTGGCCAGTCACCGGCCGAACCTGCATCTGGGCATACACCGGCGACAGAGCAAACCAACCGACATACAGGACGAGCGCACAAAATCGCCAAATCATATGAGTCCTTCGACTATACCTTACGCTGGTCATTCCGTGTGCTCGACGATCTCACGATAATAGTCTTCGTAACGCGGCACAATCGCGTCGGTACAGAACCTCCGACACACCACGTCACGCCCAGCCTGGACCGTCCGCCGGTATAGGAAATCGTCGGTCAAGAGCGCCACACCGCTCTCGGCCATCGCCTTCATATCGTCGGGCGGGTGAAGGAATCCGCTGACACCATGTTCAATAAATTCTGGCAATCCACCCACACAGGACGCAACGACCGGTGTCTCACACGCCATCGCTTCGAGGGCGGACAAGCCGAACCCCTCGTTCGCCGACGGCAACAACGCCAGATCAGCCGTTGATAGAATCGGCACGATGTGTTCCTGCTCGCCGAGCACCTCGACCGCATCACCCAATCCCAGATCGCGCGCGTTTTGGCACGCCGAACCCAACTCCGGCCCTTCACCGACCAGCACGAGCCGGGCAGGAACGTGCGCCCGAATCTGGCGAAAGATGTCGACAACCGCCTTGGGCCGCTTCACGGGCCGGAAGTTCGATACGTGGATGATGAGTTTGGTCGTCGGATTGTCACGCGTCAGGCGCGCCCGCAAGTCAAGGTCGGGAGCGTAATGATAGTGGTCACAGTCGAGAAAATTCGGAATAACGCGGATGTCGGCTCCCACTGCTAACTCGCGAATGGTTTCAGCCCTGAGGCTCTTGGAAACGGCAGTGACACCATCCGACTGATCGATGCAGAAGGCAACCGTCTGAGAGTACGATGGGTCCGCGCCGACCAGCGTGACATCAGTGCCATGAAGCGTCGTGATGATCTTCGGCACTCGGTCCTTCCCGCTCGCCCCGAGAATCTGCCGTGCCAAATACGCTCCCGCGGCATGTGGGATCGCGTAGTGGGAATGAATAACGTCGAACGAGAACTGGCGCGACACCTGCACGAGCTTGTTGGCAAGCGACAGGAGGTACTGAGGCTCTCGAAGCGGCGGATAGACAGGCGCCTGCACTGGATGAAAGCCCAGACTAGGATGGTATTGACCGAAGCGGAACGGCAACTCGCTACTGACCAGCCGCACTTGATGCCCGCGCGCAGCGAGCGCGCACCCTAACTCGGTAGCAACGATGCCACTACCGCCGACCGACGCATAGCACACGATGCCAATGTTCACGACAGCGTCGGCTCCTCGGCGCTCAGCAGGCCGACCCTGTCACCTGTATGCGGGTGCTTCACCAAAACGTACCGCCGATGCTAACTTCGTTGTCGTCAGGATACGATTCAATAGCCAGCACGGCGACTCGTATGACAGATTACCGAGCGAAGCCAAAGAGATCGTCGTCCTTCGCGGTCTCACCGAGGTAGTGCCGCAATAGGATACGCGACGCTAAGAATCCCTGCGCGAGACCACTACCGCCAAACCCGAGCGCGAAGAGATGCCGCGGATAGTTCCGGTGAGGCCCAATGTAAGGCAGTCCATCACCTGTGGTCACTGAGAGGCCCGACCACGCGTAATCAGGCTGAATACCAGAGATTACCGGATATAACACCGATAACTCGTACATAAGTTGCATTGTACGCTGCACGAGTACCCTCTCACGAGATCTCGGATGTGGTTGGGATTGATCACCGCCGCCAAACAGGATCCGCCCATCCCGCGTCCAGCGTAAATAGTGATACGGCTCAGCGGTGTCCCACAGCATTGCTTGACGCCGGCCAAGGCCGGCTCGAATCCGAGCACCTAGCGGTGGGGTCGCGACCGCGTAAGTTTCCGCTACGCGAAAATGCCGCGCTAATGGTTTAAATAAGGGGCCCGGATGCCCGGTCGCAATGACGACTCGATCAGCGCGAACTGTCCCGCCCGTGGTCCGCAGTTCGACATGCTCGCGTCCGGTCCGGATACGCTCGACGGGCGATCGTTCATGTATGGAGGCGCCTCGTTTCACCGCTGCAGCCGCAAAGCCGAAACAGGTACGCAGTGGCTCAACCTGTGCATTGCCCGCGACACGAATAGCACCTTCGGCTTCCACATTTGCCTCGCGCCGTAGCTGCTCGACCGTGAGCCAGCGAGCCTCCAGCCTAGCCTTTTTACGCAACCCCAGTTCACGGCGTAGTCGCTGTACCCCCGTAGGGTCGCTCGCAAAATAGATCGAATCCTGCGCCTCCGGTTGGCACGGTATTCTGAGTCGACGGATGGCCGCGACAAGATCCAGTGCACCACGGCGCGTCATTCTCCAAATCGTGCGGGCCGCGCGAAGGCCGTGCGCGTCAAGTACGTCTTGAAAATCGACGTCGGGTTCCTGCATCACGAGTGCTGTACTCGAACCGATCGCACCTTGACCGATTCGAGCTGCTTCGAAGAGGCAAACGCGCGCACCCACCGTCGACAGTGCGTACGCGGTCGCACAGCCTGCCATCCCACCGCCGACAATCGCAACGTCGACGTCGTTCTGACCACGATACCGAGGGTAGGACGGACGGCGGCGGGGCAACCGGTCAATCCAATACGACACACCGAAGTGAGGTGTTCCCATTTTCGTCAGGCGGTCATTGTATAGGTGTAGCTAGGAACCCAGCCGACCGAAATCCGCCAACTTCAACCACCTACAACGTTTATGCATACAACTGGTTTTGATGAGGTAAACGGTTAATAGTCATCAGGAATCACTACCACTTCCTGCTGACCCGAGCGAGACGGCTCGCCGTAAACAGTGGTCCCGAGTGTTGAAATTAACGCTCAATAATCTCAATCCGATCGATTGCGTCCCCTTCAAGGATGGCGTCCACCGTGTCCATGCCAGCGATGACCTGCGCGAACACTGTGAAGTTGTGATCCAGTCGGGGGTTGTCCACGAGATTTATGAAGATCTGGGCGTCGCCGGTGTCACGACCGCGGGTGGAGATACCGACTGCACCGCGGACGTGCGAACGAAGGCCTAGTTCGTCACGCATGTAGGGACCGTCCCCCATGAATTCATTGGCGCCGGGACTCCCGCCCTGAATCACAAAGTTTGGTACCACACGGTGAAAAGTCAACGTGTCGTAGTAACCCTTCCGTGCAAGCTGAGAAAATCGTTCGACTGTCGCGGGCGCTTCTTCAGGAAATAGTTTGAGTTGAAACTCAGCGCCGTTCACCATACGCACGTGGGCACTAACAAGACCGAGCACGGCTTCAAGTAATGGTGACGTTCCAGTGCGTAAGCGTGATGTCCTCGCTGTAACCATCTGGTCGGTCCAATCGGATAGCGCTTCGGCTGCCGTAGCAGCTACTCGAGGGTCGGGGTCCTCCAGGTACGGTCTTAGCACACCAGCGTTACGCCGCGACCCTAACTCCTGAAGCCGCTGGAGGATTGCCACTCGTGCATCGCGTGACGTATCCCTATCCGCCGCGGTAAGTCTAGCCAACGTCGAAAGTAAGATCGTAGGCGCGCGCCGATCAGGGCTTCCTCTGAGCAGGCTAGCCACCGTGCGTAATAGGCCATAGTCGTCACTGGCCAGCGCCTGCAGCAGAACGTCGTCAGCAGCGTGCCCTTCCAGTTCTACAAGACCGCGCAGCGCCGCGCCGCGTACATTGGCATTCGGATCGTCAGCCAGCTCGGCGAGTATCACACCACTGGCGGGACCTAACTGTGTGGCAGCTCGTGCTCCATACATCCTGACCTGCCAGACCGGGTGCTCGACGAATCGCGGCACTAACCCAGTTGCGCGGTTCTGATTGAGTTGAGCCAGTGTGACCAAGGCGTGTGCTGGCCGATGCCAATCACCATCACTATTAAGCCCACCAGCAATGCTCGCGACAAAGCTTGTTATCGACAGGGCTGTGGGGCAATCTTCACCGAGTAGATCCAGCGCTCGGAGAGCAACATGTGAGTTTTGATCCCCCACAGCATCGACAATCGGAGTACACCCCATCAACCGACCGTGTTTGCCATACGCTACCAAAGCCTCGAGCCGTACCATCGCGGACCTGTCGGTTAGTGCCTTCGCAATCAACACCTGCCTCTCAGGCAGGTCATCAGCATTAAGCAGCGCCAGTGTAGCCAGACGACGCGTCTGCGCGTCACGATCATCCAGCACCGCAGTAATGGTCTCTACACTGGCTGACCCACTCACATTTAAAGCTGCCAACGCGAGCCGCCGAGTCCGCAAGGCTCTCTCGTCGCTACCTGAAGTAGTCAGGGCTGCGCGTAGCTGCGCGATCGTTTGAGCCGCCAGCGGCGTTTGGTCACCCCGCAACCTGGCTATCGCTTCAAGACCGCCAACGGCACCGAGACGAATAGCAGGTTCTACCGAACTTGTGAACGACCCCAGTATTAACTCCACGCGCTGCAGTGTCTGGGAGTCCAGATACGGGAGTCGCCCGAGCGTCTCAGCGATGACGCCGCGCACCTCAGGATCCCTCTCGTTTTCTAGCCGAGCAAGCAGCATCGATACGTAATCTGACAGGTCGCCGCCACGCTGCAGGCTTTGGCCGAGGGCGTTGACGGCTTCGCGCCGCACGGCTGGCTGATCGGCCTCGAGTAGTCTGGCGATCCGATCGCTCATATTGAAGCGCTCCAGCCGGCCGAGGGCACGCACTGCGATCTGCTGAATCTCCTCGTTCGGACTCTCAATGCCGGTCAGTAGTGTCGCCAGGCTGACCGGATCCGCCGCGCGGGAATCTTCAGCCGCTAGCATCGCTTGGCGAAAAGTTAGGGTGGCCGCCGACGAATTCTGAGCCGCTGACTCGATTGGCATACCGATGGCAGGAGCCACGGCAGAAAGGACGAAAGCGATAAATACACGCACGATTTGATTCGACCAAGAACTCATTAATGAAGACCTTCAGAACGCGACATCTCAACAGCATTGCCAGAATACTCGAGCATCTGTGTCATAAGGTCCTGCGGATAGGAAATGGCCACATCGATGATTGCGTTGTCAGGGCCTCGTTCTATTTCAAGTTTCGGTTGGACAAAACCCGAGTAGGACGGAAGGTTCAACGCGTCCACGCGCTCGACGACCTGGTCACGGAGGTCCGCATCAAAATGGATACCGTAGGTCTCAAACAACCGCTTCGCCGCTTCGTAATCACCCTCCGATTTGATCCGTTGTACTTCCGCGAGCAGTTCACCTACCCCCTGCTGGAACACAATCACGTCAGCAATCACGTAAAACGTCTTGCCGTTACGTTCACGTTCTTCAATAGCGGTCGTGTTGTCCATTAACCACCTGACGATCATCTGGCGGTTGCGCATGTGATCCTCCTCGAGCTGTGTCCCCTCCCGGACACGCCGAAGCTGTGTGATGGCGTTCCGCGCATACCCTTCGTACCCTGCGAGTACGAGTTCCTTATGGTGTTTTACTGGTACAAGCCCGAATTCGGCTAGTTGCGGATCAGGGAGAAAGTAGAGCGCCACTAAGTCTGCTCGGCTCTCCTCGAGTGCAGAATACTGTTCCTTCAACGCAGCTTGCGGATTGCCGTTAAGGTGATCCGCTAGCCTGCCCGAGGCGTGTCCAATCACCTCATGCATATTTGTGGTGAGCTCGCCAGCAGTACTGCTCCAGCGTTCAGCACGAGTGGCCTCGGCGGGGGTCCAGGAGAATTCCGTCCGGAACCCCGACGGCGTTGCCTGCTCATAGGCTTCCACAACGTTCGAGAGTGACACTGATTTACTCCCGTGCTCCTCCCGAACACTTTGATCATTTGGTAGGTTAATACCAATTGGGGTCACCGGCCCCGATTCACCGGTTTCAATGACGACATCAATGGCGTTGGCCGTAATACCACGTACACCCTTCTTCCGATACTTTGGGTCCCATGGCATTCGGTCCTCAAACCATTGGGCATTGTCAGCGAGGACCTGAATATCCGCAGTTTTCTCCTGATTAACGTAGTAGACCAACGCTTCCCACGCCCCTTTCGTACCACGGGCATCCATGTAAACCTCGATGAACCCGTTAATGGTGTCGATGGGTGAGGCATCGTCCTGGACCCATGCGATGTCGTAGGCTTTGCGGTCGACGTCTTCCCCAGTACGGTAGAACCGTATCAAGGCGTTGAGCGCTTTGGCCATCGACTCAGTGGCATATGGAATCGCGGCTTCCAAGTGCTTGATGATTCGAGAAATATGCTCTCCGTATTTTCCGTTGAGCCTGTAAACCTCCTCGACAAGTTGGTTCCCGCGTTTTACAAGACGTGAGTTTAAGGCGTGCTTCTCCGTGAACCCCTTCAAGTCGTCCATGCTGACGTCCACGTAGAGGTTGTTGGCACTCGCTACTAAAATGTCCTCCCCTAGAGCTGGTGTTTTAGTTGTTACGCTCGGATCAACTGATGAATCAAAAAAGAGAGGCAACATGCGCGTCAGCATGACATCCAGTGTCTCGCCGTTACGTGTTGGAAATCTCGCGCCCCCGTCGGCAGCTGCTTGAGCAGCGGCAATAAAGGCCGCCTCGGTGCACGTAAGAACGAACTTCCTAGCTGTCAAATTGTTATAGGGACCAGTGTTGATCCAAAAGAGCTTGGTGTAGCGCTCGATCTCGGCGCGAGTGACCGGGTCCACGCCATCGGCATGAGTCAGAATCTGCTCGAGTACTTCTCGCATCTCAAGGTTGTACGCGTAACGTTGATCGTAAAGGATGTCACGCCCCGCAAGTGCGGCCTGGTAGAGGTGATAGACCAGGATGCGCTGGTCGAGGGACAGGCTCTCGAACCCGTCGGCATATAGCTGAACAACTGCCGCTTCACCGACCCGCTCTAGCAGATACGGTCGGTCGACCGCTTGGTCTACACCACTGATAACTGGTGCTGGAGAATCACCAGCCGAGCCTGGTAATTCCCCTCCACACGCCACCGCACAGCCCATACTCAGCCCGAGGACCACTATTGTCACCTCTCGCCGTAACATACAGCGCCGCTATCAATCAGCTTAGTGACCACCGTCATCTTGGCACCCTCACCGATTCCTCGGTCTCTACACCGAATTGCCTAAAGTTTGAATAAGTGGCCGTCGCCTCGATCCACTCGGCTCTGGACTCAAGTGGCCGCTTATAAATTTCACGCATCGAATGCGGTACCCAAGACTGGAATGCTTCGTGCTGGCGATAATCGACGACGATCGTCGTCAAGAGTGCACTGCGGAACGTGCCGAGAACCAACTCGCTACGTAAGGTGTCCCCTGTTTCGACGTCGAGCCAAAATCTACCTCGGGCGAACATATCACCTGCAGGAATCTGGACAAATGTCGGTTGCGCTTGTTCACTGAATTGTACGACCCAGGCGGGCCGCCCATAAATTAACTCTTCATCCAAGCGCTTGAAGTCAAACCGGTGTTGGTTGAGCGGGTGAAGAAACGCCAACGCAATTGTCGGTAAATTCACCGTACGAACGACTTCGCCGATGTTGTAGCGAGCGCTTTCCCGTGTAAGCACGGTGGCTTGCTCAACAGGTGGTCGTGCTTCGTCAAGGAACAGCTTCTGCAAGCGTTCGTCGCGATCACGTACAGGCTTCCCGTCGACTTCGAAAACGTCACGGAACCCGAACCACGAGACCGCCCCCGGCAACTGCACAAGTAGCATGTCAGACCGTAAATCCCGCTGGCGTCGCACCGTTCCATTAAATCGGAGAATCCGCTGTAAGTAGTGCTCTTCGGCAACGGCATTCGAGAACACTCGCTCATAAGCAACGACGGACTGACTTGCACGGAATAGCAACTCGTCAAGCGTTAACGACTGTGCAAATACGGTCGTCGTGAACCCGGCGACGGCGGCGACCGTCAATAGAGTTTTCACCCGTCCGTTGTCCTTAGATTTAATTAGCCCAACCCTGAAGCGAGACCAACTGGAGGAACGATAGAGCCAATGTATCAGAATTCGCATTAGGCAAACAGGTTCACCTGGCCACCGGTATGCCAAAAAAGCACCGTTTGATCGTTCCGGAACCGGCTTTCTCGTACGTAAGCGATGAGCGCTGCCATCGCCTTAGCCGTATAGGTAGGGTCCAGCAGAATGGCGTCTCGGCGGGCTAGTAGATCGAGCGCTTCGCGTGACGCCTCGGTGGGAATACCATAGCCATCACCACAAAACCCGTCCTCTACCTCTAGAGATGAGCCATCAGACAGCGAACTCGGTGCGAGCTGAAGGAACGTCTCGATTCCTGCAATCAGTGTCGCTATCGTCTGGCGTAATGATTCAGCTGAATCGTCAGCACTGACACCGATAACTTGTGTGCGTTGCGTGTAAAGGCGGCACCCAGCCACAAGACCAGCCTGGGTTCCGCCAGACGAACTGGCGTGGACGATTACGTCGGGCGGCGTCACCTGATCAACCAACTCACCCACGGCCCGAACGTATCCCAGCGCTCCTAGTGGAGTTGAGGCGCCGACGGGAATCACGTAGGGATGCCGGCCAGCTGCGACCAAATGTGCCGCTGCTGACACCATCGCGGGCGACCGGTCTTCACGAGACTTAACGTACTGAACCTCGGCACCAAACAGCTCGTCGAGTAATGCATTTGCCGTTGGCTTATCCGGCGGCACACCATTCGCCACGAGTAGGCAACGTAGACCATGACGAGCCGCGACTGCCGCTGTCACCCGTGCGTGGTTCGACTGCACACCACCGGCAGTAATGAGTGTATCGGCGCCCTCGTTCAGTGCCCGCGCACACACCAACTCAAGTTTTCTGATCTTGTTACCACCGAAAGCGAATCCGATGGAATCGTCTCGTTTGACAAAAAGCCGCGGGCCGCCGCCCAGGGCAGCGCGTAGGCCGTTCAATTCCTCCACTGGAGTCGGATAATGCCCTAGCGCTATCGCCGGTACGGCGCTCAGTATGGAAATCGGATCGGTGCTCATCGGTTGAACAGCGAGGTCTCCCAAAAAACTCAGGGAGCGTTTCGAGACCGTAAGGATAACCGATCACCGCTGCCGCTACGACTTTGCGGCCGTTGAGAATGCTAAGAACATTAAACGTCGGGTTTGCCAAGACCTAGCGCAGTGTGCCACCCTGAGTGAATGGGCGAGCACCTCGACTCCATTCCGTTCTCGGGCATTATGCGGATTCGCGACATGATGTTCGGTATCGAAAACCCCTATCGTCTCGATCAAGGTGACGTCGGCTTTAACGCACCGGACGCTGTTAAAGCCGCAATGAATCGAGCCATCGCCGAGAATCGTACGCACTATGTTCAGACAGTTGGCATTCCCCGCCTCCGTGAACTCATTGTTGATAAGCTTCAAAAACAAAACAAGATTCCGATTGAGTCGGTTGACGATGTCATGGTCACCAACGGTGGTATCCATGGTCTCTACGTCATTTTCCACGGATTACTAGAACCAGGCGACGAAGTGCTCTGTGCCGACCCAATGTGGCCATCGACGCGCGGCACCATCCAAACGGCCCAAGGTGTACCCGTTGACTGCCCGCTGTATGAATCGCGTCGCTGGCGACCAGACTTAGACGAGTTGGAATCGAAAGTCACGCCAAAGACGCGGGCAATCCTCCTGAATTCACCCCAGAACCCGACTGGTGGCGTCCTCACCCAAGCAGATCTCGAGCGGATCGCGGCGATCGCACAAGAGCGCGACCTGTGGGTAATCTCCGACGAGGCATACGAAGACGTCGTCTTCGACGGCGAACGTCATGTGAGCATCGCTTCCCTTCCGGGAATGTACGACCGAACGATCTCCGTTTACACGTTTAGCAAATCGTACGCGATGACCGGCCTCCGTCTGGGTTATTTCGCGATAAACGATCCGATTGTTGGCGACCGTATTAAGAAAGTTCTTTACTACACGTGCAGCAACATTGGCACGATTGTGCAATGGGGTGGCGTCGGCGGTTTAGAGAACGCAAAAAATCAAGTGGAAGCTTATCGGGTCGAGTTGCAGGCTCGGCGTGACTTGTTCTACGCGGGCATCCGCGAATTGGGCTCCAGGGTACTCAGCGGTGAACCTCCCAAGGGTGCGTTCTATGCGTTCCTACGGATCGATCCGGCTTGGCGCCCACCGGGCAGCACGGGAGCCCCGGAATCACTCTCGTGGGCACTGGTCGAGTATCTGATTAAGGAAGGGCGCATCGGTTGTGTGCCGGGCGCCGATTTCGGCACGCACGGTGAGGGTTACATCCGGCTGTGCTTTGCGAAGACCCGCGACGAATTGACGGGCGCGCTCGCCTCAATGAAGGCTCTGCTCGACGTGCGGGCCTGACCCTAGCCTCAATGCAGGTGGCGACCACCGTCTACCCGAATTGTCTCACCGGTTACGAAATCACTTTCGATAAGCCAAAGGACCGTCTTTACAATCTCCTCATCACCGCCCCATCGGTTGAGCGGCGTCGCACGGATGACCTCCTCATGACCAGCTTTTCCTAACTGGGCCGGTGCACGGATAGGTCCAGGGGCGATTGCGTTGACAAGAATTTGGTCGGGTGCCAATTCGAACGCCAACGCTTCGGCCAGCGCGACTGAGCCAGCTTTCGCGACGTAATATGGCAAATAGCCCGCATAGGTTGGTCGGCCACTCATTGCCGTCCAATCCGAGAACATAACGATGCGCCCACCTCCAGCGGCGCGCATATGCGGCACGGCCGCGTGCGCACAGAGAAAGGCCGCGCGGAGATCCACCGCGAGTGACCGGTCCCAGTCCTCAACAGTTAGCTGGTCGAACGGTGTTTGGGTGTAGACCGAGGCCATGTGTACCAGTATGTCGAGTCGACCCAGAGACTCAGCAGTGGCGTGCACAATTTCATCGCATGCGGAGGCTTTCGACAGATCCGCCGATGCGATGAAGGCCTGCTGGCCATGCGCGCGAATCGCTTCTGCCGCCTGTTCGGCCTCGTGACGAGAGCGGTTGAACGAAAGTGCCACGTTAGCCCCACGCGCCGCCAGGGCCTCGGCAACCACTGCACCGATTCTCTTACCGCCAGTCACCAAAGCTGATCGACCTGTTAATTGCATGGTGGAAGATCCGGCAAAAGATCCGAGAGTCTTGAGGGTGCGCTACACCTAATCCCGACGTGGTCGCCCTTGGCCAGACTTCGCCGACTTGCCAGCATACCCGTCGAACGACAACACGCCAGGTCCGTTCAGCATTAGGCAGAACAGAGCAGCGAACAAGACGAGCGCGTACTCGAAGCCGTGTCCGACGCCTGGTTCGAGAGATAAATTCAGAAAGAAGCCATATGGCCAGTGCACTTTCCAAATCGCTACAGCCATAATGATCGCTAGAAGTGCGCTCATCAGACGCGTGAAGGCTCCAAGAAACAACGCCATACCACCACACAGCTCAACAATACCTACCGTGACGGCAAGTAGGGGCGCCGGTTGTAAACCTACCAAGGCGAACAAGGCAACAGTACCCTCCGGACTAGTGCCCCACATCGGCCCAAACAACTTCGGCAATCCGTGCGCGACAAAGACTGCTCCAACGGTTAACCGGAGTAAGGTCACGCCCCACGCTTGCATCATGCACTCTCCCGTCGATCAGAGGTACTCGGCCCCCAGGACACCGCCTGAAACACCACTCGTTTCACTGTCGTACGGCGGCTATCCCAATTGTGTCATTGTTCGCATTCTCTTCTATGGAGAATTTCTTGGACGGTTGAGCGGTTGTTCTTAGAAACTCTAGCGCGAAGTTCCCATGTCTATTCTGATTATCAATGGTAGGCTCCGCGCCCTCGGCGGTCGCTTTTCTCCCGGCGCTGGGCGGTCACTAATCCGTCCATCCGCTTAAGGAGCTTGCGGAGCTTAGCCGGAAACTCGGTACTTCGAAAGGTCCTTTGCCGAATGCAGGCAACTCGATAAGACCCTTCACAAACCAGCTTGCGTGAGTCGACTCCACGCGCCTCGAACCGATATGAAATCCGGCGCGTAGTGATTGATTCAATGGCAATGCCAATTTCGAGTACCTCTTCAGCGCGTGCCGGCACGCGAAACTTGCATGAAGCATCGACACGAGGCATGAGAATGCCGAGATCTTCCATGAGTTCCATACGGGTTCTGCCAAGCGCTCGAAACAGCTCGTCCTCCGCTTCCTCGAAAAACCGAAGAAAGTTGCCAAACCACACCACTCCAGCCGCGTCGGTATCGGCCCAATGAACCCGGACATTGACCTTAAAAAATTTACCAGCCACTTTTCAACCGCCTCACGCGTGGAACCAGCGCTTATGATGCCGGAACCAGTGCGATGGCACGTACTGGACTGCCGGAACCGTGCTCAATCTTGAGCGGGGTCGCGATGATCACAGCACCAGTGGCTGGGAGTTGATCAACGTTGGCAAGTTGGGTCAGTCCATACCTGCCAGCCCCATGCATCGTAAAGTGATTCGGAAACGGTGGATCAGCAATCGCACCCACCGCCGCGTCTGTACCGACGGCTTCCGTGCCAACTCCGAGGATGTTGCGCTGGGTCGTGAGGAACGTCGCCGATTCGAGTCCGAAGCCAGGGTAGTGCGCCATACCGGAGTCATCCGCGTTGAAGAACAGCTCGCCATCACTGGCACGCGCACCCCATCCGGTTTTGAGAATCACCCATGCGCCCTCTGGGATTCGGCCGTTCTCGGCTTCCCAACTTTCGATCGTCTCTTGGGTCGCCACGAAATCAGCATTATCCGAGACCGCGGCAGTAACGTCGATCACAACGGCTGGACCGATAAATTCATCGGCATCAAGCGTGTCCACGCAGGGTAGCTCCCGCCCGGAAATCCAGTGACACGGCGCATCGAAATGGGTGCCAACATGCTCCCCGACTTCCATCCAGTTCCAATACCAGCCTGGTCCATCGTCATCGAAGTTAGATATCAGGTGCGGTGTAAACCCTGGCGTATTCGCCAGCGGTGGTGGGATCTGGATAACGGGAGTTTCCGCATTAAGAGGTTGCGTAAGGTCGACGACCTCCACCAACCCCGAAGCAAGACCGTCGACTAGGCCGGTAAGCGGCTCGGGCTTCGGTGTTGACTCGGGCTCCTGGGGCGGACTACAAGCCGCAAGCGTCGTGGTCAAAAGAACCGCTGTCACAAGGCGACATACCGTGCACATTTGAATGCTCCTTTCAGTAGAAAACACGCGGATCATACTCGATAGAGGAAAGATTTAGACCCATGACTCTTGGTCGATCAGAACGAGGGCCGGATTGCCAAGAACGCTTCCGCAAATGTTTAGCCCAGTTTGAGGACACCCGGTTCGAGAATTCTGTATCCTTACGAACATGTTTGGACTCCCCTGGTCAAGCCTTGTCGTTCTCATTGCTATCCCCCTAGCCATCATCGTCTGGCAGTATTACGTCTGCTGGCAGATTAAGTCAGGGCGGCGGGAGTAGCATATGACTCCGTCTGCGATCGGCCTACTTATTTTCGGAGCCTACCTCGTTGCCATCGTCGCAATCGGTATTGTGTCAGGTCAGCAACAGAAGAACGAGGCTGACCTGTGGGTTGCGGGACGCCGGTTCGGCACGACCATCATGACGCTCGGCATGATGGCAGCCATCATGCACGGCGGCTCCATACTGAGTGGGGTGGCTTTCGCCGGTGCGTTTGGAGGTGTCGCAAGTTTGCCCCTGATGAGCTTCGCCTTGGGCTTTCTTGTCATCCTCCTCTTCTTTGCTAGAAAGCTTCGTGAGATCGGCGCGTGCACGCTGCCCGACTACATGGGCGAACGGTTTGACAGCCATGCGCTCCGAGCGTTCAGCGCGTTCGTCATTGCGGCTTCCAGCATCGTATACCTTATCGCACAAATCCGCGGCATGGGACTGATTCTCGAGGGCCTACTCGGCTTCCAGCTAGAGTGGTCGATGGCGATCGGTACGGCACTGTTCATCTTCTATGTGGCTCTCGGCGGAATGCTGGCCATCATTTGGACAAACATCCTGCAGTTTATGTTCATGTGGGTCGGTCTCATCATCATGATGCCGGCCGTTTACAACGCAGCAGGCGGTTTCACAACAGTAATGCAGAACGTCGAACACGTTGCCCCCGGGTGGACTTCTGTCACGGGGACGTCGTGGAACTGGGGGTACCTGCTGTCCTGGTGGCTCGTCTGGTTCGTCGCCTACTCCACGCGTTTGGAGTTGCTAACCAAAGTTTTCGTGGCACGTGATTCAAAGGCCGCTCGTTACGCCCTGCCGACCACGTGCCTACTCGTCTGCATTTTCATACTCTACGGCAACCTTTACCTTGGCGGTGCAGCGCGAATCCTAGTTTGGGACCAGATCGATGTTGCTGATGAAGCTTTGCTTGCACTCTCGGCGAGTGTCCTTGGCCCACTCGCATCGGCCGTGGCACTAACCGGCATCGCCAGCGCCGCCATGTCAACGAGCGACTCGCTGCTACTACTCTCGGGAGCCGCCGTCGCACGCGACTTTCTGCGAAAATCGATCCACGAACCACGCGGCATCGTCCGAGACGAAGGGTACTATCTGCGCGTGTCGCGGTTAACCATCGTCGTAATTGGCGCCGTCTCACTCGCCGCCGCGCTCAACACGCCAGCACTAATCCTGGCGATGGTCTCGTATGCAGTCGCAATGGTCGGGGCCACTTTTTTCTTCCCACTGCTTTTCGGATTGACCTCCCCACGCACGACGCCTGCGGCCGCAGCCGCCTCAGCAATGGGCGGCTTAGCGATCACCACCGTGTGGACTGGCCTCACGCTCGCT
>PBBF01000009.1 GCA_002717745.1 Acidobacteriota bacterium
GTGGAGGCGCCGCCCGGATTTGAACCGGGGATGGAGGTTTTGCAGACCTCTGCCTTACCACTTGGCGACGGCGCCGATTGGAATACGCCTATTTGACGTAGATAAGATAAATCGAAGAGACAAATGGAGCGGGAAACGGGATTCGAACCCGCGACTTCGACCTTGGCAAGGTCGCACTCTACCACTGAGTTACTCCCGCACAATAAAATGGATTCCGCCACCTTAGCATACCGGTCATTTCCGTTTCCACCGGGTGCCAGCTGATCCATCCTCGAGCATAATGCCACGCTCAGCCAACTCATCCCGAATGCGGTCAGCTTTAGTAAAGTCTCTGTTGCTGCGGGCTGCTTTGCGGTCGCCAATGAGTTTTTCGATCTCTTCGACCGGAACAGGTGGGACTGTGTCCTCAGCACGACGAATCCGGATGACCCCAAGCACCTGATCGAAATACTCGAAAGTCTCCCGCACTAAGGTTACGTCGGAACTGCTGATTTCTCCGGCATCAATCGCAGCATTCACCATCCTTACAAAGTCAAACATAACGCCAAGCGCACCTGGGGTGTTGAGATCGGCCTTCATCATTTCGGAAAAATCACGGCGGGACACCTCAACTTTTTCGGTTACCGTTGTTTCAACGTCGGACTGCGGTACCGTGTCGAGGCGTACAAGGCAATCCATTAGCCGGGTGAGTGCTTCATCGGCTTGGCTCAGGCTATCCCAGGTAAATTTAAGCTGCTTGCGGTAATGAACCGACAGCAACACGTAGCGCAACGCAGACGCGCGAAACCCCTTCTCTAGTACGTCGCGCACGGTAAAAACGTTACCGACCGACTTGGACATCTTGCCGCCTTCGCCCAGCAAAAGATGTTCGACATGAAACCAGAACCGCGAAAACTGTGTGCCGGTCGCGCCCTCACTTTGCGCGATCTCGTTTTCGTGATGCGGAAACACTAGGTCAACGCCCCCGGCATGAATGTCAATTGGCGGCCCATCAAGCAACCGGAGTGCCATCGCCGAGCACTCAATATGCCAGCCGGGTCGGCCCGGCCCGACGCCATAGTCCCATGTGGGCTCTCCCGGCTGAGTCGCCTTCCAGAGCACAAAGTCCCGGGCATCCTCCTTGTCATACCGGTCAGCATCAACCCGAGCTCCGGGTTTTATCCCTTCGTGGTCGAGCCGCGCCAGCTGCCCATACTGAGGCATCGTGGAAATCTTGAAATAGATTGAGCCATCGCTACGATAGGTATGGCCGTTCTTCTCAAGCGCCTCGATCATTCCGGTCATCGCATGCAGATTGGCTTCGTCGGTTGCCCGAGGCGTTTCCTCCACCGGCTCGAGACCAAGCCTCACCGCATCTTCCTGAAAGGCCGAGATATACCTGTCGGTGTACTCGCGGAGGGGTAAGCCGGATTTTTCCGACTCAATGATTGTTCGGTCGTCAACGTCGGTATAGTTCATCACCTGTCGGACGTCGTAACCTTCCAAATACTTTAACGCACGACGGAGGACGTCGAGACAGACGAAGGTTCGAAAGTTACCAATATGGCCATACGCATACACCGTCAGTCCACAGGTATACATCCGTACCTGTCGCCCACGAAGCGGGACGAACTCTTCTTCACGGCGAGTAAGCGTATTGTAGAAACGCATCAGATATTTGGGCTAAGAGGCACTTTGACGCGGCATCTTCAGTGCGGCAATTGTCTGGCAGTCTCTGTCGACTTCGTCGCCCCTAAACCTTAGAAGTTTACAGTGAAATCTGACTGAACAGTTCCCTAGCCTGCCGACAGTCGGCTTCAATCTGTGAACGAAGTGATTCAACTCCATCGAATTCCATCTCGTCCCTCAGTCTTCGGACGAACGACAGACGCAGCGGCACATCATAGAGATCACGCGTCAGATCAAAGATATGGGTCTCAAGCACCCTCCTGCCTTTGCCGAACGTCGGTCGGAGACCCACATTAGTCACACCGGAATATACAACTCCATCAAGCGTAACCAGCGTCGCGTAAACTCCATCGAGAGGTAGAAGCTCATTGTCGAAACGGATATTGGCAGTTGGCACCCCTATCTCTCGACCCCGTCCCTCGCCGCGTACGACAACGCCATCGATGGCATAGTGGTGGCCAAGAAGGGCTCCCGCCTCATCCACGCTTCCCTCCGCAACCAGTCGGCGAATCCTGGTGCTGCTAACCACGAAATCCTTGTAACGAACCGGTTCAATCTTCTCAGCCCTGAAGCCGTATCGCGCGCCGAGCTCACGGAGGAGTGAGAAATTTCCAGCCCGCTCATGACCGAATAGAAAGTTCGCGCCAACCCACACTTCGCTCACCTTAAGCCATTCAACCAGAGTGTTGATAACAAAACGCTCAGGTGCCCATCGGGACATCTCCTCTGTGAAGCGCACAACCGCAATCCCGCCGATGCCGGCAGCGGTCAACGCCTCGAACTTTTGAGTCGCGGTCATCAGGAGTTCCGGTGCCTTGTCAGGACGGATAACTCGAGGCGGATGCGGGTCAAAGGTCAATGCGATCGGCAGAACACCACGCTCATTAGCACGACCGCGTACGCGGTTGATGATCGCAGCGTGGCCCCGATGGAGTCCGTCAAAGTTGCCTAGTGCCAGCACCGGTCGCTGCCACATTGCAGGACAATCGTTATCAGGAAAATGGATAATATTCACGGCGGTGAAATGTCATGGACCCAAAGTCAAAAAGTGCCAATGTTAGCCACAAGGACTCAATCTGGTAGGTNCAATCTCAATCCATCATACGCCAGCTCTATTTGTTCCGGCAGGCTGCTACAAGTGGCTTCGTGAGGCAGGTCATGGCACATGTGCGTGAAATAGGCGCGCGATGGTCCGATCTGGTTTACCGCAGCGATCGCTTCATCCACTGAGAAATGGGTGGGATGTGGCCGGNNNCGGAGCGCATCGATGACCAGCACGTCTAATCCCTCAAGGAGCGCCCACGAGGTCTCGGGAATCGCGTTACAGTCAGTCAGATATGCGAAGGAGCCAACCCGGAAACCCAGAATNGGTCGTTTTCCATGAAGCAGNGGCACAGGCACGAACGTCTCNCGACCAAGGCAAAACGGACCACCGATCGTAAACAGTTCGAGTTGAGGCAGGCCACCACCCAGCTGTTCAGCTGGGTCGAAGACGTAGGCGAACATTCGTCTCACATCGGACAACGTACGGGAATCGCCATAGCATGGAATAGTCTTACCCTGTAAATAGTTGTAGCGACGCACCTCATCAAGACCAAGCACATGATCGGCATGACTGTGTGTGAAGAGGACCGCGTCGACCCGGCCTATGCCAAAGCGAAGCGCCTGCGCCCGTAGATCTGTTGCGGCATCGACAAGAACCGCGGTACCGTCAACNAACTCAATGTAGACAGATGGACGCCAACGCTGGTCACGTGGATCCTTGGACCGGCACGTAGCACAGTCACAACCGATCGCTGGAACACCAGATGAAGTGCCCGTACCGAGAAAGGTGATACGCACGGTAGATTTCCGTTGAAGATTTCAGGTAACCGAGATCTGACCGGAAGCAGAATTCTTCCTGACCTCTAAAAGCCTTGTCCGTAACACGCGTAGAGTCATAGTAAGCAANTGCACTTCCCGCTCATCAAGATTACCCTGAGTCTTCTCCTCCAAGAGCGNGAGTAGCTGGATCATTTGNACCGCCGCATCAGGATNNGGTGGCACCTTAGCGCCAGTCGCACGNTCAGCTTGGTCGCCCAAGTGTACTAGGGCTGAGGCAGCAAGTGACTCCACTAGCATGTCAAACGAAACATCACCAAGATCCACGCGCATCCTCTCGATGCTAGCATAGACTGCCGCCGCCAAACAGCGAGCAAAGAGGCATACATGGCTGATCCTAACCAACCAATCACCCCGGCACNCGGTCAAACNACCGGCCAGCGATTCGAACAACTTATCCGGCTCATNACCAAGCTCCGCTCCCGCGAGGGCTGTCCCTGGGACCGCGCGCAAACGCTAAAGTCGCTCAGACCCTTCGTTCTTGAAGAGACTTACGAGGTACTTGATGCCCTCGACCGAGGAAACCTCATGGAACTCAAGGATGAACTTGGAGACCTCGTTTTTCAAGTGGTGTTTCTCTGCCAGATCGCAGCGGAATCCAAAGTCTTCACNATNGATAATGNAATCGAGACAATTATCAAGAAGCTCGTGCGGCGTCATCCTCATGTTTTCGGTCCCGACAGCGGCAGCACNCCCGTAACCACAGTCGCCACTTCAAGTGAGGTGCGTGGACAGTGGGAAGAACTGAAGGCAAAAGAACGGGCNGAAAAAGATCCTCGGAAAGGGTTATTGGACGGCGTGCCCACAAACCTACCGTCGCTCCTGCGCGCCTTCGAGATCGGATCACGCGTCGCCGCCGTTGGATTCGACTGGAAGACGGATGCTGATGTCGTGGACAAGATTGAGGAAGAAGTGGCNGAGCTTAGACAGGCCGTCAATGTAGATTCNTCTGAACGCCGAGAGGAGGAAATGGGTGACCTCCTCTTTTCCATTGCCAACTTATCCCGGAAGCTCGGGATCGAGCCGGAAGCTGCGCTNCGCTGCGCCAACAGAAAGTTCTGTAACCGATTTAACAAGTTGGAAGAACGGTTTCGAGCCGAAGGTCGGCAGCTNCAAGATACTACCCTNGAACAGATGGAGGCTGCGTGGCAAGCAGTGAAGAATGAATCCTAGTCTCACCAACATATCCCTTTGAAATATCAGGGGCATAACTAGAACGGCAGGTGCGCCGGCTGGTCACTTGGNCTACCCAACGGCCAGACTATGAAGCCAGCTCCATCTGCACTTAANCTAAAATTCTTGATTAGTTCTCGTCCGCCACCATCCGTGAGCCAGCTAACAAGGGACCGCGNGTCGGCTCGTGAGGCTTCATGGANATTCATCGTGCTACTGATTACAGCATATGTATTCAAGAGGTTCGGTCCACCTTGAAAGACGGGCTGCAAACTTAGCATCTGGGTCATGGCTGTGAACGTCGCTGCGTCAGTTAAGGTGTAGGCCTCTAGTTCGCTCGCTAAACGAAGGGTTCGCGACATTCCCTGGCCGGAAACGACGACCTGCTCAGGAGAAAGTGCTACTCCGGCTAATGTGAAGAGCCGCCGCTCACGAGTGTGAGTGCCGGACTCATCGCCACGCGAGACGAAACGGNCACGGCGTTCAACGATGCGCTGGACCGCTATCTCTATTCGCGGGGCGGACANTACACTTGCTGGATCGTCGAGTGGTCCGACCAACAAGAAGTCGTTGTACATCAGCTTCTTGTACGACCATTCCGGGTGTGCCTTAATATATTTAGCCTCCATCTCTGGGGCGTGGCTAATCACAACATCCACNTGGCCACGCTCCAACATCTGAAGCGCAGCACCACTACCAACAAGATGAGGGCGTAGCCTAACACCAGACAACTGCTCATAAGCCGGTTGTAACACCTCAAACAGTCCGCTGTTTCCAAAGCTGGTACTTAGGCCGAGAATAACGGTCGGAGCTTGCNCCTGTTTCGAGCAAGACCCGTTAACCAGAACCAGTCCACACAGTAACCAGAGGGCTGACTGTTTTACTAGATGCGCGGGTACTAGCATGAGGCCTTGTCCTCCTGAAGCCAGCCCTTCGATTCAACTATGCCCGGTCGGTGAGGGTTTCCGCGTGATAGTCCTGCAGTGGTCGCACCCTGATNGTTTCAGACCGGAGCGCGCGGATCGCACTCACAGTAGCCGCTGCACCCGTCAAGGTGGTGATACACGGCACAGAGTGCAACATCGCAACCCGCCTGACGGTCAAGTCGTCGAAAAATGATTCCCGGCCAAGTGGAGTATTAATGATCAGGTNAATCTGCCCATTGAGCACCTGATCAGCTATGTGTGGACGCCCCTCATTCACCTTAAAGACAACTTCTACATCGACACCGTGTGCGCGCAAATAGGCAGCGGTTCCCCGCGACGCAACGATTGAAAATCCGAGAGCAATCAAATCCTNAGCAACCTGACCCACACTAGCCTTATCGTGGTCGTTCACGCTGATAAATGCCGTTCCTTTGTCGGGAAGGCGGTGACCGGCAGCCAGCTGGGCTTTCGCGAACGCAGCACCAAACGTTTCCGCTGCGCCCATNACCTCACCAGTCGACTTCATCTCTGGCCCTAGCAAGGTATCAACGCCAGGGAACCTCACAAAGGGAAACACGGGTGTCTTAACGAACACGCCAGACACATTGAGATCGTCTACTAGGNTCAGGTCAGCAAGGCTNGCCCCCGCCATGACCNTTGCTGCTACTTTCGCNAGAGGCACNCCGGTCGCCTTCGANAAGTACGGCACCGTACGGGACGCACGGGGATTCACCTCAAGCACGTACACCGTGTCATCCTTAATGGCAAATTGGATNTTCATCAATCCAATAACATTTAGTGCTCGCGCGATGCGATGAGTGTAATCGCGGATTACTGCGAGTTGCCGCTCAGGCACAAGATAAGGTGGCACAACACAAGAGCTATCACCTGAATGAATGCCGGCCTCTTCGATATGCTCCATGATGCCACCGATTACCACCGCGCCCTCCGCATCAGCTACCGCATCAACGTCGAGTTCAAATGCATCTTCCAAGAACTGATCGATTAGGACTGGCCTTTCAGGAGACGCATCGACTGCTTCCGTAATGTAACGATCGAGCGCCGACAGATCGTAGACGATCGCCATGGCCCGCCCGCCGAGCACATAGGACGGTCGGACAACGATCGGAAATCCGATGGACGACGCGACGANACGTGCTTCCTCACGCGACGTGGCGATTCCGTTGGGAGCCTGGGAAATACCGAGGTCCCAGAGCAGACGTGAGAAGCGNTCACGGTCTTCCGCGAGGTCAATTGAATCCGGAGACGTGCCCAAGATCTTTACGCCCGCAGCTTGCAGCGGCAACGCGAGCTTGAGTGGCGTCTGCCCTCCAAACTGCACTAAACACGATACATCACCGCCACTTGACTGCTCACGGTCGATAATTGCAACAACATCCTCAAAAGTAAGTGGTTCAAAATAGAGCCGATCCACTGAATCGTAATCAGTNGATACAGTCTCTGGATTACAGTTGACCATGATGGTTTCAAAACCCTGTTCCTGGAGAGCGAACGCCGCGTGACAGCAGCAGTAGTCGAATTCAAGGCCCTGCCCAATCCGGTTCGGCCCACTACCTAAAATTACNACCTTCGGTCGATCGGTCGGATTTGCCTCACACTCGTCCTCGTAAGTACCGTATTGGTAGGGAGTGAACGATTCGAATTCTGCCGCACAGGTATCGATTCGCTTGTAGACTGGCCGGAGGCCAGCATCCTTTCGTCGATCGAATACTGACGCCGTATCGGTTCCAGTAATCGCCGCGATGTCAGCATCACCAAAACCAGAACGTTTCAGTGTTGTCAATAACTCCACGGACATNTCCCGNAAGCCCACGAGTCCAGCCGCTCGTTCGATTTGGATTANTTCCAAAAATTGCGATAGGAACCAACGGTCAATCTTGGTAANGTCGTGCACCTGCTCAACTGACCAACCACGTTGCAATGCGCGAAAAATGGCAAATANCCNNCGGTCAGTGGGTACGGCGAGTTGCCTTTGAAGNGTCGCATCGTCCTCTGACTCGCCTTCCGGCTGAGTAAATAGCTGACCTGAGCTCCCCATCTCAAGCGAGCGGAATCCTTTGAGAAAAGCCTCCTTAAAGGTTCGCCCAATGGCCATAACCTCGCCAACTGATTTCATCTGCGTTGTAAGTGTGGGATNGGCCTGGGGAAATTTTTCAAAGGCCCAGCGGGGAATCTTAACAACCACATAATCGATAGCTGGCTCAAACGATGCCGGCGTTAAACGAGTTATGTCGTTAGGAATTTCATCGAGACGATAACCGAGTGCCAGCTTTGCGGCGATTTTCGCGATTGGAAACCCGGTAGCTTTCGACGCGAGCGCAGATGAACGAGAAACGCGCGGGTTCATTTCAATCGCTACAAAATGACCATTCTCAGGATTAATGGCGAACTGAATATTTGAACCACCGGTCTCGACGCCCACTCGGCGAATAATCCGCCTAGCCGCATCACGAAGTCGCTGATACTCCTTGTCAGTCAGCGTCAGTGCTGGGGCGACCGTAACGCTGTCGCCGGTGTGCACACCCATCGGGTCGATATTTTCAATTGAACAGACGACAACAAAATTGTCCGCTACGTCACGCATCACTTCGAGTTCAAACTCTTTCCAGCCAAGCACTGATTCCTCAAGCAAAATTTCACTGACGGGGCTAAAACCCAATCCCCTTTCGACCATTTCACGAAACTCAGATAAGTTGTAGGCGATGCCACCACCAACCCCGCCAAGCGTGAACGAGGGCCTGATGATCACCGGATATCCAAGTGTCTCGACCGCGACCATCGCTTCATCTGAAGACTTGACATAAACACTCTCTGGAACAGCTACGCCAATTGAGTGCATCGCTTCACGAAACTGGAGTCGATCTTCAGCCACTTTAATCGCCTCAAGGGAAGCACCGATCAGCTCAACGCCGTGCGCCTTCAGAACGCCACTGTCACCAAGTACTACCGCGAGGTTAAGCGCCGTCTGGCCACCAACAGTTGGCAAAAGGGCATCGGGACGCTCGCACTCGATGATCTGCGTAACTATTTCTGGAGTCAGCGGCTCTATATAAGTCCTGTCAGCAACCTCGGGATCCGTCATGATTGTTGCCGGGTTACTGTTCACGAGCACAACCTCAAGCCCTTCTGCGCGTAACGCCTTACAGGCTTGCGTACCGGAATAGTCAAATTCGCAAGCCTGCCCAATGACAATCGGGCCAGAGCCAATCACAAGTACACGTTTTAGGTCAGCACGCTTTGGCATTGTAGAACTGCGTCGTTAAACCGGCCGGACGGAACGCCGGTAGCACATAAGCATGGTCATACCTGGTCATGAAATTCCCGTCATCATCGTCGTTCATCAATTACATCAAGAAATAGCCCGAAGAGGTAGTCGGCATCGTGAGGACCGGGTGAGGCCTCTGGATGATATTGCACAGCGAACGCAGGACGCGATTTGTGACGCAATCCCTCAACTGTACCATCGTACAAATTGAGGTGTGTCACCATCACATCACTCGGCAGCGAGTCAGGATCAACGGCAAAGCCGTGATTCTGTGACGTGATCTCGATCTTGTCCGTTGCTAAGTGCTTAACTGGATGGTTAGCTCCCCGGTGACCAAATTTTAGCTTGTAGGTTTTACCACCGAGTGCAAGACCTAGCACTTGATGACCAAGGCAGATACCAAAAGTCGGCACCTCAGCCGCCAGCAGTGCTTGTACGTTCTTGACAGCGTAATCAAGCGGTGCAGGATCTCCGGGACCGTTACTCAGAAATACGCCATCAGGATCGATCGCTAGTAACTCACTCGCCGGAGCGCTGGCTGGAAAAACACGGATGTCACAACCGTATGCGCCCAGTCGGCGTAGTATGTTCCATTTCATGCCGAAGTCATAGGCTGCGATGCGTAACGGCCGGTTAGCGCGGCGCTCCGGCGGTAGATTGAACTCCTCGGGAAACGAGGAGCCCGAACCGAGCGAATCAGGCAACCAATCGAACGGTGCCTGGCAGGTCACACGTGATACCAGATCCGCGCCTTCCATCGGCAGAACCCTTCGTGCCCGGTCGACCGCATCTTCGGGTTCAACGTCACACGTGGAAATAACACCCCGCATCACACCACTCGATCGCAGTGTGCGCGTGAGCGCACGTGTGTCAATATCCGCGATTGCGACAATGTCATGATTCGACAAATAGTCACTCAAAGTACCTGAAGCACGCCAGTTGCTAGCCACGGATGAAGCCTGGCGGACGATAAACCCAGAGACTTGCGGCCCACGGGACTCAACGTCTTCTTCCGTAACACCGTAGTTCCCGATCTCTGGGCAGGTCATCATAACTAGCTGTCCCGCATACGAGGGGTCGGTCAGCACCTCTTGGTAACCGGTCATACTCGTGTTAAAAACCACCTCACCACCGGTATCTCCCTTGGCACCAACCGAAACTCCTTCGAACCATGAACCGTTCTCAAGCGCAAGAATCGCTTTCGTCATCGTGCACCCTCGAGCGAAGCAGCTACGCGAATCGACTGACCGCTCACAACCTCAACGACGGTCGTCCATTCACGATACCCTTCACTGATAAATTGGATCGTGTGACTCCCTGGCGAAATTTCGAGCGGCGAGAGGGGCGTCGCACCAAGATTGCGACCGTCGACATACACTTCAGCACCCGGCGGGCGTGTTTCAAATTGAATGGTGCTGGATTCCAGAGATTCAACACGTTGGTCGACCGAAGCAGATGGCGGCGAGGTCTGTCCCGGAGAAGAAATCCCCCGTTCCGACAAGACGGGCGGCGGCACCTCAGCGAGAGGAATCGGCGTGTCGGTGACCTCGGTGTTGGGTTCCGGAGCCTCCCTTGATGCGGCTTGAATTTCTGCGTTTAAAAGCGCGCCACTCTCTACTACTGATGGTGCTTCAACCACATTGGTAATGGGTGGAGGCTCGGTAGGCTCTTCCGTCAACACCGTCCCTGGCTGAGCTACTGTCTCAGCAACAGGTCTGACCAAGTCCACTGAACGCATTGCGTAACCAGCCAGAAACGAAACAATGACTCCCACAATGAAAGTTAGAGCAACCGGCAATCTCAACAGTCGCCGATTACCTTCCTTTTCAGAATCAGCTTCCGCGGGTTGAGACGAAGTACTCTCTGTCGATTCCAAATCAGCCTCAGTTTGTTCCCTACCCTGGATCTCAGCAGTATCGAACAAAGAACGGTTTTGCGGATATGGAGCGGGAACGGTTGGCTTGAGCGAGGACCGGCTCAAAGCGTGTCCTACAACAGGCGACTCGGTTTCAGCCTCATTCGCTTCGGGAGTACTGAGGATACGTTCGACTTCGGACGGAGTAGGCGGCTTGCGCACCTGTTTATTCACTATATCCCTAGCCTCAGAACCCACCACCTTTTCCGGTGGTTTCGCCCCTTCCGACACATCCAATGTCTCGACCAGCGTAACAGGTTCAGGTTCAGTCGTAGAGGGCTCACTTCTTGAGTTTCTAAGAGACCGTTTATCCGCCAACGGCAGATCTGGCACAACTATATTTTCCTCAGAACCCATCCACTCAGCAGGCTCCTGTGAATTGCTATTCCAGACTTCACCAGCCGTCTCACCCTCCTCGAACTCGCCGGTCGACTCGACAACCAATTCGCTGACCAGTTCGGCCTCTCCTTCACGCACCTCTTCTGTGGAAACAGCCGCCGACATCGCACTCATGGCGTCGGTCCTACCAGCGGCCTTGGTAGTGGAGGTAATAGCCTCAAGCTCACTCGCAAAGTCGAGTGCCGTACGCGGACGTTCGTCGGGATTATCAGCCATCGCCGCCAGGAAGAACGTCTCCAGTGCAGCGGCGTTCTTTGCCAACCCACTACTACGTATTTTCGTTATCGCGGCACGTCCCGTTCCCATCGGAAGCACACCTGTTAGCAACTCGTACGCGATCACAGCAAGTGAGAAAATGTCGGCGGGCGGGCCCCAGTCACCACCTCTCACTCGTTCCGGCGCGGCGTAGGGACGCCTAACAGGCGCTCGGAGCCCGATTCCTTCCAAGGCTGGTACGACGCCAAAACCACTGACTTGCGCTGAATTCTGGGCTACGAACACGTCGCGCGGGTGCAGCGCACCGTGGAGTGCGCCTACTGCGCGTGTACAATCGATTGCGCTAGCTAGTTGAGTAATTAGCGTAATTGCCCTGCCTGTTGCACCTGGCGCATAGTGCCGCAACGCAACATCAAGCGATTCCATCGCTACGTACTCCAGGACTAAGTAGGCGACCGAGTCCTCAACTCCAGCACGGAGGGGCGTGACTACACTAGGCTCGGACAAACCGATCTGAGCGATCCGATTCAACTGCTCAGCCAGCGTATGAGCTTGCTCTGGCGTGATATCAAGCTGGAATGCCTTTACAGCAACGATCAGTTCATTTTCTGGGTCATACGCTCGAAACACGGGACCGGAGAAACCCATTCCGATTTGGTGCTCCACCTTGAATGGGCCGAACGCACCAGGCTTTGGGGATGAACTCGCTTCGTCTCGTGTCAGTGCGGATACTCCTCCGGAGGGTAGCGGAATGCTAGCATGGAAGCTTCATTGCTTCAACGCGTTTGGGTGGACAAAGGCGAGACCGAGAGGCAACGCTTGACACATCGCGCAAGCCTCTGAAACAGTACTAGTCGGGACGTAAAGCTCGCCGAATCGCGCTGATTCCCTCAGACACTTTTGTGCAACACTCTATCGATATCTGCCGGTTCTCATGGATCCGGCGCCTCGCCGTAGATTACGTTTTCAACTACAACTCCCTAGCACCATTCTTCGCGGGAGATCCTTCTGCTCCAGAGGCGTGGCAGAAAGCTATCACGCGCCGTCTTACCTTGCGTCCTCCGAGTGCTTTTGTTGACGTGCTCGCCACACAGCAACAGTCGCGTGGAGCTCCATCTGAGGCTCTAGCCGCTACCGAGAGCCTACGGCGACCAGACACCTTGGCCGTTGTCACTGGCCAGCAGGCCGGTTTATTCGGTGGTCCACTTTTCACACTACTAAAGGCGGTGACGGCTATCAAGCTAGCTAGACGGCTCTCTCAAGAACAGAGTGTGCCTGTAGTCGCCGTGTTCTGGGTCGATGCAGAAGACCACGACTGGAACGAGGTGGCCTCGTGTGCTGTTCTCGACACCGGCTGGCAGGTCAAACGGGTAGCGTTAGAACCGCCACTAGGTGCCGGTGAGATGCCCGTGGGTTCTCTCAAGCTCGGCGATAACATCAGAGCCTCAGTCGAAGCAATGGCCAGCGCACTCCCACCGAACGAGTTTACCGCAACCATCATCAACGACTTACGTCGGACGTACCAGAGCGGTACGAGCATGTCTAAGGCTTTTAGCCTGTGGCTGGAAACGGTACTTGGTGCGGAGGGCCTTATCTTATTCGATTCATCTGACCCGGCAGCTAAACCATTTGTCAAAAATCTTTTTGAACAAGAACTGCGACACACCCAGACCGCGGCACTGGCTGCCGAGGCCGGCACACAACTAGTCGCAAGGGGCTATCACGCCCAGGTTACCCCCCATCCCGAGAGCGTAGCTCTTTTCCGAGTAGACGGTGTCAGACACTCAATTCGTCGTAACAATAATAGCTTCACGGTCGGCAACGCTCAGGTGACATTGGACGATCTACTCAAAGCACTTGACCGGCATCCTGAACAGTTCAGTCCGAACGTTCTGCTTAGACCGCTCGTGCAAGACACTTTATTTCCAACGGTCTGCTATGTCCCTGGACCCAATGAGCTCGCATATCTAGCGCAACTTAGAAACATCTATGAGCGTTTCGAAGTGCCAATGCCGCTTATCTATCCCCGTGACAGCGCCACCTTGCTCGACTCGGCTGCTGCGAGATTCCTCAAACGCAACAAACTTTCGCTTGAAGTCCTCCAACCACAAGACGAGGCAATCCTGAACCAGTTGTTAAAGGCCCAGCTACCAGAAGCGGTCAAGCAATCTGTTGACGAGGCTCAACGTGCACTTCAGGCCCGCATCGAGACGATCATTCGAGCTGTGCCGACCGTCGACCCGACACTGGCTGGTGCCGCACGATCAACTCTGGGTCGGATGGAACACGACCTGACAGCCCTCCACAAGAAGATTCTCAAAGCCGCAAAGCGAAACGACAGTACGCTCCGTCGGCAGTTTATGTGCACTCAGACGCAGGCATTCCCGGAAGGCCGTCCTCAGGAACGCGTGCTGGGATTCGTCGGTTTTTTGAATCGCTTCGGGCCTAAGCTAGTCGATCGTCTTCTTACCGAGTTACCTCTGGATCCAAAGCACCACGCACTCATTACACCTTGATCTTCATCCGCGCCTCCCTCTGCGACCCTGTTATAATTAGGGGAAATGCCCAGAAGGCGGGAAACATGGTCCAGAATC
This sequence comes from Acidobacteriota bacterium, assembly GCA_002717745.1. Taxonomy (GTDB): domain Bacteria; phylum Acidobacteriota; class Vicinamibacteria; order Vicinamibacterales; family UBA823; genus UBA11600. Next base: position 14,059 of record PBBF01000009.1, read on the forward strand.
GCTTGGGCCAGCGAACAATTATGAGCCAGGAAGTCTTCAAAGCCGTTGCCCAAGCCCTCACGGATGGAGAACCCGCAGCCCTAGTTACCATCGTTAAGACTCAGGGATCCACTCCGCAGCGCGTCGGTGCAAAGATGCTAGTCTATGCTGACGGTCGCACGGTTGGAACAATCGGTGGCGGCTGCTACGAGAATGACGCGTTCTGGAAAGCGCGCGAAGCCTTGGAAGACCGGCGCCCAGTCATCGCAAACTACGAGCTAAGCGACGATTTTGCCGAGGAGAGCGGGCTAGTGTGCGGTGGGCAGATGGAAGTCTACATCGAACCGTTGGAGCCATCACCTCCACTTTACGTGGTTGGAGCCGGCCATATTGCGTACCATCTGGCCTCCATCGCCGCTGGCGTTGGATTCCAGATCCACGTAGTAGACGACCGGGAGAAATTCGCTAACGCAAAACGATTTCCGGATGCAGTTGAAGTGGTCGTGGACTCGATTCCTGACTGGTTACACCGCGAGGATATTCCGTCCTATGCCTACGCAGTTATCGTCACACGGGGCCACCGTCATGACCTAGACGCACTGCGGGCTCTAGCAGCGCGAGACCTTCGCTATTTAGGCCTGATCGGCAGTCGGGCCAAAGTGACACGAATCTTCGAAGCGCTGCTTGAGGAGTCCATGCCGGCTGAATGTCTCAAGCGCGTACACGCGCCGATCGGTCTCGACATCGGCGCTGTGACGCCTCAGGAAATCGCCGTCAGCATTCTCGCTGAGCTAATTGCTGTCAAGTATGGTAAAGCGGGTCACGATAATGCCGAGTCAACGGTCTCCTCACTACGGTGGACACCGAAAAACATTGAGACTAGCTGACCAACTTATGACCCCAGTCTCTTCTTCACAACACCGCCGCGCTGGACAACCCCCGCCACAACTATCTAGCCGTGCACGAGCGATCCTCGCGGCTGTCGTCCAGAGTTATATCGAGCGTGGCGAACCAATTTCTTCGCTATGGCTCACACGGCATAGCCGTTTCGGTGTGTCATCGGCCACTCTGCGTAACAAGATGGCGGAACTTGAGGAACTCGGATACGTCCACCAACCCCATGCCTCAGCCGGCCGTATACCCACCGACCGTGGTTACCGAAGCTACGTTGACCTCTTACTCGAGGCCAGAAGGCCTGCGCGCTCATCTCGGAATGTCGAGGCCAGACTTCGGCGGGCATCAGCAGTTGGCAATTTACTTCACAACGTGCCGCACGAGTTGTCGCGCGCTTCGCATCATCTCAGTTTCGCAATGGCACCCTCAGGCGAAGGGTCGGCATTCAAACAAATTAACTTTGTTCCGCTCGACCGGCAGCGCGTACTGGTCGTGGTCGTGTCGGCTTCTGAACACGTCTCCCACAAAGTCATAAGTGTCTCTGAAGCCTTACGGCCCGTAGACCTCACACAAGCCGCAAATTATCTGAATCAGGAATTTGCAGGACTGCCACTATACGAAGTACGTAGAGCAATCGTTGAACAACTCGAAAATGAACGAACTTTGTGTAACGTGTTACGTGCACGCGCATTACAACTCGCTCGCAATACATTCGAAAATCTCTCAGAGACCTCATTGTTCGTCCAGGGCACCTCCTTACTCCTCGACAACGCAACGGATGGTTATGACTCATCATCCATGTCAAGCCTGAGTAACCTTTTCGAGATGATCGAGGAAAAAGATCGCCTGGTAAGACTCCTCAACGGATACATCGATGACCCAGGCATGATTATCATTATCGGTACGGAGCATCGCACAGAAAATCTTCAGAACCTGAGTTTGATCGCCTCCACGTACTTCGACGGTAATCAGATCGGTTGCGTCGGCATCATTGGGCCGAGACGGATGCGTTACGATCGATCAATCGCGGCTGTGGAAGGTGTCTCCCGTACAGTTAGCCGATTACTAGGCACCGGCGGCACCTGGGCTAACTGAACGAGAAGGTGATGAGTAACGACGCGCATTCTGTACCACCTGAGGAGGAAACTGAGGCCGAGGCGGCATCCGATGCCCATCACGATGACGCAGCGGAAAGTGGTGAGACTACCAGAACGCCCTCTGCGGAAGAAGTGCGCGAACAACGCGACGAATATTACGACCTACTACTTCGCAAAACGGCTGAGTTTGATAACTATCGCAAGCGAGTCGAGCGGGAGCGTCGTGAACTGCTTCACAGTGCTGGCGCTGAAGTGCTCGAACAACTGCTGCCGATCATCGACGATCTTGAGCGGGCGCTTGACGCCGTCGCAAACAGTGATACCGACGGTGATGACGCTTATCTTAGGGGCTTTGAAATCATCCGCCAGCAGCTACTCGACCTACTCAGCAAACACCGCGTAACACCGATGGATGTGCTCGGGGCCGATTTCGATCCACATTTTCATCAGGCAGTCGTCCACGAACCAAGCGCAACACACCGAGAAGGAGAGGTGACTGAAGAGCTTCGTCGCGGTTACATGCTCGGCGACCGACTGCTCAGGCCGGCCATGGTGAAGGTGGCCAAACGTGAGTAAGCGTGATTGCTACGAGGTCTTAGGAGTGGCGCGCGACGCCAACGCCCAGAACATCAAGAGTGCGTACCGGAAGCTCGCCCTCAAGTATCACCCCGATCGAAATCCTGGCGATTCAGCAGCTGAAGAACGCTTCAAGGAGGCAGCCGAAGCCTACGCCATACTCGCCGACAACGAGAAGCGTGCCATTTACGATCGCGTCGGCCACGCTGGACTCGGCGCGACACCGAGCGGCGGAATCGATCCCACAATTTTCGAGGACTTCGGCGATATCCTCGGAAACCTCGGTGACGTTTTTGGCTTCGGCGATCTGTTNGGTGGTCGNCGGCGCGCAGGCCCTCGGCGCGGTGCNGATCTTCGNTATGACCTAGACATCTCATTCGAGGACGCCGCGCATGGTTCAGAAACNACGCTGCANCTACCACGAGAGGANCCGTGNCAGAGCTGTAAAGGGTCCGGTGCGGCNCCAGGCAGTACACCAGAAACCTGTTCTCAGTGCNGTGGGCATGGACAACTCCNTTANCAACAAGGCTTCCTCACCGTTGCCCGCACGTGTGGTCGNTGTCGAGGAGCGGGTAAGGTGATCTCNACGCCGTGTGATGCCTGCCGCGGCACCGGTCANACTACANAGGATCGAAAACTCACGGTNAAGATCCCGGCCGNTATCTCAACCGACCAGCGACTGAGATTACAAGGCGAGGGTGAGTTGGGTGAACGGGGGGCGCCTCCAGGCGACCTGTATGTCGTCGTGCACGTTGCCGAACATCAATTCTTCCAGCGCAACGGAGATGACCTCCTGTGCGTGGTTCCGGTCCCATATCCGACCATGATTTTGGGCGGCAACATCACAGTGCCCACACTCAACGGAGATGAGTGCGTCGTTGTACCAAAGGGTACTCAGACTGGCGCCAGGTTCCTCGTGAAGGGCAAGGGGATGCCAAACGTTAGTGGCAGAGGCAGCGGCGATCTATTTATTGAAGTCCAGGTTGACACTCCAAACCGAATCTCAAAAGAACAACAACTGCTACTAGAAAAACTAGCCAGGACGATGGATGACCACAAGGTCGAACCGCGCAGCCGAGTGGTTAAGGACGAAGACCGGCCGTTCTTCGAGCGGGTCAAGAACATCTTCGGTTGAATCCTTCCTGGCTGGCGCTTCGAATAGAAGTTCCCTATGAGTCATCCCAAAGACAAGCNAACATAGCNAAGGCAACGACAGGNACGGTCTCCGCGCGCAAGATTCGACCACCTAGCGTCACCGCCTGAAAACCTGCTGANATTAAACGATNTAGGTCACCCGGAGCCCAACCACCTTCCGGACCGACGGCAAGGGAGACNGACTGAGGTCGTGGTTGCGCAGCTAGGCTTCTTGGACGAATCGCATCGNTACCTGAANCCCCTGGCTCAANCAAAACGAGACGCAACGTGGATTGATCGGTAGACGTGAACGCTTNNACTGTCGCNACTTCNCGTACCTCAGGAACAACCGCTCGGCCGCATTGTTTAGCTGCCGCCACGGCNATTCGCCNCCACCTGGTAACACCTCCTCTCCGAAGAATCGACGGTCCATGCACGGTCTGGTGCGTTGCCTGAAGTGGTTGAACGACCGCAACACCAAGCATTGTGGCCTCACGGACACCAACATCGAACCTCCGTCCTTTCAGCACTACCGCTGCCAGNGTGATGGCGACNGAAGCTTCTGGTGCCGGGACTGTNGGCTCAACGACCCGAACGGTCGCACCTGCGCGTGCCACACCCTCTATTCGGGCCAAGTACTCGGAGCCACGACCNTCNAACACGCATATCTCGTCGTTAACGCCNAGGCGCAGGACCTGGCAAAGGTGTCTGGATTCGTCTAANGAAAGCACGACAACCTCACCAACACTTTCGATTTCCGGTACGAAGAAGCGAGGCCGCATTGAAGAGATTATAGTGGTCGATCTGACACGAGCCCTGTTGTGGGANCNGTATCAAGCCACCAAGGCATCACAGGTTTCACGCTATACTNCTCAACAGGATGCTGGTGCGTGGACAAAAGCTCGGTAAGTACAAGATCCTCAAAACGCTCGGTAGNGGCGGATTCGGTACAGTATACCTAGCTAGCGATACTTTTATTGATAAGCAGGTTGCCCTTAAAGTCCCTCACCGACAGAATCTAGATTTTGGTAAACAGCTTCAAGAACCTCGGCTGCTTGCCACCCTCAACCACCCTAACGTGGTCGGGATCACAACCGCCGAAAAACAAGACAACGTGTTCTTCATCGTGATGGAATACGTCCCCGGCGAAACACTTGAAGAGCTGATCAAAGCAAATGGTGCGATCGAAATCGGCCAAGCACTCGAATACACACGTCAGATNTGCAAAGCGGTGGACCATGCACACCAGCAAAATGTTCTACACCGGGACCTCCGCCCGGGCAATGTGCTCATCTCGACTAATGGCGTTGTGAAAATCCTTGATTTCGGTACTTCACGGTANCTGGAAGCTGCAGCCCATGGGACAACCATCATCGGTAGCCCACCCTACATGGCACCAGAACAGTTTTACGGTAAAGCAGTTCTTGCTTCAGATATTTATTCGCTAGGTGTCACGATGTACGAAATGCTGACCGGCATTCTTCCCTACGATACACCTACTCCATCAGATCTTGAAAAACTGATGAGCGGCAAGCTCGTCACTGCCCCGAGATTGCGGAACAAGAAAATTCCAACCCAGATCAGCGACATTGTAATGCGTGCTATGGCGCCCGAGATACCCAACCGCTNCCAGCGGGCCGGTGATTTACACGATGCTCTGACCGAAGAACCGTCATTCCGATTGCGACCTAGGGTCTCAAACACGAGGTCCGCCTCCGAGGCCAACCGAATCATTCCTTCGCTTGGAATACGGGCGACACCAACGCCAAAGTTTTGCCATAACTGTAGTAAACCGCTTCCGGGCAGGCGCGGTACTCTATCGGAGTGTCCGTTCTGCGGTGCAGAGATCGAGNTGTAGTGCTACACTTGNTCTAACTCTTGAGCGTGTTTAGAACACACTCACCACTCNTCTTCGCTCNAAGGAGNTTTCCATGGGATTCACCGGCACCGGCAAGATCTGGATGAACGGGTCCTTGGTCGACTGGGCCGACGCNAAGATTCACATCGCCTCACACGTGGTCCACTATGGTAGTGGCGTNTTTGAGGGCGCACGGTGTTATGACACGAAGCGTGGCCCAGCTTGCTTCCGCCTCGACGCGCACATGCGCCGGCTTCTGGACTCGGCCAAGATCTACCGTATGNAATATTCACTGTCCCAGGAGCAGCTGGAAAANGCNGTTCTCGACACGATTCGAGCTAACCAGTATCGCGCCTGTTACATTAGACCACTCATCTACCGTGGCTACGACACACTCGGAGTGAACCCGCTGCCGTGTCCGGTCGAAGCTACCATCATGCTGTGGGAATGGGGCGCTTACCTAGGTGAAGAGAGCATCACAAACGGAGTCGATGTCTGTGTTAGCTCATGGTCTCGGAGTGCGCCGAACACCCTCCCGGCACTAGCCAAATCCACAGCAAATTACGCGAACGCCGGGTTAATTAAGATGGAAGCTGTGGTCAACGGCTACAGTGAGGCAATCGCACTCGACCCCGAAGGTACGGTGAGCGAAGGCAGCGGTCAGAACCTCTTCATCGTCCGTGAGAATACCCTCTATACACCTGCGGTTGCGTCNTCGATACTACCTGGGATTACACGGAACTCAGTCATAACGATTGCCCNCGACCTTGGCCTNACGGTTATCGAACAAGCGATTCCNCGCGAAATGCTTTATATCGCTGACGAGCTTTTCTTTGTGGGCACNGCTGTTGAAGTGACNCCCATTTCATCGGTTGACAAAATCGTAATTGGGAAAGGTTCACGAGGTCCAATCACCGAAGCGATCCAACGTACTTTCTTCGATATTGTTAACGGCCGGGTCCCAGACGAGAATGATTGGTTGCGCCCTGTTTACACGGATGAGGACGCCAAGGANCGTCCGAAACNGACGNCAGCGAAGACTGCACATTGAGTCCTAAGACTTCACCGTGAAACAACTGCAATGTATGGCGAAGGCTTNTCCATTGACGAGGGNAAGTGGAATCACAAGGGGATCGTAACGTCGAACCTCATTTCAAAATGACGTGGCACNATCGAATATAAGAAGCTACTCATTGAACAATAATCGACCTTTAATCCAGCCGGTGAGCATCGCGTGCCCTNTCGCACTCCGACGGACCCGTACACTTTCGGCTTGANCCTGCTCGCCANACGCGAGCTGTCTGAAATGCAACTCCGAGAGCGGTTCCGTAAACGCAAGTTTGAAACTCAAGCAATNGAGGCTGCNCTTGGGAGCTTACGCCGAGAGGGGGCTCTCGATGACCGACGCACAGCCTTCGCATATGCCCGAACAGCCGTNCGACTCACAGCACGCGGTCGGCGTCGCATCCTTCAAGAAATCCTTACGCGGGGGATTGATGATGGCACGGCACACGAAGCGGTCAATGCCGCATTCGCTGACGTGGATGAAGCCGAGGTGCTGGCGCGCGCGTTAGCAAAGCGACTCGACGGCCCGATCCGGGACGCCGCACACCTACGCCGATTGCATCGTTCACTACGACAACAAGGATTCCCCACTTCACTAATTATCCCCGCGCTCGCAGCGCATCCAACGAACATCGAAGAATGAGTATAGCTATCAGCTCCTAGGTATATCCCTGAGCAGATCGCTGTAAAATGACGCTATGACCGCACGCGACACTCGACGTAGTTTCCTTGACTACTTCGCCAAGCATGGACATCAGGTCGTTGAAAGCGCGTCGCTAGTTCCCATAGACGACCCGACCCTCCTGTTCACCAACGCTGGAATGAACCAGTTCAAATCCGTCCTTCAGGGTCGTGAGCAGCGTGGCTATACACGCGCAGTGTCCTCCCAAAAGTGCATGCGTGTCAGCGGAAAGCATAACGACCTGAATATCGTGGGCCAGTCTCCGCGCCACAACACCTTCTTCGAGATGCTC
>PBBF01000010.1 GCA_002717745.1 Acidobacteriota bacterium
CCCTGGCCTCGCTCTTGTCCACCAACTCTACGTAGCAGTGCAAGCCCAGGGTTACGGCCAGAGGGGCACTCATGCACTGCTCCTCGCGTTGGAACACATGTCATCCCTTAGGGAGGCCTGATACAATCTGATTTTCCTACACTACGACAAAAGAGACGGCTGCCCCATTATTGGCAGTAGTAGATGGAGGATTCTAGTGAAACTTCTCACCTTAATAGTGGTTTTTAGTCTGGCAGCAACCCTGCTTCCAGCCCAGGAACCATCATCACCTGTAAATCTGAACGTGACACCTGGCAGCCTTACTCTTGAAGTTGGAAACACCTCAACGCTCTCAGCCCTTGTTACCGACGCCAATGGCCAGAGTATTGATGATGCCGCAGTCGTGTATTACTCACGTGCGCGGCGAAGTGTGGGCGTCAATCCCACCGGACGTGTCGAGGCTTACCGACCTGGAGAATTCGTGATAGTTGCCTTGGTGCCAACAGATCCTGAGGCCAGTCCGCGCCGAGCCGAACCGATCCTTCAGGTTGAAATTCCTGTGACAATCCCTAACCCACCGATTTCAGATATCAGTTTCCAAAAGACCCAAGGCAGCTTCTACGCCGAAACAACCGTGCCCCTCGCAGTTCAGGTCCAGGACACTAGTGGCGTTCAACGCCATGACGTTGAGGTGAACTTCACAACGAGTGATGAGAGCATCGCCGAGGTGAACAGGTTCGGCCACCTCCATTTGCGCTCAATAGGTGAAGTCACGGTCACCGCTACAGCTGAGGCAGCGACCACGGCGGTCAGTATCATCGTCTCGCCAAATCCTGCGTCTACTCTCGAACTCACTTCAACTGTCGATGAGGCCGCCACAGGAGATGTGGTCCGGTTTAGCACTACTATCAAGGATTCGACTGGCCAAGTTGTCAATGACATGCCTGTCCAGTACGCCGTATTCGGTGAATCCGACGCCAGCATTATCGCATCAGGTGCATCAGCGCAGATCGCGAGAGATGGACGATTCGTTGCCGAGCGATCGGGGCGCTACACCATTATTTCTACTGTTGGCACTCGAGCCGTCCGGCGTATCCTCGACGTCACACCACGGGATGTCACCCGTCGAATAGAAGTTGTTGGGCACGGCCCTGTGCGTGATCGCCATACCTCCGACCTTTGGGTCTGGGAGGGTCCTGATGGTCGCGACTACGCGATCACTGGCACCTGGGGTGCGGATGGTCACGCTTATATCTGGGATGTTACTGACCCCGCACACATGAGCATTATCGATGTCGTACGGGTTGATGCTCGAACGGTGAACGACGTCAAGATTTCTGAGGATGGGCGTGTTGCTGTAATTTCACGCGAAGGCGCCTCAAACCGACGCAATGGAATTGTTTTACTCGACGTCTCAGACCCACTGAACGGTGTGTCGGTCATTTCACGTTATGACGACCAACTCACGGGTGGCGTACATAACGTGTTCCTCTACAAGAACCACGTTTTTGCGCTAAGCGGCGGACGCCGCTACGACATCATCAATATTGAGGATGCGACTCAACCTACTCGGATAGGTCGTTTCGAGCTTGACACGCCAGGTCACGGCGTCCACGACATCTGGGTCGAGGATGGCATTGCCTACTCCTCTAACTGGACGGATGGCATCGTGGCGGTCGATGTTGGCGGTGGCGATGCTGGCGGTTCATTACAACGTCCGGTACAACTCGGCCGAGCGGCGGTCCATCCAAGCGGATGGAACCATGCAGCCTTTCCTTACCGGAGTCAATCTACAGGTAAGTTCTACCTGTTTGGTGGCGATGAGGCGTTCCCCTATGGTGACGAAACGTTCACGGAGGGACAACCAGAGCGTGCGGCTGGCTGGATCCACGTTTACGATTGGGAGGACTGGGAGAATCCCAAAGAAGTCGCGCGTTACCAAGTGCCCGAAGCTGGCACACATAACATTTGGATTGAGAACGATATCCTGTATGTGGCCTACTACAATGGCGGTCTCCGCGTTGTTGACATCTCTGGGGAGCTAATGGGCGACCTTTACCAGCAGGGACGGGAAATTGCATTCTGGGAAGCCTTCGATCCAGAAGGCTTCGTCAAGAATGCCCCCATGGCCTGGGGGCCACAGCCGCACAAGGGTCATATCTTTCTTGCAGACCACAATTCTGGATTGTGGGCTGTGCGACTTCAGTCAAAAGAACCTGGCCCAACCCGTAATCTCGGTGAGCCACGATAAAGTTAGTCGCCGTCTTTGAGGTTCCGACCATCGCACTCATCGAAACCCAGTCGGAATGGCCATCCTGGAAACTGCTTGGACCCGGGTTGCGTGGGGTCGACCGCTCGAGGCCAGCACTCGAGCACATACTCTCGGGCCGCACGGCGGACCCTCACAATACTGTAGCCCTCACTCTTAAGGCGTTGATCTCCCAAAGCCTGACTTCTCCCACCTTTGAACCGTCGATAGTAGGCAAAAGTAATCTTTGGATTAGCGACCGCATGAACACGCAGCTTATTTCCAAACGCGTCCGTAAAATCCCCGGTGTAGGGAGCGCTGCTTCCATTCTCTCGAACACCACGCGGCTCGAACCATCGCTGCCAAAATGACACGCCTGCTGGGCCAGTGAACTGAATCACAGCGTCTGTATGTGAATCGATACCGTGTCGAATCAGTGAACCTAGATGCTGATCACCTGAGAGCACTAGGGCGCCAGCGTCACGCAGGAGAGTAACGGCTCGATCGCGATGCAACTTCGGATGGCCGTTGGCGTCCCAATCAAGCAAAGCTTGACCACCTGGACTCGTCTGAAGGCACGCGAAGAGGCTTTGAGTCAAACAGATGCGACCATCCACCCCTTCATCATCGCGGCCCCACGCTTCAAGAAAGGCTTCCTGGCGCGCTCCCAGTAGTTGGGCTTCATGTACATCCAGGTCCTGCCCCTGAATGGGTGCAGTCTTGAACTTACGATCTTCCAAGAAGGCAAAGCTAATACCCCCAAACTTAAACATTCCATAGTTGACTCCGATGCCCTGTTCTATCGGCGTAGGGTCATAGGGATCTGGATTGTGCCCACACTGAGTACGCTGCACCAGATTGATAAACTCAGGCCCGTAGACATAGCCGCCGCGGTTTTGGTCTCGCACTCTCTCAGCACGGCCATCCACATCAATAATTTCTGTCGGCGCTGCGCGGCCACCGTTCCCCCACAAGTTGCCCTGGTATATGTCGTGGTCGTCCGTCTGAACGATTGTCGGTGTTGAGCGAGTGAGGTCTTTGAATGCCCAGGCCCACAGATACCACTTGTATAAGTAGTCAAGGGTTGGATTGTCAGGGCTATCAGCGCTGGTCGGGTTTCCCTCGTAGATCTGATCCCCTGCACAAACCAGCAACCTGGGTTTATGGCTCGAGATATTCCCGATTAACTCCGTATGGGGAAAATGTATATTTTTCGAGGTGTACCGACCCAAAGGCTCAGCCATTGGAAGTTCGGCTTCTTCGGTTCCATCCTCCAAGCCCCGAGCCGTCGGCATCACACAACTGAGGTGGGCAATCGTGAAGCCATCTTCATGTTTTGGATCGCTCTGAACCACCCCGATATGCTCGTGATCCATACCCGCCCAGTCGCGATATCGGACCCGATAATCCCAGGCTTGCGATGAGTCCCAGTTGTCAACCCTCAGCAACGCCGTGTAACCACCACCCCACGAACTCCGCGCGACCTCACGCCATTGCGCTCCACTGGAGCGCACCTCTAATCGGACAGTCTTTGGCTCACTCTCACTGAGCGGCATTAGCTGTGCTGACATCTTTAGAACGTTACGGTTTAAGGAGTACATCGTGCTGAGGATTGGCCCTATCGCTCGGTCATGACGGACAACAATCTTGTCACCTCCGCTCTGGAGGTCCCTAAACCAGAAACGCGCACGACCGTCAGGTAGCGGTGATGACGCCAACGCCACTCCACCCGCTACGTCTTGTTCGGGGAGACCCCTCCGCACCGCACCAGCTCGAAGCTCACCCGTCGCACCATCCAACGCTAGAAGGCTGACATCGAACCGACCCCGCTCATCAGGTTCAATGTCGAGCTGAAGAGTGATTTCCTCGCTTAGATTCCGAATCCCAGATTCCTCTATCTGAAATATTTCTGCCTCAAGTGGTTCGTAACTTAAAGGGTCGGCTTCAGTGAAATGGTCCCGAAATCGAATCTGGCCATCTGCTTCGTATCCACACCAGAATCCACCGCCCTCTCCCGACGCTTTCTGCGCCAATGCAGAGGCTCGGTAGTCCAATAACCCTCCACCAACACCGATGAGATAACCTCCGAAGCCCCCACGACCACTCAGCTCGAGAGTGCCACTTCGTACACTAAAGTGGCCGGAAGCTCTCCCTGGACCAATCTCGTGCGTAAGAAGTGCTACCGTTCGACCCAAGTCATTAAGGCCACCGGCCAAACATTCAATTCGACCCTCATGTAATCGCCAATCCTGCATCCTGTTCGACCATAGCCCCGCGGCAAGCCACGGTCGTGTAACATCCGGGGGGACTGAAAAGACTGACTCCCAACGGACCATTCCGGATTGCGCTCCGTAAGGCGGATAGCTTGCTCGAGCCTTTACCGAAATGCCCTCAAAGCCGACTGTGGAGACGGCGACTCCGCCAGCCATCCCTTTGAGAAATTTACGGCGGCTGGTCCTAGACAACCAATCGTTCCGTTCAACCATCCTAATTCTCCTTACGGCAGTTCTCCAGGAAATGGAAACAATTCCGACGGTGCATGAGCTTCACGCATTACCTGAACTAGCTGAGCCACTACATCGGGATGACTACCAGCAACATCTCTCAATTCGGCAGGGTCACTGGCCAAATCGTATAACTCGGTCAAGCTTTCTGAGCCGACGGGCCCGGTAAGGCGAACGCCTTTCCAGTCCCTCATTCTGACGGCCTGCTTCCATATTTGGTCATGATAGTACGATGGATGGAACTCCCAATAAAGGTAGTCGTGCGCCTCCTGCACCTCGCCCCGCAACGTCGGCACAAACGACAGGCCGTCCAGATTTGGCGCGGTGGGTGCTCCAGCTAACTCCAATAGGGTTGGAGTCAAATCCCAAAATGCCGACACATGGTTGGTCTCCGAGCCCTGCGCAACTACTCCAGGCCAGCGGACAATCATTGGGACCCTGATACCCCCTTCGTACAAATCGCGTTTAAACCCTCGTAACCCTCCTCTACTTCCGAAGAAATCGGGGTCTGCACCCCCTTCCTGATGGGGACCGTTGTCACTAGAAAAAATAATCAGCGTACGCTCGGATAACCCAAGGTCGTCCACCAAGTCAACGATTCGCCCGATATCTCGGTCCAGCCTTGAAACCATTCCAGCGAAGGCGGCCCGTGGGGTTGATTGCGCTATGTATCGACCCTGCTTCTCTGAAGGCGTCTCCTCGAAGTGCCCAAGATATGGGGCCATCGAGTTCTCGGGAACATCTAGTCCAGCGTGTGGAATCGTAAACGGCACATACAAAAAGAACGGCGCTCCAGCCGCATCCCGAACAAACCGTAAAACTTCTTCGACTAGTAAATCATGACTGTAGATGCCCCTTGCGCCGGCTTGGTTACCTTCCAAATCGACCCGCTCTTCGTTACGCCACAAGTGATCCGGATAATAGGAATGCGCCTCTCGCTGTCCGTTGTAACCAAAAAAGTAGTCAAATCCTTGGCGCGTCGCAACGCCCTCCGTGTCTGGTGCACCAAGGCCCCACTTGCCAATCGCAGCAGTCCGATAACCCGCCGCCCTCATACGTTCCGCGAGTGTAATTCGGCTGTCCGGAATCGGGTGTTGGCCCTCTGGCTGCACCTCTCTATTTCCTCGAATCACGGTATGCCCCGTATGCAATCCGCCCATCAACGAGGCTCGGGAAGGCGCGCACACGGTTGAACCAGCATAGTGCTGGGTAAACACCATTCCCTCAGTAGCTAGCTGGTCAAGATTTGGGGTTCTGATTAACCTTTGGCCATAGCGACCAAGATCGCCATAACCAAGGTCGTCCGCCAAAAGGTAGATTACGTTGGGAGGACGTGAATTTGACTCTTCGGGTTCAAAGCTTGATCCCGAACCCTCGCAAGAAACGGCCAATATTGCAGCTAGAGCAACACCAGCAACAGCGCTGCAACTCTTTGTCGTGGTGAGAATATCAACAACACTTCTAGTCATAATTTCAGCCTAGCACGCGGAACCGTACCATTGAGCCACCACCTAACACAATTGACAGTCTCCGAAGTTGGCGGTAGCATTCGCCGGCACTTTCGTCATCATTATCCATAATGAATTCTAGTTCGAAGTGGCAGGATCTACCGACCGAAGCAATCAATCCAGCTAGCCTGGCGATCGATAAAGCCTCAAGCGCTGACATCGTCGACCTTATGATTGCCGAGGATCGTAAGGTCGTGAGCGCGATTCGTCGTGAGCGCGAGCGCATAACGATTGCAACGGACCTCATCACTGAATCGCTCAGTAAAGGCGGCAGGCTCCTGTTTGTCGGTGCCGGTACGAGTGGGCGCCTCGGCGTACTCGAGGCTGCAGAAATGTTGCCAACATTTGGCACGTCATCGAACCTGGTGCAGGCCATTATGGCAGGGGGTCGGACTGCTTTTTTTCAATCGAGAGAGGAACTCGATGACCGCTATGAAGGTGGTCTCCGTGCTGTTGCGCGGGCTCAACCAACTAAACGTGACGTTATCATTGGCATTTCGGCGAGCGGAATGACCCCTTTCGTTCGCGGTGGTCTTACACGAGCACGTAAAGCTGGCGCGAAGACTATTTTTGTGACCTGCTGGCCTGGAACTGAATTGCAAACATATGTAGACGTTACAATCGCGCCCTCCGTTGGCGCGGAGATCATCGCTGGATCGACACGTCTAAAAGCTGGTACCGCTACGAAAATGGTTTTGAATATGCTAACCACCATCCCAATGGTGAAACTTGGCAAGACCTACGGCAACCTAATGGTTGACGCTCAGGGAACCTCGCAGAAGCATCGTGATCGAGCACGCCGTATTCTCGCCCTGGTAACCGATTTAGAGTACAGCCAAGCCGACGTCCTTCTACGCCGTGCGCGGTGGAATATCAAGGCAGCGATTGTTATGCAAAAAACTGGGGAGACGTATACAAAAGCCATGCGGAGGCTAAAAAAGGCTGGTGGCGCAGTAAGAAAAGCCATCAATGAAGACGCTGAAGGCCGATTGCGTTCTCGTCTCAATAGCCAGTAACGTTATCGTTGACACCTGCGCAGGCCCCTTGCTACAGTCGTTCTCTTTCGCACCGATAAATATAGTGGTGAGACTGAGCAGAGCCTGTATCGCCATCGCTGCACTCCTCACGGCCTTACTTATCACGCCGGCCGTTATCGCGCAGCCGCCTGATGAAGTTCGGGCTCTCTGGGTGGTTGCTCAATCGCTCAACTCGGCATCCTCTCTTGTAGCGGTTGTTAATACGGCTCGGAAATACGGATTCAACACCCTGCTAGTTGAGGTGCGCGGACACAGTGACTCGGATTGGATAGTTGGTAAGACGCCTCGGACCACAGGACTAACATTACAGACGTCACGCTTCGATCCCCTCAAGGCGTTGATTACATCTGCGCATGCTGCGGGACTCAGGGTGCACGCCTGGGTCAATGTCAACCTAGTCGCAGACGCTAACGACCTGCCAACTTCCAGAGACCACATCGTGTATCGTCATCCGGAATGGCTAATGGTTCCTCGCAGTTTGGCTAAAGAATTAGGAAAGCTCGAACCGGAGAACCCTGCTTACCTTGGCACTCTCTCGCGTTGGACCAGGGAGAACCCTGATACCGTTGATGGACTTTACCTATCACCCTTAACTGCCAAGGCTGCGAGTTATTCCGCAAAGATGTTGGCTAACCTCGTTAGCCGCTACCATCTTGATGGGGTACATCTCGATTCACTCTACTATCCAGACGATACTTTTGATTACAGTCGCTCCGCAATGAACGAGCTTCGCACTAGCGTTAAGGCTTCAGGCTTGGACGCTAAACCACTTGAACTCGATCCTGCCGGTCAAGATGTGATCTATGCCGATTACTACTTAGAGCATTGGGCCGCACTCCGCCGCTCACGGTTAACATCATTACTGATGCGACTACGTACGACTGTTAAACAACACCAACCGAACGTAATCTTTAGTGCGGTGCTAGTTCCCGATAAGGACGATGCATTGAACCTACAATTTCAGGATTGGCGCACATGGTTAGACGCCCGCTTACTGGACGTAGTCTGTCCAACCGCCTATACCCAAAACGTGGAGCTGTTTGAAAAGCAAATTGCCGCAATTCGANAAATCGCAACTTCGAGTAAAGTTTGGGCTGGCATTGGCTCGCATCGCCTGTCTGTTGGGCAAACCATTAATAATATTGAAGCNGCTAGGCGTCAGCGCGCAGACGGANTTGCNCTCTTCTCCTATGAAGACTTGACCGACCCAGCGCTGCANGAAATCAATTATCTCGAGCGGATNGCTAAAGANGCCTTCCGCGTGAGCNCCGTTACCCCGGGACCANTGTAGAANCCCTACCGCCCCAACGGNATACGGTTCTTCGAAGGCCGCCCGAACGATTTCCGATGCGTTCACTGGATCTNATCGTCCTCACCGTTTACCTACTCGGCCTACTCCTATTCGGCGCCTATTTCTCGCGATCACAACGTAATGTCCGTGACTATTTCGTAACTGGCCGCCAAATACCTTGGTGGGCAATTATGGGATCGATAGTAGCCACCGAAACGAGCACGGTGAGCCTCATCAGCGTGCCAGGCTTCGCATACGGAGCAGATCTCTCGTTCCTCCAACTAGTTATCGGCTACTTATTTGGACGTCTAGCAATAGCGCTTTTCCTAATGCCCACATATTTTAAGGGTGAAGTCTTAACGGTTTACCAAATTCTCGGTTTCCGTTTTGGCGAGAACGTCCGTCGACTAACATCCGCACTCTTCCTTTTAACCCGTAGTCTTGCTGATGGTTTTCGCCTTTTTGCGACTGGCCTCGTACTCGCCGCGTTATTGTTAACCTCCTCCGGCACAACCCTTTTTGTGGAACGCGTGCTGCCTGGGCTTGAATCAAATACTGGACTATTGGTTCTATCGTTGCTCGTAATTGCTGTCGTCACCGTGGTCTACACTTTCCTAGGTGGCATGGCCGCAGTGATTTGGACAGATGTCATACAACTAACAATTTATCTATTTGGCGCAGGATTGATAGCCATCATCTTGCTTGATCTGATTCCTGGCGGATGGACCGAAGTGACTCGGGTAGCAACAGATGCTGGTAAATTTAACATACTCGATTTCACGCTCAGCCTTTCAAAGGATTACACCTTTTGGTCAGGTGTAATCGGCGGTGCTTTTCTTACAACCGCAACCCATGGCACCGACCAACTAATGGTTCAGCGCTACCTCTGCAGCCGGACTTCCCGCGATGCCACCAAAGCCTTAATAGTCAGCGGGATTGTAGTGTTTTTACAATTCATTCTCTTTCTAGTCATCGGGGTGATGCTCTGGGTGTATTACACCAACTACGCCCAAGGGGATCTCTCCGTTTTCAGCTTGGAGGGACAGATTCAGACTGACCGTATTCTTCCCCATTTCATGGTGACCCATTTGCCAGTTGGCCTTCTCGGACTCCTTCTCGCCGCAATTTTTGCTGCAGGGATGTCCACCTTATCCTCCTCACTTAACTCATCTTCGGCAGCCCTAATGGCAGACTTCTACATGCCCTATACCCGCTACGCTCGCCCTGAAGAGCACTACCTGAGAGTGTCTAGGTGGACAACCGTCGGTTGGGGACTGATTCAGCTTTGCGTCGCTATTCTTGCAATTCAGCTCTCTACTCGTGTAGTTGACGAAGTGCTAGGTATCGCGTCATTCACGAATGGCGTTCTATTAGGAACTTTTTTGCTGGCCATCTTTACCACTAGGATTGGATCGCGCTCGGTCCTTACTGGCATCGTCGTAGGCATATTGTTCATGACAACACTACGAGCCTCCACTGCGTTGAACATTATTATGGTGTCGTGGCAGTGGTACGTTCTGATTGGTTCGGTGGTCACAGTCGGCACAGCCTGGCTTACACATCTGGTATCCGATAACTCTAAGGGGGTTGCGGCGTGACCTTCGATAGCGTAGGCGAAATTGTTCAACGCGCAATATCTACGAAGGTGTTTCCATGCGCATGTATTGAAATTGGCCGAATGAAAGAAACCCTTTGGCGAGGGGCCTTCGGACATTTAAGCTACGATCCACAAGCAGCTGCAGCAGACCATCACACCATTTTCGACTTGGCGTCTCTAACTAAGGTCATCGCCACAACAACCCTATCCATGCGACACATTGATGCTGGACGATGGACACTGACCGATCCTATAGATCAATATGTGAATGGCTGGCGTGGCTCCGATCGTGAAGTAGTAACAATTGCAGATCTACTAGCGCACAGTTCTGGCCTACAAGCACATTTGCCCTTGTTTCAAGAACAGGGCGAGCGAGATGCCTTTAAAGAAAAGATTTCTCGGTTACCACTTGAATACACTCCACGTACGATGTCGGTGTATAGCGACTTGGGATTCATATTGCTCGGATTTCTTGTTGAGGACCTTGCCAAAGAGTCCCTAGACCACCAACTCCGTAATATGACCGAATCATGTGGCATAGACGATTTACGATATCTACCGCCAGATAGTTGGAAAACTCGTACAGCGCCGACCGGCGAGAACTCATTAAGAGGTCGGAGGCTCGTCGGCGAAGTTCATGACGACAACGGCTGGGCCCTGGGAGGCGTGGCTGGACACACCGGACTCTTTGGCTCAACTCCAGCAGTAGGCCGTTTTGCGCGAATACTCATGAGCGACCTTCGAGGTAGCGAAATCCTAGTGTCTTCAACAACCCTGCAAGCATTCACTCGAGGAACAGGTATTCCTAATAGTTCGCGGGCGCTTGGATGGGACACAATGCTTCCAACCTCGTCATGTGGTCACAGTTTCTCTAAATCAGCGATTGGGCATACTGGGTTCACGGGCACTTCACTATGGATCGACCCTGAGCTCGACTTATACATCGTGTGTCTAACCAATCGAGTGCATGACCCTATAGACAATAACGCAATGCAGACTTTTCGACCGGCATTGCACGATACCGCACTACGCGCGTCGGGCTTAATTGATTAAACTTTCATGAGCCTAACCTTCCTTGATTGGACAGTTATCGCGGGATATTTCGCCTTCGTGATGGCGATCGGAGTCGCATACTACCATCGCGCTGGTAGCAGTATCGGTCACTACTTTCTCTCAGGACGGTCCCTACCATGGTGGCTAGCCGGAACATCAATGGTGGCAACAACTTTTGCCGCAGACACACCACTAGTCGTCGCAGGCCTTGTCGCGAATAACGGAATTGCTGGTAATTGGATCTGGTGGAACGCTGCTCTCGGTAGCAGTCTGGCAGTGTTTCTATTCGCTCGCCTCTGGCGCCGAGCAGGCATCTTGACTGACGTAGAGTTTGTTGAACTGAGATACTCAGGTCGACCAGCGGCCTTCCTGCGCGGGTTTCGTGCGCTTTATCTCGGATTGCCAATCAACCTCCTCATCATGGGGTGGGTGAATTTGGCGATGGCGAAAATCCTGCTCGTCACCCTGGGCTGGAATCGCTTAACCGCAGTGCTCGTTAGCCTCGCTTTCACGGGTCTGTATTCTTCGATCTCAGGACTCTGGGGTGTTGTTGTTGGGGACTTCGTGCAATTCAGCCTCGGGATGGTTGGGACGGTGGCATTAGCCTGGTTCGTGCTCCAAACCCCTGAAGTCGGTGGAATTAACGGTCTTCTTGAAGCGCTCCCAGATTCAACCTTTCAGTTCCTACCAACAGTTACCGGTAATGCAAGTCCAGGTGAGGCCTTCACGCTGCCATTTACCACTTTCATTGCATTTGTGGGCGTCCAGTGGTGGGCAAGCTGGTACCCAGGCCAAGAAGCAAGTGGGGGTGGGTACATTGCACAACGAATGATGTCATCTAAAGATGAACGACATTCCCTGCTTGCAACCTTGTGGTTCACAATTGCGCACTATTGTGTTCGCCCTTGGCCATGGATCCTGGTCGGCCTCGCCTCAGTCGTCCTCTATCCAACGGCAGTAGATCGTGAGGCTGCCTATGTAATGGCGCTTCGCGATCACCTTCCGGAGGGCTGGCGCGGCCTAGTATTGGCGGCCTTCTTTGCAGCGTACATGTCTACTATCGGCACCCAACTCAACTGGGGGTGCTCCTACATAATCAACGATTTCTATAGGCGTTTTGTGCGCACCCGGGCAACTGAACCACACTACATAGTTGCATCACGTGTAACAACCCTCCTACTGATGGTTCTCGGCGGGATCACCACTTTTTACCTTGAAAGTATCAGACAGGCGTGGGAATTTATCTTGGAATCTGGGGCTGGAATTGGATTAGTGCTCATTCTCCGATGGTATTGGTGGCGAGTGAACGCCTGGTCTGAGATTGCCGCCCTCATCGCCGCGGTCGCGGGGTTTACCTATCTCAAGCTGTTCACCGAAGTAGCATTTCCATCTTCATTGCTCTACCTCGTTACCTGGACAACCATATGCTGGCTACTGATCACGTTTCTGACCCCCGCTGAACCTATGGCGCATCTCATTAAGTTCTATCGACGAGTGAAACCTGGNGGNCCAGGGTGGAAACGCGTTGCACGNATAGCCGAAGAGCCGGCGCCAGAGAGNATCGGCATGCTTTTTGTCGACTGGNTGGCTGGATGNTCGCTAGTCTACNGCACATTATTTGGCATCGGCGCACTTCTCTTCCGCTCCACGGTTGCTGCTTCGCCATACGTNCTTTGCGCACTAGTCTCTAGCCTAGTCATCCACTACCGTCTTTCGCACCGAGGATGGAAAACAAGTCCNGAATNAATTCANCNCAGCGAGTAATTTNAAGGAGTTNATTNAATCAGTCTACCTAATCTTGANAGCACCAANGTGTTNTAGCCGTGTGCATCAATGAGAATATCGAAAACCCGAATTCCGAGTTCGCGAGTGTCATCGTTATTNGTAGCCGATCGCTCCGCGGGAATAAATGCCCCGTCAACGGAAATCCTAAGCTGAACCATNTTCTCATCACCTAGCTGCTCTTGTGTAATCGGAATTTCCCACAGCTCAGCCTGATTATTTTCGATCACGAATCCTGCAACCTCGCGNTCCTCGATTTCCAAACTGACTCCCTGGGGCCCACCAACGAGATCAGGGCGACCATCAGCTCTNAAATACAACANCACATCCCTCCGAGGATTTCGAAATNCAATTGTTGCGTTTCCCNTTGTCCATCGCCACTGAAGATCGTGGTCGCCTGGCATNATCTCGGGATCGTGCCATCCTTCCTGAAAGATAAGGAATACATTCTCCGACTGGGGCAAGAGTTCAAGTGTTCCAATCTTNTAGGAAAGAGAACCNTCGTCATCNCCAACTAGAGCCAANCGNNCTCCGCCATCTGTTAGATACAATCCNACTCGAATAGTCGCCGTGCCAATGTAGGGATACATTGGTAGAAATACTTTTCGTTCGTAACCAACCACTTGCCCTGGCAACCAAGTCGATGTCGGACGCGGTGGATTGTGATCATCCGTCCACATNACCTCACCATCACCATCCACAAAGTGAACGAANACGCGATAGTCTTCAGCTAAAGANGACTGCCCGTTCAGTATCGAAAACTGGTAGGCCATGCCGACGACACTGCCTAGNACCACTTCGCTNCGGTCCAGCGTCACCTTNACATTGGCAATCGGATCAGGNGGCGGTNCAGCGCAACCTGNCACCGCTAGGCCTANCACNAGTGCGGTCCAGAACGGTCGACCCATCAGATNTCTTCCTGCCAGTGAAGGCTGAGTGGTGAGGGCATCCNNCGAAGCNNTCGAGTANNAAACGGCGNNGATGATAGCACAAGCAGTTGTCGTAANCGCTGCTGCATGTTACATTGCCNGCGCGTTTTTNTTNAATAGCATCNATAAACCCGCCTGAATTATCTGGCTGGAGGAACCTNATGCCACTCGAAGCACTTGGCATGATCGAGACCAAAGGGCTNGTCGGTTCGGTTGNTGCAGCGGACGCCATGGTCAAAGCCGCCAAAGTGGTGCTCATCGGTAAAGAGTACNTCGGNGCCGGCTACGTGACAGTGATGGTCAGAGGCGANCTTGNCGCCGTTAAGGCCGCNACTGATGCGGGCGCCGCNGCGGCTCGTCGTGTGGGCGAACTCGTTTCAGTACACGTTATTTCGCGGCCGCATNACGAAGTNGAGANATTNTTCCCCGAGGGGNCANNAAAGTNANCACTNTCCCCTGNCGACCATTTGTAGCTGATTTTCTCAGCNCCGACCGANCNNTCGTNCATTTCCAGGGCAACGGCTCCCTACAGGGACGACTCCCTCNCGACGATANCTNTATTGGGTCTTATTGNNCCCCGTAAGTANTAAGGGCTGAGGNATTTTGAAGGAANNCGCTNTTTCCTGNCAGGGCTNCCGAGCAATCACTAAATATGGTAGTTTTGTGAGANTCTGTGCANNAATACNTCTAATTTAGTAGACTNGNCANGNCTTTTNGNGCNAAAAATGCTTANGAATCGCTATACCGTAGTCGTAGCCGACCGCTCTAGNGGGGTAATNCGTCGAATTACGCTCAACCTTCGCTCNGCTATTGGGCTGCTCGTGGCTATTCTTGGTACGCCCATTCTNCTAGGCTTTGGAGNTAGCTGGCTAGCCTCAACGGAGCTNAACAGGCTCAAGACGAACCTCGCATCTCTTGAAGTNGANAATTCAGGCTACCGNAGCGCNACAACGAGCCTTGGNAGCGAAATTGCCGCGCTCGAAGNGGTCGTGGCCGATATCGATAACCGNGCCGTTTTAAACCCACGAGCCCTTGAAGCTCTTAANCAACTGCCCGCGGNACTGAAGGCNNGAGCTATNGGTGGCGGTGCCGGGGCCATAACCTCTAATCCTCTGTATACGGTTGCACTAACGTCACCTCGAACTACCTTTACGATGTTAAAAGACCTGCTCGCGNGCCTNGATGGTCGTCTCCAAGACATNCGNTNTTCCGTCGAANACCGAAGCGCTTTAGCGAACGCTACGCCCCAGATTTGGCCAACGGACCCNCATGGCTATCTCTCAAGCGCATTCGGTTACCGCATTGATCCGTTTACCGGAATTCGGGCATTTCATCGCGCNGTCGACATTTCAACACCTNACGGNCAANAGGTGCTCGCCACNGCAGCCGGCCGANTCGTATCTGCNAAACCCACTGGNAACCTTGGGAAGCTCATTGTCATCGACCACGGTTTTGGCCTGAGAACACGTTACGGCCANCTCTCGAGCTTTACCGTCGGAGGTGGCGACCAAGTCGCCCGTGGAGACCTNATAGGTTATGTNGGCTCNACAGGCCGCTCTACTGGCTCACATGTGCACTATGAGATTTGGGCAGACGGTCGACCGATTAATCCCTACCGATTCCTTTCACCGTCTGAATCCCTCTCAACGAACTGATTCCACCCCTTCACCTCAGNNCCTCCCTGAACCCTTCTCTTGACGGATCTGAGTTCCTCCAATANAATCGATCGAATATCCGCATCGTGACGCGCCTATCTGTGCCCGTNCCGAATCGCGCATGTTCGACACCCTCTTAGCCAAGGTCTTCGGCACCAGAAACGACCGAGAGCTCAAGCGGCTCCGGCCGATCGTCTCTGCAATTAATGAGAGTGAGGGNCATATCCAGACCCTTANCAANANCGATCTAAAAAAGAAGACTGCTGAATTTCGANAGCGCCTCAACCAGGGCGAAACCCTCNACGAACTTCTTCCTGAAGCTTTTGCGACTGTCCGAGAAACAAGTCGCCGCATCCTTNAAATGCGGCACTTCGATGTCCAACTAATCGGCGGAATCCTCCTTCATCGTGGAACCATTGCAGAGATGAAGACAGGGGAAGGCAAGACCCTTGTAGCAACTTTACCNGCCTATCTTAACGCCCTCGCTGGCGAAGGCGTNCATGTCATCACAGTNAATGATTATCTCGCNAGGCGTGACTCCGAATGGATGGGTCGNATTTATCAATTCCTCGGNATGANTGTCGGTGTAATCCANCATGATCTCCGNGACNTAGAACGACAGGNCGCATATNGGTGCGATATTACTTACGGAACTAATAACGAGTTNGGCTTTGATTATCTCCGCGACAATATGAAGTTTGAGCTCTCACAATACGTTCAGCGAGGCCACAACTTCGCAATCGTGGACGANGTCGACAGTATTCTCATTGATGANGCNAGNACCCCGCTTATTATTTCAGGCCCTGCTGANCAATCTACGGAACTTTATTCCGAAGTCAATCGGATTATTCCAAAGTTAAAGCCTGGCGCTGTCACTCAAGGCGACGTNAAGGCTGAAGATCGTGANGCCCTCGAAGAAACCGGNGATTTTCTCGTCGACGAAAAGCATAAAACCGCGACTCTCACNGANAGCGGGATGGCCAAGGCAGANGAATTATTGGCGCATCGGCTGAGCCCAGGCGGACTTTACGANCCGGCCAATATGCCACTTCTACACCACGTCAANCAGTCCCTNCGTGCTCACTCGCTTTTCAAGCGCGANGTTGACTACATGATCAAGGACGGTCATGTNGTCATCGTGGATGAATTTACTGGTCGCTTAATGCCCGGACGACGTTGGTCCGACGGACTTCACCAGTCCGTAGAAGCTAAAGAAAAGGTNAANATCGAAAGGGAAAACCAGACNCTTGCGACTGTGACGTTCCAGAATTACTTCCGCAAATATAAGAAACTCNCTGGAATGACGGGAACAGCTGATACNGANGCAGCGGAATTCGGAAANATCTATAAACTCGACGTNGCAGTNNTNCCGACAAACCGAGTGCTTCTACGACGAGANGAACCCGACACTATTTATCGTACCGAGCANGAAAAATTTAATGCCATCGTTGAAGATATTATCGAGCAACAGGCTNCTGGACGACCAGTTCTCGTTGGAACCGTGTCCATAGAGAAATCTGAAAGGCTATCTTCGCTTCTAAAACGACGTGGCGTGCAACATGTCGTATTGAACGCAAAATACCATGCCAAGGAGGCNGAGATTGTTGCCCAAGCTGGCCNNCCTGGCACCGTCACCATCGCCACTAATATGGCAGGCCGTGGCACNGACATCCTTCTAGGGGGAAACGCTGAGTTCATGGCTCGCCAGCAGTGCCTGGCTGACGGCGTAGTCGATCGCCTTCCCAAGGGAGAAGAGCAACGACTCGATAATGACGAGTCAATTCACTTTAACCATCTTGACAGTCTCTACCAGGTTCCTCGAAAGGCTTGGGAACTCCGACTCGCTAGGTTTCAAGAGCAAACAAAGCTTGATCATGGCACCGTGGTTGCAGCAGGGGGCTTACACATCCTCGCTACCGAGAGGCATGAGGCGCGCCGTATTGATAACCAGCTTCGGGGTCGAGCGGGACGCCAGGGTGACCCCGGTTCCTCACGATTTTATCTTTCCCTAGAAGACGATTTGATGCGCATTTTTGGTTCAGACAAAATTTCTGGACTAATGCAGCGATTAGGCATGGAGGATGGCGTTCCAATAGAGCACAAGATGGTCACTAGGGCTATTGAGCGGGCACAGCGCCAGGTTGAGGCGCAGCATTTTTCCGTTAGAAAACATCTGCTCGAGTATGACGACGTGATGAACAAACAGCGTGAAAACGTGTACTCACTGCGATGCGAGCTCTTAGAGAATAAGATTCGCCTTGCTAAAGATGACATCGTCGACACACAACAGTATCTTTTAACCTTAGGTGAAGAAGCCCTTGACTCTTGCGTTGTCACCTACTGTGGGGACGAGATTGACCCAGATGAGTGGGACACCGAAGCCCTGAAACGAAACGCTGGCGAGCTGTTCGGTCTTGATAGCGAAGCTTTCGCAGATGTCGATTTTGAAGGCTCAGGTGCAGAGGAAATCCATAATGCTGTCTGGCGCCAGGCAAAGTCAAAATACGAAGAGAAGGAATCGACCTTAGGCCCTGAGCTATTAAGGCGAATCGAGCGTGATGTAATGCTCCAGATCGTGGATTCGCAGTGGAAAGATCATTTGTATGGCCTAGACCATCTTAAGGAAGGAATCGGTCTTCGAGGTTACGGTCAACGAAATCCGCTCGTTGAGTACAAGCGTGAGAGTTTCGCCCTCTTTCAAGCCATGAAAGAGCGAATCGATGATGAAACAGTTAAATATCTCTGGCGCCTTCGTCCAATGACTCAGGAACCAGGCTCGGAACTACCCAGGAGGCCTCAAACGCAACCTGCTTCCAATTTAGTCTTTAATAACCCGGGTGAATCTCCCCAAGCACTTCCCAGCGCAGGCCAACAACAACCACGGCCTGCTCGAATCGGCGGCGACGACGCTGCCGTCCGTACAATTCGCCGCGAGACGCCAAAAGTGGGACGTAACGCTCCATGCCCCTGCGGCAGTGGCAAGAAATATAAAAAGTGCCATGGAGCCTGAACTAATGGATCTGCAATGACCTTTAAAGAACATGAAGCCGAAACCTCGGCGTTTCGCGAGGTTGGTCCTTCGACAGCTCTCACCTTTGACGACGTCCTACTCGTACCTCAGGAATCGAAGGTCTTGCCGAGTCAGGTAAACATCGGCACATGGTTAACGCGAAACATTAAACTGGAAACTCCAATCATAAGTGCTGCAATGGACACCGTGACCGAGTCTAGCTTAGCCATAAGCATGGCGCAGCACGGCGGAATGGGAGTCATTCACAAGAATTTATCCATTGAGGAACAAGCGTCAGAGATTGATCGAGTGAAACGGTCAGAGAGTGGAATGATCGTCAATCCGATCACTCTATCGCCGACAAATCGGATTGAAGAAGCGCTCGATCTGATGAAAAAATATCGAATCTCTGGCGTTCCGATTACCAAGGATGGCAGTAAAGAGGGACGACTCGTTGGCATTTTAACTAACCGAGACCTCCGCTTCGAAGGTAATACTCAACGACCGATCGCTGAGCTCATGACGCGAGATAATCTAATAACCGTGCCAATCGGAACCACCCTCGACCAAGCGAAGGACATCTTACATCGTCACAAAGTCGAGAAACTTCTAGTTGTCGACAAGAACCATATGCTTAAAGGCCTGATTACCGTGAAGGATATTCAAAAGGTCATAAAGTATCCAAATGCCTGCAAAGACGACCTGGGACGACTTCGCGTAGGAGCTGCAATTGGCATCGCGAAAGATACATTGGAGCGGGCAGAGGCGCTCGTCGGCGCAAATACAGACGTATTAGTAATTGACTCTGCTCATGGCCACTCTGCTGGTGTCATGGAAATGATTAAGCAAGTGAGAGCTGCTTTTCCTACCATCGACCTCATCGCTGGTAATGTGGCAACAGGCGCAGCGACCCAGGCGTTAATTGACCTCGGCGTTGATGCAGTGAAGGTCGGCATCGGATCGGGGTCGATCTGCACAACTCGGATAATCGCCGGGATCGGAATGCCGATGATTACGTCAATTCAGGACTGCGCCAAGGTGGCCAATAGCCACGATATACCAATCATTGCAGATGGTGGCATTCGCTATTCAGGTGATATAACGAAGGCCCTTGCAGCTGGAGCCAGTCTGGCGATGATCGGTAGCTTATTCGCTGGCACCGACGAAAGCCCAGGCGAGTTAATCCTATATCAGGGTAGAAGTTTTAAGGAATACCGTGGTATGGGTTCTCTCGGTGCAATGCGGCGTGGAAGCCGGGATCGATATTTTCAGGACGAGTTTGAATTAGACGGAACGGCGGATGATACACCGAAATTAGTGCCCGAGGGTATCGAGGGCCGCGTGCCCCACAAGGGTAGCCTCGCCGGCCTCTTGCACCAGTTGGTCGGAGGCCTTCGAGCCGGCATGGGTTACTCTGGATGTGAAACAGTTTCAGATCTACAACGCCGCGCACAACTAGTTCGAATCACACCCGCTGGCATCAAAGAGAGCCACGTCCACGACGTGGTCATCACAAAAGAGGCGCCCAACTATCGGTCGGAGTAGACCTAACAATCTCGCGTCGCTTCTTTAGCGCCTTCGATCAGAATGTCTCGCAGGTCCGCTCCCTGATCAATAATCCTAACCTCGTGCGCCCCACGGAGCGGTCGGACAAGGCGGTCGGCCCACTCAATAACAACAATTGAGTTGTCAGTAGTGAGCTCCTCCAATCCCAAATCATCAATCTCAGCCCCTGACAGGCGGTAGAGGTCGACGTGATTCACCGTTACACGACCGCGGTATTCCTGAATTAATGTGAAAGTTGGACTACTTACATCGCTTGGTTTTACTCCGAGAGCCCCAGCCAATCCCCGGACAAACGCGGTCTTACCAGAACCCAATTCGCCATAGAGCAAGACAATAGCTCCAGGAATAAGACCCTCCGCAAAATGTGCACCAACCTGCTCCGTTTCAAACTCAGAAATAGTACGTCGTTTGGGCATATCAAAAGACGCGCTAATAGCGCCTACTCTTGGACCTCTCTGGCCTGCTCAGCCGTTAGATCGAGGAATGCTGCTCCCAAATATTGAGTGATGTCGACTGCACTCATAGCGACCTCACCCTCATCATCCTCTGCTAAATCGCCTGCCAAACCGTGGAGATAAACCGCGACTTTACACCCAGTTTCAGAATCAAGAAGCTGTGCAGTCCAGGCAGAGATCGCGCCAGTTAACACATCACCTGAGCCGCCGGTGGCCATGCCAGGATTACCTGTTAAGTTAATGAAAATACAACCGTTTGGACACGCAACCACGGTTCGATGCCCTTTAAGCACGACGTAGACAGAACGATCCATCGCCAAGGAACGAGCAGCTTCAATTCGATTCGTTTGCACATCCTCAACTGAGGTACCCTGAAGCCTTGCCATCTCACCAGGGTGCGGCGTCACGATCACATCAAGGCCATTCCTGCCGTGTAATAAGTTATTGTTATCCGCGCATACGTTGAGTGCATCGGCATCGAGCACCAAAGGCACCCCACTACGCTCTAACAGTCCATCGATAAACTTCGCTACCGAAGGGCCCCGACCTAGACCCGGACCAATCGCAATAATGTCCGCTGGTAGTCCGAGCACCTGCTCTAGTGCCGCTGAATCAATAGAACCGTCTGATGTTTCTTGAAGCCCTTCTGTCATGTATTCCGGTGCATAGCCCGCAACCACGGCCTGGCAAGACCGAGGGGTGGCCACAGTAACAAGCCCAGCTCCACTCTTAACAGCTCCTATGCCTGCTAACCCAGCAGCGCCACACTTCCCCACCGAACCCGCTACCAGTAGGACATGACCAAAATCCCCTTTATGGGTCTCTATATTCCTGGCACTAATCAAACCACGAATTCCTTCACGAGTAATTAACGCAATCTTTGGACCCGCAAGGCCATTGATCACCTCTGATGGAATACCGATGTCAGCAACAACCACATCGCCACCGTATATTTCTGCTGGAGGGAGCACAAGGGGCAACTTCGGCGCGCCCATTGTCACAGTCAAGGTCGCTTCAATAGCTTCACCTGTCACGTCATGGGAGTCAGCTGACAAACCAGTTGGAAGATCGACAGACACCACCGGAATAGCTAATCCGTTA